>JAJZTR010000093.1 GCA_021848775.1 Chloroflexota bacterium | reverse complement strand
CTGTAATAAAACTTGCCGTGCTTGGTCAACTTCATCCTCCTGTGGTCTCGGGTTTTGTTGGAGATGCATCTGAATTCGAAGGTCAGACCTTGCAGGTCTGCCCGCTGACGCCTGAAAATGCAGCCGGGTTGCGCTCAAAGCTGCCCTGGCTTCGCCCAAAGTTGCTGGGAACGCAGACTTCGGCCGGAATGGGCGACCGCCTGGGCCTGGCTACTCCCGGGCACGTGAAAGCCGTTCAGCGAACGGATGGAAATATCGCACCCATATTTGCACAGCAATCCATCCGTGAAATGGCACGCACCGGCCGCAGCCCGGTTCAAGTCATGGATGATGCCATGTGGGGCGTTTTCCAGGAAGGTTGGCGGAGCGGCTTTGGCGCGGACGCTGACCATTTGAAAACCATTCAGGATATTGATTCTTGTTTTACGGCTGGTTTCACCTTTTTCACCATCGATCCGGGGGATTATGTCGATAACCGCGCGGAGTCGGCCAGCCTGAACGACCTGTTAGCAATCGCCGAGACTTTCTCATCCGAAATGAAAGATGAGGCATATTCATTCCTCAACCGCAGATATGATCTGGAAGGACGCATCCTGCAGTTTACTGAAAATACGCTTTATAAAGCTCTGGTCAAGTACGGCCACGCTGTGCAGCATGTGGCAGTCATGTACCATCATTTGGAAAAATTAGCCGGGGCTGCCGCTTTCGAGCTGGAAGTATCCGTCGATGAAACCGACCAACCCACCTCGCACGCAGAGCACATTTATATTGCCAGCGAGTTGAAACGGATGGGCGTCCGATGGGTCAGCCTGGCACCTCGTTTTGTTGGCCGATTCGAAAAAGGGGTGGATTATATTGGAAACCCGGCGGAATTCGAGGCCGATATCGCCGGTCACGCGGCTATTGCCCGCGAGTTTGGACCGTACAAGCTCAGCCTTCATTCCGGCTCGGACAAATTCAGTATCTACCCGGCAGCCATGCGTCAGACGTGCGGACTGGTGCACTTGAAAACAGCCGGCACCAGTTACCTGGAAGCCTTGCGCACCATCGCCGCAATTGATGTTGACCTCTTTCGCGAAATCTTCGCCTTCGCCTGCGAGCGGTATGAAATTGACCGCGCCAGCTATCATGTTTCAGCCGAAGTGGATCGAGCCCCGCAGCCCGCTGAGGTCACCGATTGGTCAGGTTTATTGAACCAGTTCGATGCCCGGGAAATATTGCACGTCACCTTTGGGTCGGTCTTGACCCAGCGAAACTCAGATGGCACCCACCAATTCTATGACCGCTTGATGTCAATCCTAAGAAGGCATCCTGATGCTTACGCCCGGAATTTGGAGGAACATTTCAGCCGTCATTTACTCCCCTTCGCCGCTGATACCTCACCAACTGCAGGTCCAGCCTAGAAAATTAAGCGGAAAGAAATTTAAAAACCAGATTGAAATCATAAACATGGTTATACAAATAAGGTTTCGAAGGGAGATTTAAAAATGGACCAAATGAAAGCCCTGGTAATGAAGGATGTTGGCAGAGTGGAGATGGAGTATTTGCCCATCCCGCATGTCAAAGACCCTGACGATGTCCTGCTGCGGGTGAAAGCGGTCGGCATTTGCGGCAGTGATGTAAAAATAGTCGAAGGCAAGCATCACTTCCGCCCGAACACCGTACTTGGGCATGAATTCTGCGGCGAGATTGTCGAGGTAGGTTCGCATGTGCACCACATGAAGCTTGGCGACCGAGTCTCGGTCGACAACAACATCCGCTGCGGTTTCTGCGATTTCTGCCGAATGGGTCTTACCAGCCAATGTGTGGATATTAAGACCAGCGCGCTGGGTGTCATGCGCAACGGCGGCTATGCCGAGTACTGTCTGGTTCCCGAAAAGCAGTGCTTTGTCCTGCCGGATGAAATCGACGACATTCTGGGCACCCAGGTGGAAACCCTCGCCACCGTGGTCAACGGCATGAACACCCTGCAGATGCTGCCCTACGATTACGTGTTGATCCTGGGTTTTGGCCCCATCGGTTACCTGTTCGCCCAGTTCGCCAAGAACATCGCTGCCAAGGTCGCTGTCACGGAGATCGATCCATTCCGTATTCAAGTGGCCAAAGAATGCGGGCTGACCGTCTGGAACCCGGAAGAGGTGGATGTGGTCGAAAAGATCACCGAATTCACCTATGGCCGCAAAGCGGACATCGTCATCGAGGCTACCGGTAACGCATTCGGACAGGCGTTGAAATGCGTCACCCCCGGCGGAAAAGTACTGCCGTTTGGCATGGATTCAAGCGTCACCACCACGGTTGTGCCCAACGAGATCACCCGCTGGGCTACCAAGATATTGGGGCTATATCTCGGTCAAAATACGATGGTTCCTTCCATTCGCATCTTCCGTGAAAATCGCTTGAATATGGCTCCCTTCTTCACCAAGGTTATTTCACTGGATGATGGTCTTACGGCGTTCGAAGATCTGGGACTTGACATGAAAACACTTGGACGGATCCCAAAGAAAGCCATGAAAATCGTCATGCGGCCGTAGCATCAGGGACACAGAGAATTTGGAGGAAATTGAATGACCCGAAAAGTTAACATTGCTGTCATCGGCACCGGCCGGATGGGCAGCGTTCATGTGACCAATCTGGTACGGCAGATTCCACAGGCGAATCTGGTTGCCATCTGCGATATCCGGCTGGAAGTCGCTCAGGCTGTCGCTGACGAGTTGGATATTCAGCGGGTGGTCAAAGATTACCATGAACTCCTGGCCGACCCATCCATCGAAGCGGTTTTGATTGCCACCAATACGCCGACCCACCCCATGATCATCAAGGATGCTGCCTCTGCCGGTAAGCATATCTTTTGTGAAAAACCGCTTTCACTTGAGCTTGATGATATGGATGAAGCCCTGGCTGTCGTCGAAAAAGCAGGCGTGAAATTGCAGGTGGGGTTCAACCGCCGCTTCGATAAAAGCTTTCAGCGGGTTCACCAAATCGTCAACTCTGGTGAGATAGGCCGTCCGTGCATTTTGCACATCATCAGCCGGGATCCGGAATCACCAACGATGGAATACCTGCGGGATTGCGGCGGGATGTTCCTCGATATGACCATCCACGATTTCGACATGGCGCGTTTTCAAATCGGTGAAGTGGATGAGCTTTACGCCATCGGCAATGTGCTGCTGACTCCCCAAATTATTGAGTTCGGCGATCTGGATACCACTGTAGTCTCGCTAAAATTCGCAAATGGCGCCATTGGCACCATCGATAACAGCCGTCAGGCGGTCTATGGGTATGACCAGCGCCTCGAAATCCTGTGCACGGATGGAGCGGCCCGGGTTGACAATGAAGCGGAAACCACCATCCAAAAAGGTGACCGCGACGGGTTCCACAGCGCCAAACTGCCTTATTTCTTCATGCAGCGTTATGCTCCCTGTTACGTCGAAGAAGTGCGTCAATTTGTGGAATGCGTGCGCGATGATAAACCAACCCCCGTCTCCGGGCAGGATGGACGCATGGCGGTTGTGCTTGGCCTGGCGGCCTGGAAATCGATCCGCGAGAAACGGCCGGTGAAAATCAGCGAGTTCGACAGGCACTAATTAGAAAAAATCTGATTCGATGAAGGTTTTGTTCCATGCCGAACAAGGGAAAAAGGTAATGAAACTTGCATTTCACGGTGCCACCACCATGACCTCCCCGCTGGAAAAAGATATTGAAGCCAGCGCTCAGGCCGGCTTCAGCGGATTGGAGGTTTGGGCTGCCAAGGCGGACCAATATCTTGTGAATCATTCCATGGAAGAATTAATTGCCTTATTTCATACCAGCCAGATTTCACCAGTGGCTTTGGATGCCATTGTTTTTATCGGGTTTCGCGGCAAGGAATATCCTGAGATTCAAAAGCAATGCGAGGAGATGAGCACCCTGGCTCAAGCCATCGGCTGCCCGACCATTGCCGTGGTACCCAGCCCCATCCCCCACCATGAAACCGCCTGGAGTGAAATTGTCCAGGAATATGTCGCAGTATTGCGCGATCTTGGCGAAATTGCCCGGCCGTTCGGCGTAAAGTTGGCGTTCGAGGCGTTGGGTTTCGGCTGGGCATCCGTGCGCACACCGCGCGGTTCCTGGGAAATCGTGCAGAAAGTTGACCTCGATAACGTTGGGTTGGTCTTGGATGCAGCCCACTTTTACGCGGGCGGCGGTCTGCTTGATGAATTGGATGCCATCGATCCAGACAAGATCTTTGCCTTCCATCTGGATGATGTGGAGGATTTGCCCAAAGAAGCCATCACCGACGGTTCCCGTATTCTCCCCGGTGAAGGAGTCATCCCGCTGGATGCCTTCTGCGCCAAACTTAAGGCTATTGGATACAATGGGCACTGCTCCATCGAATTGTTCCGCCCCGAATACTGGGGGCAGGACCCGCTGGATGTGGCTCGCAGGGCAAAAGCCGCTGCGGTAAAGATCCTTTCCCCGCATTTTTCATTGGAATGATGCCAATTATTAGGTTGATACTGTGTCTCTACCCGCTTCTCTGATCCGACCCCAAGAAGATGAATACCTGAACTGCATTCGCTGCGGTTTGTGTCTGGCCGTCTGTCCTACCTACCGGGAGTATAAAAATGAAATCGCATCTCCGCGCGGACGGGTGGCACTGGCGCGCAAAGGTCTGGATGGCGAATTGGAACTCAGCCCCAACCTGATCGAACAAATGTATGCTTGTTTTGACTGCCTGGCCTGCGATGAAATTTGCCCGGTGGGTATTAAACCGGCCGAACTGGCTGTGGAAATGCGTCATGTGCAGGAAAAGCTCAATCCGGCCGGCTGGAAAAATGCTTTATTTGGGGGGTTGGTCAAGGTACCCGGTCGCATGGAGTTAGCCACGCTTCCACTGCGCCTGTACCAGAAACTGGGGCTGCGCTGGCTGGTGTACACCCTGGGCATTCAAAAGCTTTTTCCCGGGCAGCTGCGCGATATGGAAGCCATGCTGCCACACCAGCCCACCCGGCCGTTGCGACAGGTGCTGCCGGAGACCACACCGGCCAAAGGAGAAAGTCGGCAGCGGGTTGGATTCTTTCTTGGCTGTGTCCAGAGTTTGATGTTCGCCGAGGAATCGGCAGCAACCGTCCGGGTTCTGGCACGCAACAATTGTACCGTCATCACGCCTAAAGATACCACCTGCTGCGGCATGCCGGCTGCCGGATACGGCCAGATGGATTTGGTCAAAGACCATGCCCGAACCAATATTGAGCTGTTCGAAAATAGCACCGTAGATGTAGTTGTCACCGACTGTGCCACCTGTGGTTCGATGCTTAAAGATTATGGTGAAATTCTGGCAGATGAACCCGAATGGGCGGAACGGGCAGCGGCGTTCAGCGCCAAAGTCCGGGATGTGAGCGAATTTTTGATGTCGATCCCGCTGGAAAAACCCAGGGGCAGGATCGAAGCACGCGTCACCTATCACGATCCCTGCCATTTGCGCCGCGCGCAAAAGGTCTGGCAGCAGCCGCGCGAATTGATGCAAATGATCGATGGCATCGATTTTATCGAACTGCCCGAATCCGACTGGTGCTGCGGATCAGCCGGCAGCCAGCTGATCAGCCATTACGAAACATCTCTCAAAGTGTTGGATCGAAAAATGGAAAACTTGAAGAGCACGGACGCTGAGATGATTGCATCCGGCTGCCCCGGTTGTCAGATGCAGCTCACTACGGGCATCAAACGCCGTAAATTGGACGTCGAGGTGGTTCATCCCATCTCCCTGCTCGACCGGGCGTACACCTGCGGAGAAACGGCTGAATGAATCCCTCGTTGATTTCCGAATTGGAGAAAATAATCGGCAAGGACGGTGTGCTGCATACGCATGAAGATTTAGCCGTGTACAGTTATGACAGCACTTTCGAGGAACACCAGCCGGATGTTGTCGTGCTGCCGCGTACCACAGAACAGGTCAGCCAGGTAATCAGGCTGGCCGCCCAAGAGAAAATACCTGTCGTGCCACGCGGCATGGCATCCGGGCTGGCAGCAGCCTCTGTGCCTTTCAGCGGCGGGATCGCGTTGAGCATGACCCGCATGAATCGGCTGCTTGAAATCGACGAAAAGAATGCCATCGCGCAGGTCGAGGCTGGGATCATCACCGCGGACCTGCAAGCTGCTGTGGAAAAGATAGGTCTTTTTTATCCGCCTGACCCCTCAAGTATTCGCCATTCGACCATCGGTGGAAACATTGCCTGCAATGCAGGCGGACCGCGCTGCCTGAAGTACGGCGTCACCGGCGATTATGTACTGGGTTTGACGGTGGTGCTCGCTGACGGGCAAATCATCCACACCGGCGGCAAAGTCATCAAGGACGTGGTCGGGTATGACCTCACCGCACTCTTCACGGGATCTGAGGGGACGCTGGGCGTTATCACCGAAGCTCTGCTGCGCTTGATCGCCAGGCCGCGATTCATGTGCACCGCCCTGGTGGAGTTTGACAGCATCGACGATGCGTCGGTGGCCGTGAATGCCATCCTGGCAGCGGGGATTGTCCCTGCCACGCTGGAACTGATGGACAATACCGCTATTGGCTGCATCGAGGAAGCGATGCACCTCGGGCTGCCATTGGATGTTGGCGCCATCCTTTTGATAGAAACAGATGGGCAGCACGAAATCAGTGTGTCACAGGAAATCGATTCCTCGTCGGACATCTGCCGTGTACAGGGCGCGCGTAAAGTTACCGTAGCCAGGGATGAGCCTGACAGGCGGAGCCTGTGGAAAGCCCGCCAATCTCTTGCACCTTCCCTGGCGCGCCGCGCGCCCAACAAACTGGGCGAGGACATTACCGTTCCACGCAGCGCCATCCCTGAAGCTGTGCGCAGGCTGAGAAGCATCAGCGAAAAATATGGGCTGCCGATCGTCATTTTTGGTCACGCCGGTGACGGAAACCTGCACCCGAATATTCTTTTCGACAAGCGTGACCCGGAACAATGGGCGAAGGTCGGGCAGATGGTTGCCGAGGAATTCGCCGTCGCGCTTGAACTGGGCGGCACCCTTTCCGGTGAACACGGTGTGGGGACGCTCAAACGGTCCTATATGGAACGCGCATTAGGACCGGTCTCAATTGAACTTCAAAGACGGATAAAGCAGGCATTCGATCCAATGAATATATTAAATCCAGGAAAAGTCCTGCCAGATAAAACGATTAATCACAAAAACAGTGTAAATACAGGAGTGAAAAATGACTGACACAAAAGTTCCCCAGGGATATTTATCCACAAACCAGCCGGACCTCTTTTTTGAAGATAACGCGGTTGGACGAATGAAAAAAGAAGTATGGGAAGCCAGTGATGCGGAAATCGATGCCATTTTGGCGGATTACAGCATCCCCTCCCCGGTGGAATGGGGCAAACCCGGATCGTACATCCAGACCACCACGCGCTGGCAGGTCGAAGCCAACCGCAAGAAAAACGATATCGTGTTCATCCCGGTCGGCTGCACCGAATTACACGGGCAGCACTTGCCGAGTGCAGCTGATACCTTGTATGTCAGCGCCATCTGCGAAGGTGTCCGCCGCTTCACTGCCAAACGCGGCGCGCCGGTCAATTTGGCTCTCCCCCCGCTCAACTACGGCGGTCATCCGTACCACCACGTAGGTATGCCGGGCACGGTGATCGTGCGCGAACATGTGGTGCGCGAGATGATGATCGATGTGATGCTGGGCCTTTGGAACGACGGCTTCCGCAAGCAGTTGATCGTCAACAACCACGGGCAGCTATGGATGCTGGAATCGGCGGTGCAGGAATTCGTCAAACGCTACCAGCTGCCGGGCATCTTCCGCGTCATCGATTGGCACCGTGGTGTGCGTGAATTCTTCCGTCCGGTCGAGCGCGGCGGTCAGATGGACACCAACTTTGTGCACGCGGACGAATCGGAAACTTCGCTCAGCCTTTTATTGCACCCCGAAATGGTGGATATGAACTATGCGGTAGACACCGAGGGCAAGAGCTACCTTCCCGAAGGACATTTCGATAAATCGGTTGACCCGTTTTCCCGGCCCAGCCGTTGGTCCGAAGGCGAAGGTCATTTTGCCATTGAAATCGCAGCCACGCCTGAGGGTGTGGTCGGCAAGGCAAAATCGGGCACGGCGCAAAAAGGCAAACGGCCCATGGCTGCCATCCTGAAATACCTGACCCTCTGGCATGATGATGTGCTGGAGGCATTCCCGGCCGGCAGAGTCCCCCCCGTGGAGGAAGTTACCCTGCGCACCGAAAAAGAAATGGAACCCTACCTGCGCGAACCGCTCAGCCCTGGCTGGAAGCCGGTGTACGCCATCCCGCGGATCGGTCAGGGAACCGAGGTTTAGTTTTCGAATGTACACAATTCCCCTCAAAGGAGATGATAAATGAAAGGCAAAATGGAAGGAGTGACCCTGGTAGCAGACTGGGATCCAAAACCGGGATTTAAACTCGGCAAGAAAGACATCGAAGGCAGGCAAACCTACCTGGGCAGCCAGGTCTGGCGAAACCCGCGCTTTGAAATCCGCGAATATGATATTCCCACCCCGGGCGAGGATGAAGTGCTGCTGGAGGTGAAAGCCTGCGGCATTTGTGGTTCAGATGTGCACATGGCTCAGGCGGATGAAGATGGCTATATCTTCTATCCCGGGTTGACCGGCTTCCCGAGTATTTTAGGGCACGAGCTTTCCGGCGTGGTGGTTGAGGCCGGGAAGAAAGCTTTCGATAAAAATACCAATAAGCGGTTTAATGGCGGTGAAGCCGTCACCACTGAGGAAATGCTGTGGTGCGGCAATTGCAAGCCCTGTGCCGACGGCTGGCCCAACCATTGCGAGCGTTTGGATGAAATCGGCTTTAATGTCAACGGCGCCTACGCCAAATATCTGGTGGTTCCAGCCCGGACGTTGTGGAGCCTCGATCCGCTGCGGGCAAGGTACAAAAACGAGCGAGATCTTTTTATTGCGGGCAGCCTGTGTGAACCGACATCGGTTGCGTACAACGCTGTCATTGAGCGCGGCGGCGGCATCCGCCCTGGCGACCGGGTGGTGATCCTCGGCGGCGGGCCGGTGGGGCTGGCTGCCTGCGCTATTTTGAAACACGCTGGCGCTTCCAAGGTCATCATCTCAGAGACCGAGGAGAATCGGAGTAAAATGGCCTTGAGCCTGGGCGCTGATGTTCACATCAACCCCCTAAAAGAGGACTTTGCTGACAGAGTTCTGGAAATCACCAACGGCATGGGCGCCGACCTGTTCATGGAAGCTACCGGTTTACCGGAAGTGGTCTACCCCGGCATCGAACGGGTCATCTGGGAAGGCCGCACCCTCAACAGCCGGGTGGTCGTCACCGCCCGCGCTGAAGCCAAAATGCCGGTGACCGGAGAGGTACTGCAAGTTCGCCGGGCGCAAATCATCGGCGCGCAAGGCCATTCCGGTCATGGCACTTTCCCTAGGGTCATCGAATGTATGGCGGACGGAATGGATATGACCAAAATGAGCACCAAGAAAATCGGACTGCACGAACTGCCGGAAAATATCCTCAAGCTGCAGACCGACCGTTCTGAAAGCAAAATTACCTATTTAGCCTGACCCATTGATCAATTCGGGGTCAATTCCATTGCTGAAATTGACCCCGATTAGGACTGAAGAGTATGAATCTTTCGATTGTCCTCTCCACCCAGCAAACCCAATTCCAGGCAGCGACGCTATCAGGAGCCGTTGAATATAACCTGGCTAAAATAGCTGCGCTTGGTTACCAGGGAGTAGAACTGGCGGTACGCGATCCGCAGCTTGTGGATGTAGAAGCCCTGGACGCCCTGGTGAAAAAATACAATCTGAAAGTCCCTGCCATCGGCACCGGGCAGGCCTGGGGTGAGGAAGGTCTTTCTTTTACCGATCCCGATCCGGCAGTCCGGCAGGCAGCCATCGAGCGGATTAACAGCCACATTCCGCTGGCAGCCCGCTTTGGCGCCGTCATCATCATCGGCCTGATTCGTGGAATCATCAAACCCGGCGTGGACCAGCACCAGGCAGAGGAATGGTTGGTCGAAGCGTTGGCTGCCTGCAGCAGGGCGGCAGCTCCCGACGGTGTGCAGCTGGCGCTGGAACCCATCAATCGATATGAAACCACCCTGATCAACGATGCTGCCCAGGGTATGGACTTGATCGATCGGGTCGGTACTGCCAATTTTGGGTTGTTGCTGGATACCTTCCACATGAACATCGAGGAACCGCAGATCGAAGAGAGTATCCGCGCCTGCGGCAGCCGCATCTTCCACTTTCATGTCGCGGATTCCAACCGCTGGCACCCGGGTGCCGGGCACCTGGATTTTCATTCGATTATCTCGGCTTTGTACGCGACCGGTTATGCCGGATTTATCTCGGGGGAATTTTTACCGCTGCCGGATGCGGAAACCGCGGCGGCAAAAAATATTGCCTATTGGAAGCGGCTCAGCATCACCGGCTGATTAATAAAAGTTCACTGGTTATTTGCACAACCCAATTGATCGAAGATGGATTCCACGGCCTGATTTTGCGCCTTGTCGGGTTCCGTCTCACGGTCGATTCGTTCCCACAATCGGCACAGCACGGGATGAATGACAGGGGATACCTCTGCTGCTGCCCGGGTTTGAGCCACCGCTTCCTGCCAGTTGCCACCATGAGCGTAGCCTTCAATGAACGGCATGCGTTCAGCCGGATCGTTGGGATAATCATCGAGAGCGAAGGCAATATCCGCTAGCCGGACCACCTCAGCCCAGTCATTGTACTGGCGTGCCAGGTCGGCTTTCTCGAAGTAGTAGCACCAGGTGTGAGCCGGTTCAGGAATATATAAATCGCGAGGCGGAACCGCCTGGGGTTCGAGCGAAATCCGGTTGGTATTGGAAAGGTGAATCGTATCCCGCACCTGTAAAGGCACCATCCAATTGTCGGATTCAATCTCAGGGTCGAGGATGCGCAGGCAGGCGGGC
>JAJZTR010000092.1 GCA_021848775.1 Chloroflexota bacterium | reverse complement strand
GGTTCAGGCTTTCGCCCATTAACCAATATTCCCTACTGCTGCCACCCGTAGGTGTATGGACCGTGTTTCAGTTCCATTGTGGGGGGCCACCCTCTCAGGTCCCCTACCCGTCATCGCCTTGGTAGGCCATTACCCTACCAACTAGCTGATGGGACGCAGGCCCCTCCCGAAGCGAATTTCTCCTTTAGAAATTCGGCATCTAATCCGAAAAACCACATGCGGTATTAGCAACCCTTTCGAGCTGTTATCCCACACTTCGGGGCAGGTCACCAACGCGTTACTCACCCGTTCGCCACTAAGAATGTATTGCTACAATCTCCGTTCGACTTGCATGTATTAGGCACGCCGCCAGCGTTCATCCTGAGCCAGGATCAAACTCTCCGCTAAATATCACCTTATTCAGGTGTTGTTTACGGAAAATTGACGAAGCTGTACAAATTTATTTGGCTTGTTTCCTATCACTCTTCAGTTGTTAAGGTTCCGCGTTCTTCCGTGGGGCCAGTTTTCACTCAACTGGGTTTTGTCTGTCAATGGCAGGCGATAAAATCGCCGATGTCCTCACTCCTTGCAGTTGTGGTCAACACCGGCTCATCATCTCGACGTCCTTGTCAGGCCTGGTCCCCTTGCTGCCAACCTGTTTTCAATTGTTACAGATCTATATTTCCGCAAGATCTTCTAACAGTTTGGAAATTCAATTCTAACGAATTTCACACCGGTTGTCAAGGGTTTTGGTCTTTTTCTTGCTGACCGCCCCAGGCTTTTCCTTTCGGAAGTAACGCTATTCTGTTTTTACTGGTCTGCTGTTGCTTGCTTGACCAAGCTGCCTTGATTTAGGCAACGGGCGGTATTATACACCTCAGATTATCCTTGTCAAGGGATTCAATGACCAATTTTCAATATTGCTCTTTTGTTTGCAGACATAACCTCGATTTCGCCGGGAACTCCCCTCAGCATATTAACGTCTTTCCATAATACTGTTTTCTTTTTTATTTTTTTCGAATGGTCAAAAACCGGCCAAACAGAACCGCATTATAATTAGGAGATTATGAGAACAGCTGCCCATCCACAAGCAATTCAAAAAAGACCTCTGCTGGACCACATCCTGCTATCGCTGGTTCTAGGGTTCGTGACCTTCTTCCTTTTTAGCGGTCTATTCGTCTTTGGGTTCGAGATCGTGTACGCCGGGCGGATTTATCCCGGTGTCAGAATGTCGGGAGTCGACCTGGGGGGTCTTTCCCCTGCGGAAGCCGCCGAAAAAATTAACCGTGAAATCACCTTCTCTAAAACCGGACGAATATTGCTGCAGGATGGAGACGCCGCCTGGGTGGTTCCCCCGCAGGAATTGGGGCTGTTCCTCGACCCCGGATCTTCAGCAGCCTTAGCCTTTGATTATGGGCGTTCCGGTGGGTTAATGACTCGCTTGTTCGACCAGTATGAAGGCTGGTCAGATGGCATTGATGTGGCTCCCGCGTTGGTTTTTGATCAACGCCTGGCACGGCAATACCTAATCCAGATAGCCGGTCAGATCGACAAGCCGGTGGTAGAGGCTAACCTGGGCGTCCAGGGCACCGAGGTGATCGTTCGCTCGGGTGAGGTCGGTCGCACGCTGGACATCGACGCCTCCCTTTCAGCCGTCTCGGATCAGGTTCAAACCTTACAGGATGGTCTGGTTCCGCTGGTTGTCAACGAAACCCCGCCTGTTATTCTGGATCCCAGTGAGCAGGCAGAAGTGGTCCGTCAAATCCTGAGCCAGCCTCTGGTACTGACCTTGCCTGAAGGCATGAGTGCTGAGGGAGCTCCCTTTGAGTTGAGCCCAGCCATGCTGGCTGGAATGCTTGCAATCGAACGGGTAAGTGACGGCGAAGGGGAGACTTACAAGGTAGCCATAAGCTCCGAAATGCTGATCCAGTATCTCGGCAGCCTGGCACCTAATTTACAGACCTACGCGCAAAACGCCCGCTTTATTTTTAACGACGACACGCACCAGCTGGACTTGCTGCATAACGCAGTCATCGGGCGGCAGCTTAACGTTCAAAACACGCTCACGGCAATTCAAGCAGGTCTTGAGAAAGGCGAACACACCATTCAACTGGCTTTCGACATTACCAATCCGCAGGCAATGGATACCACCACCGCAGCCGATCTCGGAATTAGCGAAGCGGTCAGTGTTCAGACCTCCTATTTTTACGGGTCCAGCGCGGAACGCGTGCAAAATATTCAGGCCGCAGCGAAGAGTTTTCACGGCCTGCTCATTGCACCGGGAGAAACTTTTTCGATGGCCAGTCAATTAACCGATATCAGCCTGGACAACGGTTATGCCGAGGCGCTGATTATTGTAGGCGACCAGACGATCCTTGGTATTGGCGGCGGGGTGTGCCAGGTAAGCACAACCCTTTTCCGAACGGCCTTCTTTGGCGGCTTTCCGGTTGTTGAGCGCCATGCCCACGCATATCGAGTTTATTATTACGAAAAGGTTTACGGCAATAAGGTCGATCCGTCTTTAGCTGGTTTGGACGCCACTGTATATGTTCCACTGGTTGATTTTAAATTCACCAACGACACCCCCTACTGGTTATTAATGGAGACATACGTCAACCCTTCCACCAGCAGCATCACCTGGAAGTTCTACTCTACTTCTGACGGGCGCACTGTGGAGTGGGATACCACTGGCCCCACCAATATTGTGGAGCCGCCCGAACCAATCTACAAAGAAAATCCTGAGTTGTCGGAAGGCACAATCAAGCAGGTGGACTGGGAAGCCAAAGGGGCTTATGTAAGTGTTTCGCGCACGGTATACCGTGATGGTCAGGTCTATTTTAGCGACCAGTTCAACACAACCTACCAGCCCTGGCGTGCAATTTATGAATATGGTCCGGGCACGGAAATCCCTACCCCGGAAGCCGAGGGTGAATAACAATAGTTGTTGCAGAATATTAAAGAAATAACTCCGGCCTAATCCCCTTACGCCAGAGTTATTTCCACTGTTAGATCCCCTCGGGCCTGGAACAGTGGGAATATTAACAAAAGAAAGCTTAATGTTAAAAAAAGTAAGTATAATATACTAAGTATTAACTCAAAAGAGTATGTAGTAATACTCTAAAATCACTCCTGGAAATCCTTGGGATATTCTATGAATCGCGCAGATTCTAAAGCAGCAGACCTTCTGTTTCGAGCGATCAACCGCATCGCGTATTTGGAAAATAAAACAAAACAGATTGTGTACGATGAATTGGGCTATGCTCTCGGGCGCCAGGGTGGAAGCGCTATCCAATACTGGGTGTATCACCAGCGCACTCCCTCGCGTCTGGACGATGTGGAAAACTTAGCCCGCATCATCAAACGGCACAGTGGCTGGGAAAGTGATGTCGACCTGCGGGCGTATTTGGAGTATGCCGGTCACCCCACTCCCGATCATTTGAGTCGGCAAATCATGGGTGCCAACGAATTAGAAAGTGACAATTCCGATGAGGAATTCCACCCAAAGCCGGCTTTTATCGTGGGACCGCCCATTTTACATCCGCATCTTTTTTTCGGTCGTACGCGGGAATTGAAATATATTTTCGCGGCTTTGAACGGTCAGGTTATGCAAAATATCGCACTCATTGGTGAGCAGCGGACCGGGAAGACATCGCTTTTACATTATCTCCGCAAAATTACCACCGCTCCGGCAGCATCCTTGCGCTCCAACCAGATCGTTGATTGGCTGCCTCAACCAAATCAGTTTCACTGGTTGTACATCGATTTCCAGGATCCTCGCGTGTGCACACGCGAGTGTCTCATGATGTATATCTTGCGCTCGTTAAACTTCCCGATCCCCACTCCGTGCGATCTGAGCCAATTTGTCGATGTTACCTCCCGTTACCTGACCCACCCCACGGTAATCCTGCTGGATGAAGTTCAAATCGCTTTGTCGAATCCGGAATTTACCCAGCAATTTTGGTGGTCGATCCGTTCCTTGGTCAGCAATCTCACCGAAGGACGGCTGGCTCTCATCTTGGCAGCCCAACGCAACCCGGCCATGCTGGCAATAGATCACGGTCGCCCATCCCCATTTCTCAACATTTTTGGCCATACCTTAAACCTGGGACCGCTGACCACGGAAGAAGCTTTGGATTTAATCGGGTCCAGCCCGCAACCCTTTGCTCCTGCAGATGTGCAGTGGATCCTGCAAACCAGCGGGCGTTGGCCGGCATTGCTGCAGATTCTATGCAGCACACGCCTGGTCGCCTTGGGTGAAGGTGCCCTGACCGAGGATTGGAAAGTAGAGGGTCTTTCCAATATCGCTCCCTATACTCATTTATTAGAAATCGGCCAATGAGTTCCATTTCAGCCTCAACGGACCGGGCTAAGCCGCGATTTACGACCCCCATTCATGTCGCATTTTGGCTGCTGGTAAATCCTTCCGGTTGGCGTGCAGCACTCGATGAAATTGATCCGACCCTGCCCATTGATTTTTCAATCACCTCGTTGAACCCTCAGCAGCGGAAAAATCGAAATTTATGGCGTTTCCTGCTGTATAACTACCTGCTGTTAATTTCAATGAGCACCCTGGCTGTGCTGATTGTATTAAACCTGAGCGGAGCCTCAAGACCGGTAATTATCCAGAGCGTATGGCTTACCTTTGGCTATTCCCTCATTTTGCCGCTGGTAATGGGGTACGCCTTTAGCGTGGGGAGCGGGATGGTGTTCGCCGGGCTGATTGCCCTTGGGATTGGCCTGTTAGCCCGCCAGACCGACTTTTTCTTCTTACCGGTCGCACTTGCGGGCGGTTTAACCGGTTGTGTATTGCTCAATCGATCGCGCGACACGAGGTTAATATTTAGAGGTCGACACATCATTGGGTTATTAGCCGGATTCATATCGGCCGGTATTTTACTTTCTCTGGGAGTTTTAATTGTGTCAGGAAAGATTTTTGGTTTCTCCCTTGGCAACCCCGGAGGAGCACCTGTTCATGATCCGTTCGCTCAGATTATCGCCATCACATCAGGCGTGCTTTACGCAATCGCATTTACCATCGCAGTAGCAGCAAAAGCACATAAATCGTTCTGGCGTTCCCTCCCAGCAGGTGTGATTGCCGGCATGATTCTGGCAATCAGCTATTATTTTTTTGTCCGATCCGAAGAAAACTCCCCAATCTTCCTGATTTCAGCCGCGATTGGCGCGGGATTGTTAATGTTCCTGCTTTTTAGCAGCCCCTGGTTATTAACAGATTGGGTAGGCGGTCCACAGGCAGCGGCTGTGGCAGCCGCTGTGATCACCGGCGTAAGTTGGGTAAGGTTAGGCAGTTATCTGGTGGTTGGTTTTTCAGAAAATCAAGCTAATTATTTCTGGGCGCTGCTGACGGTTGGCATCGGTTTGTCATTTTCAACCTGGCGCCCGATTCTCTTACTGCCGTTCGTATCGGTTTGGAATAACTTTCTCTATTCATTGGAACGCGGTAAAAAAACCGGACCATTAAAGTTTTTTAGATTGCATAGTGTCTTCTGGGAGGAAGGTCAATTAATCCACTGGCCAGGGTTGGATGAGTACCTGCTGCTCCAAGCCGAAAGAGACCCCCAGGAATATGAAAAAAATGCAGTCATGTTAGCCCACACTCCACAGCGCGGCATTGTCCAGAGCGTTGAAATCGAGTTGATTACCCGCAAGTTCGAAGACTGCGCGGACTTATTCTCGATTGCTGAAGTCTACAAGTACACACAATCTAAATTTCTGGATGGGCCTGCGGCAATAATTCTGCGAACTTTCTTTCAAATGAGCCGCGATGCAGAGTCCGCGCTCAATTTGCCGACAGTATATCAAAGCCGGCTGGCACTGGGCCGGCTGCGCAGTGATTTGAATTTATTCCAACGGGAGCTGTTCTTTTCTAATCATCCTTACACGCAGTGGTTCACTTCAGTGTTGGCAAAATGGGATAGGATTTTCGAGAGCCATATTAATCATTTGACTCAGGAAAGTTCCTTCCAACAAGAAATTGTAAATCCGTACATCTGTGGGATGCCGCTCAACAACGAACAAGAAGTTTTTGTTGGTCGAACCGACATAATGGCACGAATTGAACGGCTGCTGACCGATCCAAACCGTCCGCCGCTGCACCTATTTGGGCAGCGGCGTATGGGCAAGACTTCGCTGCTGCTTAACCTGGACCACTACTTGCCCAGCTCCATGATCTGTGTATTTTTGGATGGACAGGCTCTTGGGGGTTATCGAGACACAGGTGAAGTTTTCGCATACATTATCGAAGAAATCCGCTCCAAGACCTATCGTCAGCATGGATTGAAATTACCTCAGCTTCATTTGGATGAAGACCCCACCAGTGACTATTCTCGAATTAGTAAGTGGGTGGACACGGTTGAGAAGATATTAGACAGCCAGCATTTATACATCTTAACGATGTTGGATGAATTCGAGGCATTAACATTAGCCCTTCAAGAAGCTGAACTCAAGGCGCAAGACTTCCTGGGATTGGCTCGTTTTATGATCCAGCACCGTCCTCACTTCAAGAGTCTGTATGTCGGGTCGCATTCACTCGACGAAATTGGTCTCTGGTCGACCTTTTTGTTCAATGCCCAGGTTGTCAAAGTTGGCCGGCTGGCGCCTGTAGAAACGCTACGATTAATCGAGAATCCGGTAAAAAACTTTAATCTGAAATACGATCCCATTGCCAGCCAGCGGATATTAAATCTAACCAGCGGTCATCCGCACCTGGTTCAATCCGTTTGTTTTGAATTGGTTATGATTAAGAACGAACAACCGGGCAGCCGGCGCTTTCTGGTAACTTTACCCGATGTCGAGGAAGCAGTAAAACGTTCCTTATCCAGCATCAGTTTCTTTTTCGCCGATATCCGCGGCAAGCAAATTAATCCGGAAACCATGTCCATGCTCGATTATCTGGCCGATAAAGGGGAGAACGAGGTCATTGCCCAGGGCGCGTGGGCGGCTCGGTTTCCCACCCATTTTGACCGTAATCTGGCCCTGGCATTAAAGCGCGATCTGGTGGAACAGGTTGATGGCGGATTTAAATTTCAGGTTGAGATGATCCGGCGCTGGTTCGCCGAGCGTCCCTTCTAAATTAAGGTTCCGCAGCACCACCCAGGTCTTGCCAGTCCTCCGGACTCCAGCCATATTTACCGCGCAGTGGTACAAAGCTGACCGGCAGAACATCCTGGGTTTCGAACCGTCCGGCTTCACGCGTCCAAACCTGCAATATCTGGCCCCTGGAATCCCCCACGGGCAACACCAACCGGCTGCCTTCGGCCAGCTGCTCCAACAACGGTTCAGGGGTGTGTGCGGCTGCAGCCGTAACGATAATGCCGTGGTATGGCGCTGCTTCAGGCCATCCCAGCGAGCCATCAGCGCAGTGGACCTGGGTATTGTAGTAGCCCAGCCGCACCAGCCTGGAGCGGGCAGCATTTGCCAAATCTTCATGCCGTTCCACCGTATGCACCATCCGCGCCATTTCAGCTAAAACCGCTGCCTGATACCCCGATCCGGTGCCAATTTCCAGCACCATTTCATCTCCTTCCAATGCCAGGAGAGAGGTCATCAATGCGACGATGTAAGGCTGCGAAATGGTTTGACCCATTCCAATGGGCAGGGGACGATCTTCATAAGCATGATCGCGTAAAGCAAGCGGCAAAAAAAGATGGCGCGGTACTCGCTGCAGAGCACGCAACAATCGCGGGTTGCGCAATCCCCGGCGCGCGATCTGTTCGTTGACCATTTCCGCGCGCGCTATTGTGTAGCGATCATAATCTTCCATAGCCTTCGACTCCCGTCTTATGGCTGAACCTCGAATTGGTCTACCCCCTGTTCAAGGTACTGTAACTCTATTAAATCAAATTTCATCGGTTGATGAAAGTACCAATGCAATTTTCCTGTCTATTTTTCCCATCGGGAAAGCCGCAAGGTCGCGAGGAAGCACCCAGCGCAAGTCACTGGCTTCCACCGGCTGCGGTTCAACTCCGGTAAGGGTGCAATAGAACGCATGCAGGGTGACTTTGAAATGGGTGTAGGCGTGGTTAAACACCCCCAGTTCTGGCCCTACCTCAATTTGTGCGCCTAATTCTTCCAATATTTCACGCTGGAGGCAATCCGTCAAGGCTTCACCTGATTCCTGTTTCCCTCCCGGGAACTCCCACAACCCGCCAAGCAACCCATTGGCGGGGCGCCGTGCGATAAGCACCTGCCCGTTTCGCCGGATAACCGCTGCCGTGACAATATAATGTGGAACCCGCGGTCGGTTTTTCTTGACCGGACGTTCCTCCTGGACGCCAGTTAGCCGTGCCTGGCAAATCAATTCAAGTGGACATTTCCCGCAATCGGGAGAACGAGGTGTGCATAAGGTCGCTCCCAGGTCCATCATCGCCTGGTTGAAATCTCCCGCCTGCCCGGAGGGAAGGTGTTCGGTCATCAACTGATCCAAATGCTGCAGTGCCAGTGGCGAGTCTATGGGGACGGCGATATTGAACACGCGCGCCAGAACCCTCCGCAGATTGCCATCGAGGGCCGGTTCATCCTGCCCAAAAGCCATGGACGCGATCGCGCCGGCGGTATAGCGGCCAATTCCCGGCAGCGACTCTAATTCAACCCGTGTGGCAGGGAGATTACCACCGAAGCGTTCCATCACCACACGAGCGCCACGGTGCAGGCTGCGTGCACGGCTGTAATAACCCAACCCCTCCCACACCTGCAGCACATCCTGCTCCTCAGACTGCGCCAGGGCTTGTATGGTCGGAAACCGGGTCATCCACCGCTGATAATAGCCGATGACGGTATCGACCCGGGTTTGCTGCAGCATAATTTCGGATACCCAGACGGCGTACGGATCAGCGGCACCGCGCCAGGGCAGATCGCGGGCGTGTTCCGCGTACCAGCCAATCAGCAGCCGGGCGAATTCAGTCGGCATGCCAGATCACCATCCGTTAAAATTGAAAACCAGCGCGCATATCAACGATCTTATCGTTATAGTTGCGCACGTAGTCCATAAGCTGGTTCTGCAAACTTTTCCACTCATCCGATTCGAGGATTTGGCGGGCCTTGTTCGAAGTAGGCGCCACGGCACCCACCAGGATCTGGGGCTGTGTGCCGAATACGGTGGCCCAGGCATCCGATAATTCGAATCCCATGCGCTGGACCCCGGGGATAAACTCGCGTACCACGAACTCGAAATATTCTTGTTCGCGCTCCGGTGCGATATCCCAGGACATCAGCAGCTTTACCGGCATGGATAGCCCCTAGTTACCCTGATACCCCAAAACAATGACCTGTGTTTCTTCGGGGAGGGAATTTACTGTGGTTACCTTGAAGGAAGGTTGAACTTGAATATCTGAAAGTCCCATTTCTTTCAAAAACCTGCCCAACGTGTCCAGCGTGATGGTGGACTCCGGGGTGGCGTAATGCATCGGAATCACAATATTTGGCTCGAGCAGGCTGATAACCTCAGCCGCTTTGGAGGCATTCAACCCCGCCCCCCCGCCAATGGGAACCAGCGCCACATGCACCGGACCCAAGTCCTCGACTTCGGTTTGGGTTGGCACCCGGTCGATCGCGCCCAGATGCAGAACATTGACACCGTTATATTCGATCAAATACAGCGTATTACGCGGTTCGTCATCGACCTTCTTCGTGTGCCCGTTGGTTTGAATTCCGGTGATAAAAACACCCCCAACTTCAAACTCGCCCGGTCCTGTAATATGGTACGCGTCGCCTTTGACACCTGACAAAAAATCATGTCCGGGGGCTTTGTGGCTTACGGTGACAATATCCGCCTTTAGCTTCAATGCCGAGTAGCCGACAGCCCGGTGATCATAGGGGTCGGTTACAACCGTTGCCAGGTTGCGCTCTGTGATGCGAAAACAGGAATGTCCAAACCAGAATATTTCCATACGTTAAAACCTCCATCAGACCTGGTACTGATTATACATTAAAGTGTCCTCGCCGTCGGTTCGCAGCGGGAAGATGGCAGGAGCGCAATTCTTTGATCTCTCCACTTACACCAACCGGGCGTGGATGATAACCACAAGCTTCTCCCCCACACTGATCACAGATTGCCGCGGTGCCACCGGTTCATCAACAAATGCGGCAGGACGGCGCTTTTTCGCTGTGCCGCTGCGCGGTCACGCGTTATCAACCACATTTTTCAGGCCAACCGCTTGACTCTACACCATTGTTCTGATAAACTCGCGCAGCGCTGAAAAAGATAGGATACCTTGCCTTTGTTAACAGCCTTTGGTATAATTCCCGCTGTTAACTTTGCAACTTAAAAATTCATGCCGACGTAGCTCAATCGGCAGAGCAACCGCCTTGTAAGTGGTAGGTTATGGGTTCGATTCCCATCGTCGGCTCAAGTTGCGGGCTGGCGAGTGAGGCTGATCGCTGCATCACCGGTTGAACAACCTTACTTGCGAGCCAGCAACGGCTCGGGCGCGGGCAGTTACCCAAGTGGCCAAAGGGGGCTGACTGTAAATCAGCTGGCGGACGCCTTCGGAGGTTCGAATCCTTCACTGCCCACCTGGTCGGTTGACCGAAGCTTTCCCGGGTTACCGGGAAAATTTCTGGAGGACGGCAAGCCCTCATAGCTCAGTAGGTAGAGCACGCCCTTGGTAAGGGCGGGGTCATGGGTTCAAATCCCATTGAGGGCTCTCCATGCCGGTTGTCCCAGGACCCTTCTAGTGGATTAAGAGGAGCCAAGGAGAAAAGAACATGGCGAAGCAGAAGTTTGATCGAAGTAAGCCGCATCTAAACGTAGGGACGATGGGTCATATTGACCATGGTAAGACGACCCTGACGGCGGCGATAACCAAATATTGCTCATTCCTGGGCACCGCGGATTTCCGTGGATACGATACGATTGACAACGCGCCGGAAGAGAAGGCGCGCGGCATCACCATCAACATTGCCCACGTTGAGTATTCGACCGAGAACCGGCACTACGCACACGTAGA
>JAJZTR010000091.1 GCA_021848775.1 Chloroflexota bacterium | reverse complement strand
CCTGTTCTACCGCTGCCGCTATCGACTTTTATCCACAGGTCTACTGGAAACTGCAAACCGCTTGCCAATTGGTGGACGCTCTCGACAGATTCGACCAGCAACCCCAGCCGAACCTGGCTTGCCAGGCTGTTGATGGTGCGCATTTGGCGCACGTTGACTGGAAAAGCGATCAGAATATCTTTCCAGCCGTGACGGGCAAAATAATCGGCCATATCGACCGATGAGACGGTTATAGCCTTTACACCAGCTTCGTTAAACCACTCACCGACAGTTGCAGACTGATGAGTTTTAAAATGAGGACGAAAGCGCACATTTTGCTGGCGCGCTTTATCTGCCATGAAAGTGATATTTTCTCTTACAATCCTGGGATTGACCAGCAACGTGGGCTTTTCCAACTCGGATAATAATGGCAATGGGATTCCTCCGGAAACCACATCAATGGGGATGCTGCCTGCAAGTATAATACGCATATGACCAACGAGGAACTCGCTCGAACCTTCGAAAAAATAGCCGACCTCCTTGAAATCAAAGGGGAGGTGATCTATGTCGTCCTGGCTTACCGCCGCGCCGCAGAAAGTCTGCGAATTCTCGGGCAGGAGGCGGACGTTTATCGAACCAGTCAGCCATTGAACACCATTCCAGGGATCGGCAAGGCGATTGCAGAAAAGATCATTGAGCTGCTGGATACCGGAAAATTGGGGTTCCTGGAAAAATTGGAGGCTGAAGTTCCAGTTTCGCTGCTGGAAATTTTGGAAGTGCCGGATGTTGGCCCTAAAAAGGTGGCTCTGTTCTGGAAGCAAGCCGGGATTACTACGCTGGCTGACCTGGAAATCGCAGCCCAGGAACATCGGCTGCGCCAACTGCCGGGCATGGGTGAAAAATCGGAACAACGCATTTTGGAAGGCATCGCTGCCTTACGCCGCCGCTCGCACCGCATGACGCTGGGGGTTGCCCGTCCGATTGGGCTTCGCTGGGTCGAATGGCTGCAGGCTCAGCCCTGTGTTCAGCAGGCAGAATTTGCCGGCAGCCTGCGGCGCTGGCGCTCGACCATCGGTGATTTGGACCTGGTGGCAGCCTGCGACGACTCCGCTGCGCTGATGGCTGCCTTCACCAGCCATCCGGAAGTGGTTCGCGTGCTTGGACAAGGGGAAAATAAATCCAGCATCGAATTGAGCAATGGGCTTAAATTGCAGCTCTGGACGCAGCCCCCCGAGAATTTCGGCAGCCTGTTCCAGTTTGTCAGCGGTTCCAAAGAACACAATGTGCGGCTGCGCGAATTTGCTTTGAAACAAGGCTGGTCCCTCTCTGAGCGCGGGCTAACCGGCACCGACGGGAAGCTGGTTACGTATTCAGATGAAGAATCCTTGTACAAAGCCTTGGGATTGCCCTGGATCGCACCTGAACTGCGCGAAGATCGGGGGGAAATTCAAGCTGCCCAAACCGGGGATTTACCCGCGCTGCTTAAGATCGACCAGCTTCAGGCTGAGCTGCACAGCCACTCCACCTGGAGCGACGGGGTGAACACAATTCGTGAGATGGCATTGGCAGCCCGCCAACGGGGATTAAAAATGCTGGCAATCACGGATCACAGCGCATCGCTCGGCATTGCCGGCGGATTGAAAGCAGAGGATCTGCTCCGACAACGCGCAGAAATCGATCTAGTGCAAAAGGAGATGGG
This sequence comes from Chloroflexota bacterium, assembly GCA_021848775.1. Lineage (GTDB taxonomy): Bacteria > Chloroflexota > Anaerolineae > Anaerolineales > Anaerolineaceae > Bellilinea. The sequence continues at coordinate 9,283 of JAJZTR010000091.1, read as the reverse complement.
CAGCGATTTTCGCTTGCTGCAAGGCACCGAGGTCGAAATCAAGGCCGACGGCAGCTTAGACTACCCGGATGAAGTCCTGGCCCAATTGGATATCGTCATTGCCTCGCTGCACGTCAGTCTGCGCCAGCCGCGCCCGGAAGTCACAGCCCGGCTGCTCAAGGTGATGCAAAATCCGCATGTGGATATCATCGGTCACCTTACTGGCCGCCTGTTGCCGAATCGCGAGGGGGCTGATCTGGATATGGATTCCGTGCTGAAAGCCGCGCTTGAAAACGGTTTGGCTTTGGAAATCAATGCCAATCCGGCACGCCTTGACCTGGATGAGGTGTATTCACGCCGGGCAGCTGAAATGGGGATTCCACTCAGCATCAACACCGATGCCCATTCCCCGGCAGATCTGGATCTGATCGAATATGGTGTATCGGTTGCCAGACGAGCCTGGGTTGAACCTGAAGCAGTGTTAAACTGCTGGTCAGTGGAAAAAATTACAGCCTGGCTGCAAAGCCGAGGCCGTAATTAATAAGCCAGTTTGATTTTTCCACCCGGTTTACGGCGCCGGCAGCGGGGCAACAAACACCTGGTTATCATAGGCTACGACCAGGTTGCGTCCGTTGGTCACCGCGAAGGCGCTGGGGGCGGTATCCGGCAGGGGATCTTCGCCGTCCGTCCGCGGTTGCAGGCGGCGGACAAAGTTTAAGGACATGCTGAACTGTTGAATCGAGCGTCCTGAAGCATCCAGGAAATACAACGAGGGCTCTGGCGGCTGGGTGGCCTGCATCTGCGTAAATTGCGCATCCATGTTAATGAGTGCCTGCGGCTCCTGGCCTGACACACTCACCCGGTAAGGGTAAGGGTCAGTACAGCGTGTCGGAGTTGTCTCGACATAGCTGTAGGTGCACATCAGCATGTGCCCGTCCTGATTCAAAACGAACAGGTCATCCATATAAATCGCAAGGTCGATTGCCCCTGCGAGATTGGGAACTTCGTTATCAAAGAATAAACGTGGTTTATTGCTGAAATCCAGGCCAAACCCTTCGAAGCGCCATACCGCGTTGTTGTTCGTATCCAAAATGGACAAAACATTATTCTGATACGCAATCGCCTGAATGTTGCCCCACCCGGCATCCGGTGGAGGTAAAGTCGTCGCCATTGTTTTGGTTGCATCCAGCGAACAATACAACAGGTTGCCAGCAGCATCTACACCCAGCACCACTGCCCCAAAATTGTTGCCTGCCGGCGCCAGGATGATATCCACCAGCGGGCCAATGATCAGACTGCCGATCATTCCCTGACCGCATGAGAACTGTGAATCCAGTTCGTATCCCGGGCGGGTATACACCATACGCAGCACCCGTCCGTTGGCGCCATCCAGAAGATAGAGGTCTTCGGTTTGAGCGGCCCAAATTTGGGTAACGCGCACACTGCGGTCAAAATCAGCGGGGAGTGCATGTTGTAATTCAAACCGTGAAATACCATCCATGGCATCGATGGCACGGCTGATCTGGTCTTTTAATGCGCGGGATTCATCATTAACCCCGTATCCTTCCGCTTTTTCCACCCAATCCAATGCCGCTTCGTAATTGACCCGTTGCAAGACCGCATCGGTCTGAGCCTGACCCTGCGCGAATGCCTCTTTGGATTGGGCGATAAACGCTTGATGCTGCTCGCCGCGCCCGTTTTGAATATAAACCGTTGTGGCAACAGCAACCACAATCAGCGGGACAGCGACAGCAATAAATATGAGCGCGGTCGCTGAAACTGTTGGCAGATGGTCTGCCTGACCAGGCAGGATGCGGCCCAGAACTTTATTTAAACCGGCGCCAGCACGGGTTTTAAAGGCACGCCATCCGTGAAGACCAACCGCGAGAGCCTTGCGGGTTTTATGCTCGGCCTGTTTACGCTGACGAGCGCGCCGCTCATTGGAACCTCGATCCGCCTCTGGCCCTGCCCTGGGTGAAAAATCAGGCTCACCCTTAACCGGAGACCAGGGTTCAACCTTCTCCGGCGGTGACGGCGTGTAAGTTTCCGGCGAAAAGTCCTGCGGGCTTACAACTTCAGGCTGCGCATCTATTTTGGCTTGAATCGATTCGTCCGGTGGCAATTCAGTCGACTCGGTCTCAGATTCCGTTTTTTTACGTCCGGCCAGGAATCCCGCAAATAATCCTGCCACCCTCTCGCCTGATTGCCCGATTAATGTTGACGTTTCCTCTTTCTCTGGTGTCAATTTTTCACCGGAAATATAGACCGCAGCTGGCTGGTCCGGCGGTGGAGAGAGTTCCTGGTCTGGCTGGCTGATTTCAACCGCTCCTGATGCATCCGTCAGCCCCTGATCCAGTGAGGCCAATGGTATGAGGTTCAAAAGACCTTTGCCGCGATTCGCCTGGAGCAAGAGAAACCGGGGTTGATCGGCGGTACGACCCAGCAACCAGGGTATAAACAGTTCTAATCCCGCAGTCAGGCTGCCGGTGAGATTTTTTACACTCAAATGGGCAGGTGGCTTGGCGCAGAACAGGATCCGGTCACCAGGGTTAAGACCGGCTCGATAAAATCGGACACTGGCTGTGCGAGACGTGCCCAACCCCCGCCCGGCACTCTCAGGGTCAAAATAATCCTGAACACCATCCTGCCCGATGATAAAGGTGTGTGCAGGACCGGATTGCGCAATGTAGATGGTACTGCCGTGCAGAACCAGTGCGTGAAACAATCCAATAACCGAGGCAGTTTCTTTTCCACCGCGCAGGTTGCGCGCCAACAGCCGGTCATTGAGCTGGTTGACGATTGCCTGCAGGGCGAAGGTCACTGTACCGCGGGTGTTATAGAATACTGTGGTAAGTTTCTCCAGGATTTCACGCTGTACCTCAGCCGTGAGGTTTGCCGTGCCGCCCAGGGTCAGGTATAGCACCAGGCGGTCATCTTCTCTCCCGCGGGCCGCGTGACGTGGTGGTAGCCCGGTGAACAACCCCGGTATGACTGGATCGTCTTTTCCTGAAATCGGATCATACGGATAGATATTTAGGTCAAGCACAGTGGAAACCCTTCGGAAAATGTTAGGGCGAACAGGATGATGACTATCTTCAATTATACCCTCGGGTTGAGAATGCAATTTCTATACCAGCGAACCAAATTGGCATGCCATTTGTCATCTGGGGCGTTGCGATCTTAAAGGATTTGGCTCGAGCAGTTATAAACCTTGTGCCGCGCCCATATGTAAATCGGAAGGCGTTATGCTCAATCTGTTTGGTATGCCTGTGTCTGATTGGTGACTCAAGCCTTGAGGTTGTCCATCAACGCCAAAATACGCTTCAATAAAACCGGGTCGTCCTTCAATAATCCAGCTGCTGGCAAGCGTTTAACCAGTTCAGCCCAGTCAGGATTGGCGCGAAAAACTGCCTGGAAAATCGGGGCAGCTTCTTCCATGCGGTCCAGCTCCGCCAGGGTCAACGCATGCCAGAATGGAAGTTCATCGAAATCTGGCGCCAACTCGGCAGCAGAACGGTAGGCAGACAGCGCCTGTTCGACCTTCCCGTCCGCCAGAAACGCATCCCCCTCGTTCATCCAATCATAGGCGCGATGGACGGTTAACAAACGCCGCAATTCCTGCAGGGGGTGGGGGTGATCCTCAACCCGTAAATCGACCAGGATGCCTTCCCAGGGCTGCTTGCCCGCTTCTCCACGGATTACCAGCATGCTGGCACTCTGCTGCCCGCGAATGTCTCCCCCGGCAGCCTGGGCACCTTCCAGGGCCGCCATCAGCCGTTCAGCCAGCGGTCCGTGGGTAGAGCGATAGGCTTCCGCCATCGCCGGCCAGACACGATCGTTGTGCATCATATTAGCTTGAACAGAAAAACCTGTGCCGCTTTCATGCCCGGCATATGCGATGCAGCGGCTTCCGGTGTGCACGGCGACTGCCCCGGTATGGTCCAGCATGGCGACCTGGCGCACTTCTGGATTATCGTCTGTTTGCAGCAACGCGGATAAGGCTGCTTTGACGGGTACACCTTCACGCATCAATGCCAGCCCGCGCGGACCGTAAGATTTCTCCACCATCGACTGGGTTGCCACCACCCCTACCCCGGGCTCTCCCCAGGCCACAACAGATCCCACCGAGAACCAGTGGGACTGAACCGCGACCCCCATTTTGCCATCCTCTGGATCTCGGGCTACGATGGAAAAGGTATGGGCAAAAGGAAAGCGGTTGGGGACATTACTTGGCATTAGTCTTCACCTTTCGGAAATTTTTATTCCAGTTGGAATGTGGTGAACACATTCTCGCAGGGATTGCCCCAGGTAACGCACATCTTGCGGTTGGTCAAATCCATGGTCAGCGCGGTTACCGTCTTCTCGCGGTCGAGGGGATTTCCATCTGTAGCGTGGTTGCAAATGGAATCAGGATAATTTATGTGATCCTTCTGGATTGCTTGCAGCGTTTTAAGGGAATGTTCGCGAGTCTGGCTTAACAAGCGGTCGGCGCGGAAATAGCGCACGCGGGTCGCGATCAATTCATCCGGTTCACTTTCGATCTTTCGCATTTGCCCGTCAACATAGTGATTGGTGTGCACCATCGCGCCATCGCATGCGTAAAGAATGGCGAACTGCCTGGCTGAAACTTCCACAGAATAAATTTCACCGCTTTCGTGCGCCAGCAAATGGTTATAACCAGCAGCCCGTTGCGAAATGAGGGTGCGGCGTATGGCTTCACCGGGGGTTTCAGCAGCCAGCACCGCACGAGAAACAATCACCCGTGGGACGCCAATGCGGCTGTCGGTGGGATATACCGAATCACAGCACTGTGCGATCCCATGCGCATTAAACCCGATATTAGGCAGCAAACCGCCGTAGGTCATTGCAATAAAGGGCGGTTCATGGTCAGGGCGGGCTTTAATGATATATACATCCGATTCATCCTCAGGCACCCAATCCTCGTTGTGCGCCACAAGTACAGTGCCGTCGGAAGTACGGTCCTGGTTGACCGCCATGCTGGTGCATTTCACCAAGTGCAGCGCATCGCTCGTAACTGCTTCCATGGCATTAATCACTGTTATATCGTCAAAGGAAACATTGGCGCCTTCGGCCATCCCCCGCATTTCATCGACGTATTGGATATAACGTTCTTCTGCAAACGGCAAATATTTTCGCGCCTGGATCAAAGCGCCTTCCCAATCCAACTGAAGCGTATCATAAGCATCGTGCAGCAACTGATGCGCGTTTTCGATGCTGTGCGCGACCTGAGAACGGGCGGCTTCACCAATCTGGCGGCCCATTTCACGATGGCTGCCAGATACGGTGATGAGCGGCGGTGTCCGCGAATTCATAGAACCCTCCACAAATTTGCGCTTATTCGATTGAATGTAGAAATTCAAGCGCTCTGGCATCATTTTACCCGTCCGGCTAGGGAAAAGCAAACACAGCCTGATCAAAATCGCAGTTAAAAAAAGTGATAGCCTCTGATACCGGCTCGAAAAACAAAAATATCCTACAATACATGTTAAGAGCCGTCATCGGTTCTCCGCCGGTTTCAATAAGGAGCTAAGATGACCGTGGATCCCTTCAAACCGATCTTGAAAGTTTTACTGGTGGACGACGATCCGGACACCCGTCAGGTTGTGTCGATGATGGTTGAGAAAGCTGGACATGTCCTCATAACCACCGATAGCGGGAGCACGGCACTCTCTATGCTCAACCGGGAGAAGGTGGATGTCATTTTGCTGGATATTATGATGCCGGAGATGGATGGTTTAAGTATTCTGGAATCAATTCGCGCCACGTCTGAAGCGCCTATATTAATGCTGACTGCCATTTCGAACGCCGCGATTATGGAGCAGAGTTATCTGATGGGAGCGAATGATTATATTGTCAAGCCATTCACCCGCGAAAAATTGATTGACCGCATCGAACGGCTTGGTATAAAAACAAAACCTGCCAGGAAATCTTCGCACCTGTCCTAGGCAGCATTTTTCTGTTTGGATTGATTAACAAGTTGCTGACCCGCCAGGGGAAAGCGGTTTATCTGACCGCCACCCGAGACAGGTTGGCATTTAATCCGAATCGTACCTAAGGCTGGTCCGAAAAACTAAATGCATTAGCAGCTCCTGGAAATTTAAGCCGATGGGGCCGCGGTTGTGCAAAACAGTCCAAGTCCTTAAACATTCTCGCTCCTTGCGGTATACTCAAGCATTGTCTTATTGTTTGAGAAAAGGAGTGTACCCATGGTGGACGAAAGCATATTAATGGACATTCGTCGATTGTTAAAGACCTTCGGTGTCCAGGCGGATACAGCCATCAACCAGCACTTGCAGCAGCACCCCGAGCTTAACAGCCTGCATCTGCGCATCCGGCTGGAGGATATCACGGAATACCCCGAAGCTGACGCTCAACCACTGGCTTTTGTGGTGGAGGGTCTAATCAAACGTGGAGCGGCATAAGACAAAGTAAGGTATTGAACATCCAATAAATGCCCAGGAAATTGCATGACTATCGAACAAACCATCGAAAAACCTACCTTTCAAACTGACAAAGTAACAGTAATTGCCATCGGGCACGGAGTCCAGGATACCTACCAGTCTTTTTTACCCGCACTGCTGCCCCTGCTGATCGAGAAATTTTCGCTGATCAAAACTGAAGCCGGGCTGTTGTCAGTTTTTGCCAATGCCCCATCGCTGCTTCAGCCACTTATTGGTTACCTGGCGGATCATGCGGGTCCACGGTATTTTGTCATCTTTTCACCCGCAATAACCGGCATCACAATGAGCCTCCTGGGCATTGCCCCCACCTATGCCGTTGCAGCAATGCTTCTGCTCATTACCGGTCTGAGCTCTGCCAGTATACATGCCACCGGACCGGTTATGGTCGGGCGGCTCTCGGCGCACCGGCTTGGACTGGGGATGAGTTTTTGGATGGTCGCAGGTGAGTTGGGGCGGGTGATTGGGCCGCTGACCATTGTGACGGTGGTGCAATACTTCTCCATCGAGAAAACTCCATGGTTGTCGATTTTTGGGATCCTCACCTCCATATTCTTGTACATTCAATTAAGGGGCGTAAACGGCCAATCTGTACAAATGTCAAAAGCACCTCCCTGGCGCGAGGCTCTCAAAGGGATGGGAAAGGTGCTCCTGCCGGTAACCGGGATTGTCATTACCCGGGGATTTGCCTGGGTTAGTGTGACCACATTTTTACCCACCTACCTGACTGAACAAGGCGCCAACCTGGTTCTGGCAGGCGCATCACTTTCCATTATGCAGGCAGCCGGGGCAGTAGGAGCTTTTTTTGGCGGCTCGCTTTCCGATCGGGTAGGCCGTAAACCCATGATGATCATGGCGCTGGTGGTTACTTCCACAACCCTCTTTGCCTTCACATCTCTGGATGGCTGGATTCTGTTTCCCCTGCTATTGCTTCTCGGGTTTTCATTGTTGAGCATCACCCCCATCCTGATGGCTGTTGTGCAGGAAAGCTACCCGGAGAGCCGGGCCCTGGCAAACGGCGTGTATATGGCAGTGTCGTTTGTGGGAGGTTCACTCGTAACCGTGCTGGTTGGTGCTATGGGTGACCTGACCAGTTTACGAACTGCTTATTTTGTCAGCGCTGGGCTAGCCTTGCTGGCCTTGCCATTTGTCCTGCGGCTGCCTAAAACCAACGGGCATTGATTTTTATCCAGCCCTTGTTCACCCTGTTTATGGAGAAGGTTTATGAAATTGACACATGGTTTTGAACTGATCGATGATCAGCATGTTGCTGAATTCAATATGCGTGCCCGCCTTTGGCGGCATACTAAAACAGGCGCAGAACTCCTTTCGCTTGAAAACGATGATGAAAATAAAGTTTTCAGCATCAATTTTCGCACACCATGGAATGACTCGACCGGCGTGGCACACATCATGGAGCACTCCGTCCTGTGCGGTTCACAAAAATATCCGGTCAAGGAACCATTTGTCGAACTGCTCAAAGGATCGTTGAATACCTTTCTGAATGCATTCACCTACCCAGACAAGACCTGCTACCCGGTTGCCAGCACCAATTTGCAGGACTTTTACAATTTGATCGACGTGTACCTTGATGCTGTGCTTCATCCCTTGATCAGCCCTTATACCCTCATGCAGGAAGGCTGGCATTATGAGTTGGATACCCCGGATGGCGAGATCAGTTATAAGGGTGTAGTGTTCAATGAGATGAAGGGGGCTTACTCATCACCGGACGGCGTGATGGAGGAAAAAAGCAAGGCGCTGCTTTTTCCAGATACCCCGTATGCGCATGATTCTGGCGGCAACCCGGAAAATATTCCCGATTTGACGTATGCGCAGTTCAAAAAATTCCATGAAGATTTCTATCATCCATCCAATGCACGAATATTCTTCTACGGAGATGATGACCCCGAGGAACGCCTGCGGCTGATTGACGCTGCTTTCAGAGGTTATTCCACCATAAAAATCAACACCCAGGTCCCGCTGCAGCCGACATTCGCGAACACAAAATTTGTACGTGAACACTATGAAAGCAGCGATGACCCCCAGGCCAAAGCGCAGGTCACGGTAAATTGGATGCTGCCGGAAGTCACCTCGCTGCAAGAGTCGCTGGGATTACATATTTTGGAGCACATAATAATCGGCACACCGGCTTCTCCGCTGCGTAAAGCGCTGATCGATTCCGGTCTGGGAGAAGACCTGGCGGGCGTCGGTCTTGAGGCCAATTTGCGGCAAATGATGGTTTCCATCGGCTTGAAGGGAATCGAGGATGAAGATGCCGCCAAAGTGGAAGCACTGGTTGTGGACACATTAAACACCCTGGCGGAAGACGGCATTGATTCCCAAACGGTGGCAGCCTCTCTCAACACGGTCGAATTCGCGCTCCGCGAAAACAATACCGGCTCTTTCCCACGCGGTCTGGCATTGATGCTGAATGTGCTGGAAGAGTGGAATTACGACCGCAATCCTATCGATGCCCTGGCGTTCGAAACCCCGCTGAATGCCATTAAATCACTGGCAGCAGAAGGTCACGGCTATTTCGAAGGGTTAATCCGAAAATACCTGCTCGATAACCCGCACCGGGTAACCTTGCTGCTGCTGCCAGATGCTGAACTTGGCACCCGCCGGGCAGAAGCAGAACAAAAAAGGTTGGAACAAGCCCGAGCTAAAATGTCTCCGGTCGAACTAAGCGAAATCATCGAAACGACCAGTGAACTTCATCAACGCCAGGAAAACGCGGACACACCGGAAGCATTAGCCACAATACCAATGCTTAAACGCGACGACCTGGACAAAACCATAAAATTAATTCCAATCGACATTCAGAA
>JAJZTR010000090.1 GCA_021848775.1 Chloroflexota bacterium | reverse complement strand
TCTTACGTTCTTTTATGAGCAAGGGGTTCTACGACCTGTACGACGGTTCCGTGAAAGGTTATTTGTCCTTGATTACGGTTCATGAAATGGCTCACCAGTGGTGGTTCGGCGTGGTAGGAAATGACCAGGCAATGGAACCGTGGCTGGATGAAGGGTTATCCACATTTGCGGAGCTGCAATATATCGAGGGATATTATCCTGATCTGGTCGATTGGTGGTGGATATATCGGGTCAATATTTATGAACCCGAGGGATGGGTCAATTTATCGATATACGACTATCCTTCGTACCTTGCTTACCGGAATGCAGTCTACCTGCGAGGAGCAGCATATATCTATGAATTTAGGGAATTAATGGGAACAGCAGAATTCAATACCGGGATGAAACGATATTTTACTGATAATTTTCGTCAAATTGTTAACGAGGAGGATTTTTTTGGCGCATTCCCCAACTATTCCGAGGATTTATTCAGCGAAATTAATTCCAAATATTTCATCACCACACCTTGAAACTGCGTATAGCCATTATATTAATCCATTATTTAGCGCATAGCATTCAACAAAAGTATCATTCCAGCCGCCGCATCCATACCCGACGAACTGCCCCAACTCAATAAGGCTTCAAGCGCATTTTGAGTGCGTTCAGAAGGGGCGACCATGGCATGGAAAGCGGCACCCAGTCGTTCGTCCACCTCGCCGGCTGCGGCATACTCTATCAGATTCGCGCTAATCAGTGTTGACCGTTGTTTAACCAAATTAACTAAAGGACCGGCCAAATTAATTTGCTCCTCTGCTAGCTTTTCCTGCAAGCAATATAGGCCGTAAACGACGCCCAGCAAGAAATCATCACCCGAAGGCGTTAATCCGCGTCCACGGCCAGCGAAGAAATACGCCGACCGCTGAATGGCATCGATGTCTCCCACCCGCAGGGCGAAATCGATTTGTTCAATCTCCTGTAAATACCTTCCGTCCATATCAGGGTGGGGGGGTACAGTTGGATCAATGGATGACAAAACGGAATGAACCAGTTCGTTTTCTGCATGAGATTGAAAGAAGCGTAAAAAATCAACCAAATTTTTATTGTCGTAATTAAGAGGCGGGAGGTTAGTGGGATTCCAGATATCGGTTGCGCTCCACAACTCGGTCTCCTGGCAATCGATCTGGAGTTCCAGGCTGCTGAACACAAATCTGTTCTGGATAATTTGACCTTTGGATTGCAGGTCAATTTGCTCCAGGGCGGGAGAATTCCAGGAGAAAAGGACATTTAGTGGGCCTTTGAATGATTCGCGCGATAAAAAAACGATTGTTTGATCATCGAGCAGCGTAAAAATTCCACGGGAAGTAACGCCGCGGATTGAAAAATTACTGGCTAATTTCAAAGATTGCGCGGCAACCTTGCCAATTATGGAGGGTCGTATGACGGAAAATGGCATTTAATTTGCTTTTCCTACAGGGATCAATATGAGGTTCGTCAGTTGACACGCAGATAATTTTATTAGATAATTCCAAAAGGTAAAAGCTCCCATGGAAATACTGTTTTCATACAATAATTTCACATTCAACGGTTGAAACTGAGGAAAATCATTGTTAGTGTTTACCTGTCCTTTGTACACTGCGCGTGTTATGGCGATCGCCTGTCTATGCAGCTAGCCTTATCTCCCCTGAACCCACCGATACAGGGGAGATGGTTTTATTTATAATCCGTTTTTTGTGATATAGATCTCGCAAATTGGGTTTACGGGATTTAAACCAACCTTTTTTCTGTCGAAAGGAGACAAAGTATGAAGTATCTGGATTTGACGATCCCTCTGGGTATTGGTACACCGCCCTGGCCTACATATGAGCCGTTGCAGGTGAAATATTTCAAGCGTTTAGCTCCTAACGGAGCAAACGGACAGGTGGTGACCCATTCAAATCATCTGGGAACGCACATGGATGGTGAGATTCACTTCCACACACCGGGACGCGATATGGCGTCCTTACCAATGGAATTTTTGGTCCATGACGCAGCGGTGGTTGACTTATCAGACATTTGTGGTGATTACGATGTTTACTCCAGCAAAATGATCACCGATCGAGTGGAAGTCAAAGATGGCGATATCCTGATCATTCATACCGGCTATCATCACTTTGGCTGGGATCAGCCTACCGCCAATGAGATCCGGTATATGGTTATGCATCCAGGGCCTGACCGGGAATTTGCTGAATTCGCCAAGGACATGCACCTGCGATGGATCGGGTTGGATTGCGGCAGTGCCGACCACCCGATGAATACAATCATTCGGGATTGGATGCCCCGCCAGGCGCGTCAGGCAGAGAAAGTGTTCCAGAAGAAATTTGGCAAGAAAATCAGTGAATTCTACGATGACTCGAAGTATCAATTGATGCACCTGGAAATGTTCCCGTATGGAATTATCCACGCGGAATGCATCGGAGGCGACCTTGATCTCATCCTAAATCGCCGGGTTGAAATCGGCTTCTTCCCCTGGCGCTTCGTCGATGGCGAGGCCAGCATTGGCCGCTGTGTCGCGATGGTGGATGATGCAGAATACGAAGATCTGATGAAGAAAAAAGCTGAACTCCCCAAGACGAAATTCGGTGATGCCACCAACCCCAAGCATGTTGAGAGCATCAACGCTATTTCCAAAGAAAATCTGGCGTAAACCGCCCAAAACTTATAGAGGAGATTTAATAAAATGCGCGTACCCCTTCCCGAAAAAGCATCACAACCGCAGATTACGTTTGATGCCGAAGAAATTGAAGCTATTTTGCAAGCTCCCCCGATGGACCTCAAGCCATGGCCAAATTGCCAGGTGAAACTGAAAGACGGCCGCACTCTGTTCATTCGCGAAGCACGTCTCGACGAAGCACCGATGATGCTTGAGTACCTGAAGAAATTCCTGGATGTTGACCACGACTTTTACGATATCGTCGGTGCCCGCGTCTACGCTGAAGTCCTTGGCTGGTATCGCAAACGCCTTAAGGATCCCTACACCCTGGTCGGTTTGATTGACGGCCTGTGGGCTGGCTTTGCAAATGGCCGTCTGCTCTCAGAAGATGTCAATATCAGCCTGCACACCATGGCGCTCATCCGCGGCGGCCGTATTGGCGCAGTCATGTATTACGCTAAAGCCTACTACGGTTTCGAAATCCTTGGCAACAAGGAATGGTGGGCGACTTACGAAAGCTACAACGGCTGGGCCCGCTGGGGCGTTGGAATGGCACAACCTTCCTACCCTTGGCCAGATGTGCAGCATGAACTGGGCGGGGCCCGAGTGTACTATGTCACCAAGAAATACTGGGACAAGATGATCAAGCAGTACGTCCAGCAGATGACTGGAACCGATCTGGACTTCAATGTGCCTGATGAAGTTGTGAAAGCCAACGAAGTTATGCGCGTTCCTGACGATATCCTGGTTTAATATTCCCCAGAGATAGAAACAAAGCGGGAACCGTGCGGTTCCCGCTTTGTTTATTCAATCACATAAAATTCTAATCGAGTAGTGATTCTGGTTTATTACCCAGAACCTCTTCGATTTTTGCCATTATCGCCGGTGTTAATTTATCGACCACATCCAGGGCTTTCATATTTTCGTGGACCTGCTCAGGGCGGGAAGCACCCGTGATCACGGTACTGACATTCGGGTTCTTCAAGCACCATGCAAGCGACATCTGTGCCAGAGTACAACCTAGGTCCGCAGCAATTGGGGTCAGCTGGCGGGCTTTCTCGATCCTCTCGGGGGTCAGCGTTTCTTCAAGAAGCCATTCGTAACCCGGTAGAGCCGCGCGGCTGCCTTCAGGAATACCATTGGCATATTTGCCTGATAATAAACCGGATGCCAGTGGGCTCCAAATGGTTGTGCCGTAGCCAAGCTCTTTGTAGATGGGCTGGTATTCCATCTCAAATACCTGGCGGTGGAACATATTGTATTGAGGCTGTTCCATTGAAGGGGGCGTGAGGTTATATTGTCTGGCGATGCCGTCTGCGCGTAAAATATCGGCAGCGCTCCATTCGGATGTGCCCCAATAAAATGCTTTTCCCTGCCTGACCAGGATGTCCATTGCCCGAACCGTTTCTTCGATAGGGGTGTTTGGGTCAGGACGGTGGCAAAAGAGCAGGTCGACGTAATCCATTTGCAGGCGACGCAGCGAGTTGTTGACGCCTTCGATGATATGCTTATGCGATAATCCGCGATCGTTTGTACCTTTTCCACCCCAGAAGACTTTTGTGGAAATAACCAGGTCCTCGCGTCGCCAACCCAGACGTTTGATCACGTTGCCCATGACAACTTCCGCTCGGCCACTGGCATAAGCCTCAGCGTTGTCAAAGAAATTGACGCCGGCTTCGTAGGCAGCAAGCATGCACTTTTCTGCGATCTCTTCACCCACCTGACCACCATAGGTGACCCAGGCTCCGAGCGAGAGTTCGCTGAGTTTGATCCCAGCCTTCCCGAGATGACGGTAATTCACAATTCGCCTCCATGACATTTAAAGTTGATGATTCAATTAAACCACAAAGAACAGATTACAGCAAAAAGGGAAAGCAGTGGAACTTAAGTGAATAATTGCGTGTAGCCATTAACTTAATAATAAAAATACTTTCAATGCATTCCTTAATAAACAAATCCAAATCTCACCTGTTCCGCAGCGGTAGAGAAAAGTACTTTTCTGCCATTTCGGCTATGGTTTCACCGATGCTAATGGACGCAGTTGCAGCCGGGGAGGGGGCATTTAAAACATGAACCATATTAGCAGCTTGCACAATACGGAAATCGTCAACCATGGAACCGTCCGGTGCCAATGCCTGGGCTCGAACCCCGGCACCACCGCGTGTCAGATCGTCAACCTCAAGAGCGGGGACCAACTTACGCAGTGCTTCAACGAAAGCTTTTTTCGAAAGAGACCGTGCGAATTCGCCAAATCCGATCTTCCAATACTTCATTCCCATGCGCCAGAAGCCAATGTAGGTTCCATAGGTGAGGACATCCCCGACAGAAAATGAAGACATTTTGTAGCCTTCACGTTTAAAAGCCAGCACAGCGTTCGGTCCAGCTTCAACACCCCCTGTTACACGGCGGGTAAAATGCACCCCGAGAAATGGAAATCTCGGATCAGGAACTGGATATAACAGGTTTTTGATCATTCCGTGTTTGTCTTTGGCCAAATCGTAGTATTCTCCACGGAAGGGGATGATCTGCAGCCCGGGATCGACACCGCACATTCTAGCGATCCGATCTGATTGTAGCCCGCCACAATTGATCAGGGATTTTGCAACAACTTCACCGTTAGGCGTGGATAAGACGAATTCATCACCGACTTTTTTGAATGCTGTCACCCTGGAATTCGTACGAATTTCCCCGCCAGCTTCACGAACAATATCAGCATATTTGTTGACAACCGCGACATAATCCACAATACCGGTTTCCGGAACATGAAGTCCTGCGATGCCAGTCGCATACGGTTCGTAATCGCGGATCTCCTCAGCTGTCAAGCGTTTTATGCCATTCAGCCCGTTCGAACCTGCACGTTTTTCAAGTGTCTCCAGCGCTGGCAACTCCTCCGGACGGGTGGCAACGATGATCTTCCCGCAGCGCTCGTGAAGGATGTTGTGTTCTTCACAGAATTTGTAGAGCGCCTCACGCCCGCGAACACAATTTTCTGCTTTCAATGAACCGGGTTTGTAATAAATTCCCGAATGAATAACCCCACTGTTATTCCCTGTTTGATGGAATGCCAGCCTGTTTTCTGCTTCTAAAACAACGATAGATGCACGGGTCTGCTTGCTGAGTGCCATAGCCGTCGACAATCCTAAAATCCCACCCCCGATGATTACAATGTCAAAATGAGTGTTATTCATTGCAGCTCTTCTCCCTGTGGTTATTTGGTGACAATTCCAATCGGAATTACAAAATTATACAGGAGGAAATTATTTTATAGTTTATTTTTCGCAAACGAATAAATAGAAAAAAAATAAAATCCGACAATTTACCGAATAGCGGATGGGGGAGGTGGGGAGGGAAAACTATTTTTCGAACACGTCTCTGTAAGCTTTGTCAAGTTCGTCATTGGATAGATGAGCATACCGCTGCGTGACAGCAATATTGCGATGCCGAGCCAATTCCTGAGCTAATTTCAAATTACCCGAACTGCGAAGCACACGGGTAACAAAATAATGTCGAAAAGAATGCGGCGTAATGGTTCCCACTGCATCAGCCCCGATAGCCTGGGCGACACGCTCACTTACGATATTACGTCCAGTCGTGGTGGTAATGGCTATAGTCTTGCTACCGGCGCCCCGGTCATGGCGTGCAAAGAGGGGAAGGCGGATCAATTCCCGCCCGCTTTTCCCGTCAATTACGGCACGTACCTGTAGATATTGCTTGATCGCCTTGATCGCACGGTCTGAGAAGCGGACCACATCCTGGCGGTTACCTTTGCCAACAATGACCGCACGCTGTTCATTCCAATCCACGTCACCGCGCACCAATTTGCAGGCTTCGTGCACCCGTAAACCCGTATCAGCCAGAGTGATTAGAAAGGCGCGGTCGCGCAAATCCCTCATCCGCTGCGTTTCATCCTGGGCAGGTGTTTCGATCAATGAAATCATATAATCCAACACGCGTTCGATGTCATCGTTGGGGAACTGCGGTAATCTGACACCCGGACGGCGAGCTCTCTGACGGATCAGCAGTTTGATGCGGGGTAAATTAATTTCAGCCATATTCTCAGCCGTTATAAATTCGAAAAAATTGGTAGCGGCTGTAAGGTATAAACGCTCGGTAGTTGGCGCCTGGTCTTTGAGAGAATCTGAAAACCAGGCAATTGATTCTTCCTTCAGTTCCGTAATTGGGGTCCTGTCAGGGTCGACTCTGGAATGATCGAGCATTTGAACAAAAGAATTCATTCCATTCCGGTACGTGCGAAACGTATTCTGGCTGCGTGAGAGATAGATATTGTCCAGATAGGCTGAAACCGCTTGATTAATCGAAATCTTTGCCATAGCGAAATTATCGCACACTTTTGGAACTTGGATTAAGCCGAAGAAAGAGTACAATTAGCCGTGGAGAAAACCTATGGACGCTAAGACAATCACAATGTACAAGAATTTTCGTGAGGATGAGCGCAACAGCGCTTTTACCTACCAATCGCTGGCTGGATTGCAAAAGGATCCCCGACTGGCTGAGGTCTACAGACGCATGGCTGCGGTTGAAGTAAAGCATGCTGAAAAATGGGAAGGCCTATTGCGTGATGCAGGAGTAGAACTCAGACCATTTAAACCAGAATGGCGTACCCGTTTATTGGTCTGGCTGGCGCAAAAATTTGGTGCAGAAATGATCCTGCCCAGTCTGCAGGCCAGAGAAAACAGCGGTGTTGCCGCTTACGGTCGTGAGGGAATAGCACGCGGCATGGCAAAAGAGGAACAATCGCATTCGATGCTATTAAACCAGCTCACGCAGTCGGTCAAGGGGGGCGTTGAGGGAAGCACCGTTGCTCAACTCGAGGGACGGCATCGCGGATCTGGCGGAAATGCCCTGCGTGCTGCGGTACTGGGAGCTAATGATGGTCTGGTAAGCAACCTGAGCCTGGTGATGGGAGTGGCTGGTGCAGCATTGGATAGTAAAACCATTCTGATCACCGGATTGGCAGGATTGCTGGCTGGCGCGGGCTCGATGGCGCTGGGAGAATGGCTTTCGGTTCAGTCATCCAGAGAACTTTATTCGCATCAAATCAAAATTGAAGCTGAAGAAATCGAACAGGCGCCCGAAGAAGAAGCGGAAGAACTGGCGTTGATTTACGAAGCACGCGGATTCGAACAGCAACAGGCGCGGGAAATGGCAAATCAAATAATCGCTAACAGCGAAAATGCGTTGGATGTCATGGCAAGAGAGGAACTTGGCATCAACCCCGAAGACCTTGGCGGTTCTGCCTGGGTCGCGGCGATCACTTCCTTTGTGCTGTTTGCTGTGGGCGCCATCATTCCGGTGATCCCTTATACATTTTTGACGGGAACCCAAGCCATGATAGGGAGCATATTATTTAGCACAATTGGCTTGTTCATATTGGGAGCTGCAATTACCTTGTTCACCGGTCGATCTGTATTGTTTTCCGGGTTTAGAATGATGGTTTTTGGTCTGATTGCGGCAGCGTTGACTTTCGGCATCGGTCGATTAATTGGAGTCAGCCTGGGCGGGTAGGTGCTGGATTGCGTATAGTATAATGTATTTTGGCTATTTATGCGCAAATCCAACTTTTTCCACTCTAATATCGTACCAGGCTCTTATATTCGTCAAGCTCAAGGTATTGGACACAAATCTTTCATCCAGGCTGGCAAAAGGTAATAGATTGCTAGTCTGTCAGGTGGGGGATACAGCCACTAATTGATTGAATCGTTTGAGTCCTTTTTCTGCATACAGGTTTCTAAAAATCGTGTACGTTATTTGATTTGGATCATTTTGTTCCAATCGGTTATTAAAATTCTGCTGTAGGGGGCCAGGAGGCCGTATAATGCGCATATATTATGCTTGTGATAATAATACTTATCGAAACCTTAAAGATAATTATGGAATATTAGATCCCCTGCCCTGCAAGGAAGCCTCATGAAAGCATTGGGATACAAAACAATTAGGATGTAATAGATAACTACACAAATTAATTACCGTTCATGTTGGCATCGGATTGAAGCTGTTATTTGGGTGCCCCCTATTTTCAGCAGTATATAATTTATTCATGCGTCAAATCGTGCCTGGTGTATTTAAATTCTCACGAGCGTCCATCTATCAATACATATTGGTAAATGAGCCAAATCTCACACTAAACGACGCAGGACTATCGCTATTTGGCGATTCTCTGAAAAAAGACCTGCAAAAGTCGTTACCAGGGCGTCAGATGAGCCAGATCAGATCCTGCCCATCTTGGACGGACTGCATGTGCTGGACACAGCTGGTCATACCCCCGGTCACTTGTCGTTTTATCAGCCTGAGCGGCGTGTTTTGTTTGCAGGAGACTCGATCGTCGAAAGAAATAAAGTCCCCTCCCCTGTTTACGGTATTAACTGTTAGGATGAATCTCTGGCACGACAGGCATTCGACCGGCAAACGACATTAAAACCAATCCATTTGTGCTGTGGTCATAGTTATTTCAATTTACAACCCTAAGTTGTCTGACAATTAATACGATATCATTTTACGAGGCTTTATGAACCGTCCCATATACCAAAATCCTCATCTAGATGGCAAATCATTTTCAATGACTGGAAATAACGGTGTTGGTGTGTTACTTTTCCACGGGCTTACATCCACCACGGTGGAGGTCCGCCCCCTGGCTGAATATCTCAACCAGGCAGGGTTCAGTGTTGTCAGCCCGATTCTCCCTGGTCACGGGACCACCCCAGAAGATGTAAATTCTGTTCACAGAAAGCAATGGCTTGAAACCGCCGAGCAGTCATATCAGGTAATGAAATCGCAGGTAGACAAAGTAATAATTGGTGGAGCGTCGATGGGAGGTTTGCTGGCGCTGCATCTGGCAGAAACTAATTACGATATCTCAGGCCTGGTTTTATTCGCACCCGCGATACATATTAATGGCCAGTGGAAAGCCCAGTTTCTAGCTCCATTTGTTAAAATTATGCCAAAACCGTATCTAACAGATGAATCTCCCACTCCCGATGTTTATCCATGGCAGGGTTACACGGTTGTTCCAGTACCTGCGGTCGCCCAATTTCATCGATTGCAGAAACAGGTTCGCAGAGGGTTGAGCAAGGTTCGCGCGCCTGTACTTATCTTCCAGGGAGTCAAGGATACAACAATTGTTCCCTCGAAAGCGGCTTTTTTATATAATAAAATCCCCGGCGCCGATAAAAAGCTGATTTGGCTGGAAAACTCAGGTCACACCCTTCTCCTTGGGTTGGAGCATCCTCTCGTTTATCAAGAGACAAAAAAGTTTATCGACCGAGTAACCAAATGACGCCTAATGTGTTTTCTATGGAACACCACCCTTCTGATTAAGGTTATAATGGGAAAGGTATGGTGTTCACAAATATCACTGGAGGATTCATGACCGATCCTATTCGTCCACCCGGAAAAACTACGATTGCACCAGAAGTTCTTGTTACCATTGTTCGTTTAACGGTACTGAGAGTACCTGGTGTAAGCCGGTTGGCAACCAACCCATCAGAAGTGGAACGCTGGTTCAATAAAAATATTAGCGAGGGGATCAAGGTAACCGTTGAAGGAAATGTAGTCTATACGGACATTTACGTTATCCTAAAGCCCGACCTTAATGTTCGGGAGGTTAGCCATACCATCCAAACCCAGGTTACCCGCGCAATTTCTGAAATGGTCGGTATGGAAGTTGGGCGCGTCAACATCCACGTTGAGGATATTGATTATGCGGCTCTATCTACCAAAGCAAACTCTAAATAATTGGAACGGCTAATCTGAAAGTCCCTTTTCACGACGATTAAAAACGGAACTTAACAAATCCTATGAAACCGCGAACCAAGGCACGGAGCATCGCCTTGCAGGTCCTTTACGAATGTGATCTGACTGATCATCAGCCAGGGGTTGTTCTTCAAGAACGTATTGTAGATGACGAACTTGAATCCACTCTGGTGGAATTTGCGCAGCAGATCATCATGGGCGTGGTGCCAATTTCAACCATATTGGACCAGTTTATTTCAGAAAATGCGCCGGAATGGCCTATGGATCAGGTCGCGGTCATCGATCGCAACATTTTACGTATAGCGCTCTGGGAATTTGCCATCGAGGAATGCACACCTGTAAAAGTCGCCATCAACGAAGCCATTGAACTGGCTAAAATGTTTGGAGCTGATAGCACACCACGGTTCGTAAACGGGGTTTTAGGTAGCCTGGCTAACCGCCACCAGGAAATTCAACAAAAATACCTTTTAGTAAAATCAAGCAATCCCCCCTCGTTGACCTCAAATTAGCGAGGTTTTTTTCGTGATGAACCCTATTATTTTCCATAGAGGCTGTTGAATGACCACGACCATCAAACACTCTGCTGCCAAAACAATTATTACCTTGCTTCTCCTGGCCGGTCTGCTTTCTGCCTGTAATTTGGAAAACATC
>JAJZTR010000089.1 GCA_021848775.1 Chloroflexota bacterium | reverse complement strand
TGTTCTGGAGATGCGTGTTCCTGCCCCACACCTGGAACTGAATCGCAGGGCATTCCTTGCCGGACGCGAAGCAGTGGCAGCGGTTGTCTAACCGCG
This sequence comes from Chloroflexota bacterium, assembly GCA_021848775.1. Lineage (GTDB taxonomy): Bacteria > Chloroflexota > Anaerolineae > Anaerolineales > Anaerolineaceae > Bellilinea. The sequence goes on along the minus strand of JAJZTR010000089.1, from coordinate 11,139 downwards.
ATTTAATCCCCGATTAAATGGGTGATGCTATAATTGCTCAAATCGATCTTGTTCCGTCTGGCGGCAATGAGGTTTGAAAATTTCGTTCGATCAGACAGACAGTCCAGGGAGTTGCGGATTTTTTGTCTGCCGCGAAAATTCGGAAAGCGTTCTGGTATATGGAAATATTCGGCGTTGGCATTTTAGAGGTTATTCTGATCCTGGTGGTCGCGATTATTGTGCTTGGCCCGGATGGAATGGTCAAATCCGCCCAATCCATAGGGCTTTTTATGCGAAAGATCATCAAATCGCCTATTTGGGCGCAGCTGATGGACACCCAGCGTGAGTTGCGCGATATGCCGACCCGCCTGGTGCGGGAAGCCGGTCTTGAAGAAGATATCAAAGAGTTGAAGAAAACCTCGCAGGATATTAAGCGGACCTCTCAGGAGCTGCGCAATATCGATATTACAGGCGGGATGGGCCTTAAAGCATCCGGTACAACCCTTCCACCGGCAACCGTCAAACCAGGTGATACTCCTGAGTTATCGCCAACCGTACCGGAAGTGAAAGATCACAGCATTGCGCCGCCGGAATTGAAGGATGATTCTGAAAGAGCTGGGGAACCTCCAGATTCCGAACCGCCAGGCCAAATCTGAACTTAAAAGTACGCATCCCGCCAGGTAAAATCTGCGGGATGCGATTAATGGATATGCCTGTTAAATTAAAAAACCAATAGGGATTTAGGACTGAAATCCCCGTCTATTCTTTTTTGTCTTCGCTGCTGGTTCCTTCTTCGGTAGGTTCCTCAGCTCCATCGCCCTTCAGACCTTTACGAAAAGAGCGAATACCACTGCCGAGTTCCCCGCCGATCTTGGAAATTCGCCCAACGCCAAACAGCAGGATAACGATCGCCAGCACTACAAGTATTTCCCAGCCACTAAATCGCATGTTTTATCTCCTTATGACTACTCAATTATATCAGAATAAGGTTAATGCATAATATTGACCAGCCGAAATCAAACCGTCTGAGGTTCCTCTTTTCGTCCCCGCCCGGCGATGGCAGCCAGCAGGACGCTCAGCCAATAAAGCAGGAATAAGGGCAGCATCAACAAGCCCATATTGATCGGGTCAGGGGTCGGCGTGGCAACCGCAGCGATGACAGCGATGACCACAATGGCGATCCGCCACTGCTTTATCAATGCGCTGGCGGTCACAATCCGCAATTTGGCAAGTACATACACCACCAGCGGAATTTCGAAAGATAACCCAATCCAAAACATCAGGTTGGTGACAAATTTGTAATAATTGGAAAGTCTTGGTGTGGTCTGCACACCGATGAAACTGATCAGAAACGGCAGCGCGGCGGGGAGCATCACATAATAAGCGAATGCAACACCGATCACAAACAACAGGGTGGCAAATGGGATCGCGATCAGAACCCCCCGCCGTTCTGCTGGCAGCAAGCCCGGCATCATGAATGAAATCAACTCGTAGAGTGTGATGGGCAAGGATGCGATAAAACCAGCCAACAGGGTAACCCGCATAAAAACCCCGATGTTCTCGGTCACTTCAATCGATACCAGTTTATCCACCCCGCCAATTGGTTGGGCCAGGAAATCGATCAGTTCTTCACCAAAAGACATAGCAATAGCCGTCATAATCACAATGGCCACAAATGCAATGAGCAGTCTTTTGCGTAATTCGCCAATGTGCTGCATCAAATCCATGCTAGCGGTCTTGTCAGGTGCCTCCGAAGTTGGGGGCTGCGGCAGGGGGTTTTTGCGAGTGCGAAGTCTTTTCACCATATGGGGATTAATATAATATTTTCTTCAGGATTAAACAATAGCAATTCGTCCTATATTTCTAACAAAATTGCTCTTATTCAATACCGTTCTCATAACAATAAACTTATGCTCGGGTAAAGCCTGTACTTTTAGTCTGACCATGTCCATGATGATCAACACTTGACGCAAATTACGGATATGCTACTCCTTGAATACATCGTAAAACTTGTACGACCCCAAAATATCCATTCCAGGGGTCACCCTGGAAAATATTCCCATGGGGGCGGTGGTGATGGGCGCTGGTGTTGACCCTGGAATCAGCACCATGATCCGCGCCTTATTTGAAGTTTGGACGCACACCGGGCAGACCTATGCCAATTTCGGTCCTGGCATGAGCATGGGGTACACTGTGGCAGCCAAATCCTGCAAGGGTGTGGCGGATTCCCTGTCGATAACCCACCCGGGGAACCCGGGCTGCCATGCGCCTTGCGCCAGGTTCGCATACGCTGCTTGAGATTCTTCTGGCAGCATTTTTTCAAGAAGATGCGCTGAACAGCATGCTCCGCCTGGTTTAAGCGTTAAAATTGATGCTTATATGGATCATTCCCTTTATCCTACCTGGGTCGAGATCGACCTGAGCGCAGCAGCCCACAACACGCGCGCAGTGCTTGAAATTGCAGGTGTGCCGCTCATGGCTGTGGTCAAATCCAACGCCTACGGCTTTGGCGCTGTCGAAATTTCACGTACTGTCCTGAGCGCCGGAGCAACCCAGCTGGCGGTGGCGCGCTTCAATGAAGCCCGCACCCTCCGGCAAGCCGGTATCACTGCTCCGATTTTGGTTTTTGGCATGGTAACCGAACCCGAAGTGGATGAGGCGATCTCACAGGGCGTCACGCTTACCTTGCACAGCTTTGAAAACGCTGTCTTGTTTTCGCAGCGAGCGAAAACCCTGGGTGGTGTGGTGCGCGTCCATCTGAAGGTAGACACGGGTTTCGGCCGCCTGGGCGTGCTGCCCGGGGAGACGATCGATTTAGTCCGCGCTTGCCGGCAAACCGGCGGCATCCAAATCGACGGCATCTACAGCCATTTGGCCATGGCAGATGAAGCACCCGACCATCCGGTCACACAGCAGCAGATTCAACGATTCACTTCTATCTTGAACGCGCTTGAAAGCGCAGGTCTACGGCCAGCCTGGGCCCACCTGGCAAATTCAGCCGCCGCATTTGGGCTGCCGGAGGCGCGTTTCGATCTGGTGCGGGTCGGCACAGCGCTGCTCGGCATGAAGCCTTTTTATTTTCAACCTTTCCCAGGAGAACTTCGGCGCGTTATCAGCTGGAAGGCTCAACTGGCGAGCTGCCGGCTGCTCCCGGCCGGCTGGGGTGTGAGTTATGGACATGAATACACGACCGAAAAGCCTGAATGGATCGGTACTCTCCCGGTGGGTTATGGTGACGGATTCCGCCGCCAGCCCGGCAATCAGGTGCTCGTCGAAGGCCGGCGCGTGCCCGTGGTTGGACGGGTGTGTAATGATATGTGCATGGTGCTCCTGCCGCACGAAATTCCTGTGGGGATGGAAGTAGTGATCGTTGGGCGGCAGGGCGGCCAGGAGATCACCACCGATGAGCTGATCGATCGCTGGCACACCTCGCAAGCCGATATTACAACCGGCATCAACTGGCGTGTGCCAAGGATTTATACGAATCCTGTCAAGTAAAAAGTTGCCATTAACGGATACGTAATCGGATAATCCTTCGATTATTCGATGGACGGTTTTTAATCCTTTCGAACTAGCCAAAGGGTAAAAGCGTGTTTGCACTTAATAATCAAGGGGGACGACTCAGAATTCGTTCCCCTTGAACTTCAGTTCGTTATGGTAATGGGTGGAATTAAATACAGGCTGATAATTTATAGAGGTTAATCAGCATGATTATTCGACCCAGCGGAAGCAATATGGAACTCCGCCGGGCGCTCACCCTCTTCGAAACAAGAAATGACAACAATCGCACTTGCCACCGTTGAGCCGACATTGCGCCAGCCATGTATCAATTGCGCAGCAAAAATGAGTGTATCTCCGGTTTCCAGGTGGAAAACCTGACCATCAACCTCATATTCAATGTTGCCGCGCATGCAAAAAACAAATTCCGATCCAGTGTGGAGCATTCCATGCGGGCCGCTGCCCGCCCCGTTTTCGAGGGTCACCATAAACGCTTCTATCCGCCCGCTAAATTTCTCCCCGCCCAATCCTTCAACCAGCCCGCGGTTAAACGGCACTCTAACGCGTTCGGCAGCTTTCAGGTGGACAATTTTGCTGCGTTCCGGCTCAGTTCTGAAGAAAGCGGTGACCGGGACCTCAAGCGCTCCTGCCAGCTTATTCAAAGTACTGACAGAGGGTGAGGTCAATCCGCGTTCAATCATGCTCAGGGCATTCGCCGACAGGCCGCTGGTGCGAGCCAGGCTGCGCATTGAAACGCCGCGCTCCTCGCGCAGGTGTTTTAACCGTTGACCTACATCAATGGAAACGGCTTCTTTTCCAAAAATATCCATGCAAACCTCCGCAGCCCAAATTTGATTTTTTTTCCAAAATTACATTAATGCGGCGAATACTTGAGAAAGATTGTCATTATTGTGCTTATTTATATCCACTTTATTGAAATTACTCAAGAGGGAAAAGGGAAGTAATTTTAACCTTTAGCCAATGTCAGGGATGTTGATAACAAAAACGCGGCCAAAAGGCCGCGTCTAAAAGCCAAAACCAAACCTTTACGATAAGCCGATTACCTGTCCAGTCTCCAAATCGATATCAATGTCGAAGAAGCCGGGCCGGGTAGGTAAGCCGGGCATGGTGCTCATGGTTCCCAGTAAAGGATACAGGAAACCTGCGCCCACGGAAGCGCGTACGTCGCGAACCGGCAGGCGGTAGCCTTTTGGTACGCCTTTCAGGTTGGCATCATGGCTGAGAGACAAGTGCGTTTTCGCCATGCAAATCGGCAGCTTGTCAAAGCCTAAATCGGTGTAAGCCTGAATGCGTTCCTCAGCCAGCGGTTCATAATCACAACCGTCGGCGCCGTACACTTCGCGGGCTATAATTTCGATTTTTTCCTTGATCGAAAGGTTGAGCGGATAAAGGAACTGGAACTTTGAGGGTTTTTCTGCCGCTTTGACCACCGCTTCAGCCAGGTCAACCGCTCCTTCACCGCCGAGCTCCCAATGCCGGCTGACAACAGCATCTTCAGCCCCGCCTTGCTCGATGGCAGCCTTTCGAACCATTTCAAGTTCGGCATCCGTATCGGTGGCAAAACTGTTGACTGCCACCACCACCGGAATACCGTATTTGCGGGCAATGGAAATGTGCGCCAGCATGTTGGGCAAACCTGCTTTCAGCAACTCAAGGTTTTCATTGGTATAGGCAGGATCTAGAGGTCGCCCTGCAACTACCTTCGGGCCTCCGCCGTGCATTTTGAGCGCGCGGATGGTCGCCACCAATACCACCACATTCGGCACCAGGCCCGAATAGCGGCATTTGATGTCGAAAAATTTCTCCATTCCCATATCGGCGCCAAAACCTGATTCCGTAATTACATAATCAGCCAGTTTCAGGCCAATCTTGTCCGCCAGAATCGAGCTGTTGCCGTGGGCAATATTGGCAAAGGGTCCCGCATGTACAAATACCGGGGTGCCTTCGACAGTCTGCATCAGATTAGGCTTGATCGCGTCGCGCATGAGCACGGTCATCGCACCTGCGACACCCAGATCGTCGGCGTTGATGGCCTCGCCTCGTTTATTGCGGCCAATGACCATTTCACCAAATCGTTTGCGCATATCGGCCAGGCTGGTCGTCAGAGCCAGGATCGCCATAATCTCACTGGCGACCGTGATATCATAGCCCGTCTCGCGCGTAAAACCATTTTCGTCTGGTCCCTGTCCAATGGTGATTTTTCGCAGCATACGGTCACTGGTGTCGACAACCCGGCGGAAAGTGACCGAATCCGGGTCGATGTCCAACCGGCAAAAGCGAACCCGTTCCTCGGGGGTCATTTCTTCCGGATCGTCATACGTGATTCCCAGTTTCTTCTTCCGGTTGGTCATGTTGACGGCAAAATGGCGCTTGCCCTTTTTATCCTTTGGGAAAAGCCGGATAAACATTTGTTCATCTGTGGCTTCCGCTTCATGGAACATGCGCACGTCAATAGCCGCTGCCAGCAGGTTATTGGCGGCGGTGATGGCATGAATGTCACCGGTGAGATGGAGGTTGAAATCCTCCATCGGGACCACCTGGCTGTACCCGCCCCCAGCGGCACCACCCTTGATGCCAAAGGTTGGTCCCTGGCTTGGCTGCCGGATACAGGTCATCACGGATTTGCCAAGGTGCGCCCCCAGAGCCTGGCTAAGACCCACCGTTGTGGTCGTTTTCCCCTCACCCAACGGAGTCGGTGTGATGGCCGTGACATCGATGTATTTTCCATCAGGCACGTCCTTGAGCCGGTCGAGGACATCCAACTTAACCTTGGCTTTGTGCGGGCCATAAAATTCTATTTCATCGGGAAGCAAACCAAGCTCTTCGGCAATTTGCGAAATCGGTTTCAGTGTTGCTGCCTGAGCAATTTGAATATCAGAGGGTACCGGTGATACCCGTTTAAGCGGTGTTGCCTTGAATGCTCGCTTGCCACCATCACTAGCTTTTGAAGACATATTAATTTACTCCCTGGTGAAGATTTGCGTTCGATCATCCCCATTATGGTTGAAATGTCCCTAAAAAGCAAGGCGTGAATGTGAAAAATCGCATTTTCGCTCACCATGCAGGATTCAATGAATATCTTCAAGAGATATATTGTGACTTTTATCACTATTGACTGTTCTACCATGCTTGCCTATACTGTTACGAGGGAGAAGTTAGGCTTTTTCCTGAACTTTACAATAGCCATAAGGGATAATACAAACCCTTCCCGTTTTACCCGATCCTGATCCTATTATTTTTACGAGGAGATTTAGATGATTCAACTCAACCTGTCCACCGACGAAATCCAACTGCTCAACAATTTGGTCGATTCTTGCATGGAAGACTTGCGGGTGGAAATCCACGCCACAGACAACATGGGTTATAAAGAGATGCTGCGGGAACGCAAGGGGATCCTCATGAAACTTGAGGCAGTGTTAAAGGAAAGCCAGAGCGTCGAACTGGCAGTATAAACCGCAACCCATTTTTCGGCCCACAATGATCTACAACAAGGCTCCTGAAGATATGAGCCTTGTTGTTGTTTAATGCGTTTTAAAAGCGTCATATTGCTCAGGTATGTCCAAAATTGCAGCAGATGTGTGAACCTTGACTTGTCCCCAACGACTTTCTATAATGAATATAGAGAATAACTTCATCAAGCATCACTGAGGTAAAACCCCATTTTGAGTGCACTTCAAGCCGTTTGCCAATTGAGCAAGCGGCTTTTTTGTAGGAGGTGGATAAGATGGTTCAACTGAGCTTTTCCCTTGAGGAAATACGACTCCTGCGCAGCCTGATCGAAACCTGCCTGGATGATTTATGGATTGAAATTCAAGCCACCGATAACATGGGATATAAAGAGATGCTTCGGCAGCGTAAAGCGCTTCTGATGAAGCTGCTTGAAGCCCTGCCGCAAAACCAGGATTTACCGTTGGCAGGATGAGCGCTAACGACCCATTCCATAATGTGGATGAGTATTGGTGAGCCAAGAGGTTCTGTCGCGTAATTCCCCTGACCGGGGAAAAGAAAAAAACGGCAGAAATCTGCCGTTTTTTTTGTGGGGCGGGAGGGGGTCGAACCCTCACGATGTCTCCATCGACGGATTTTAAGTCCGTTGCGTCTGCCGATTCCGCCACCGCCCCGTGAATCCCAATTGTAATCCAAGCCGTTCGTGCGTCAAGATGTTTGAAGGCATGAATACCCATCTTCAGCAATTTGATTTTTCTATTGTTCAACTGGCGGCTTCGTGTTATAATCTCGCTTCGCGCATATCGCCTGACGAGCGCAGTGTACTTATTGTAAAAATTTTGGAAGGATAGTTGCGATGGAAGATTTACTTAAATCACTTGAGGCGCCGGTTAACCCCAATATCCCGGAACTGCGCGCTGGCGACAGTGTCTCCGTGCACGTGAAAATTAAAGAAGGCAACCGCGAGCGCATTCAGGAATTCAAGGGTACCATTCTTTACCTGCACAACGACGGTACCAATTCCACCTTCACGGTTCGCCGTCTGGCGACCAACGGCGTTGGCGTTGAACGTACGTTCCTGACCCGCTCTCCACGGATCGACAAGGTCGTGGTGGAACGCCGCAACCAGGTTCGCCGCGCCCGCCTGTTCTTCCTGCGCGGCCGCACCGGCAAGCGTGCCCGCCTGAAGCAAAAGTTCAACTAACCTGTTATTGTTTTGCCCATCCAATAAGGCGCAGCCTGAAGCTCAGGTTGCGCCCTTTTTTCGGTATAATCCGATTACACAGAGGTCTTATGCCATCCCCGATTATTGGAATTACAGCCGGACGCAATCTTTCTAAAACGCTGGTATACGAACACACCCTTTCAGATATGTATGTCCAGGCGGTTTTACGGGCCGGCGGGACTCCCGTCATTCTGCCGGCGGGTCTGGACGCCAGTCAGGTTGCCTCGCTGTTGGAAACCCTGGATGGTGTGCTATTGACCGGCGGCGGTGATATCGATCCTGCGATTTTCAACGGTCAGCCACACCCCAATGTGTACGGCATCGATCACGAACGCGATTTTCTCGAAATCGAGCTGGTGCGGCAGGCTTCCCGCGTTCAAAAGCCTTTCCTCGGGATTTGCCGCGGTGCTCAGGTGATCAATGTGGCGCTCGGCGGCACACTCTACACCGACATCGGCGCCCAACTGCCCGATGCAGAACGGCACGATCTCTACCCGAATATCCCGCGGGACAAAATTGCGCATCATGTCAGAATCCAAAACGGAAGCCTGTTGAGAAAGCTGACAGAGACTGCCGAATTAGCCGTCAACAGCCTGCATCACCAGGGACTGGAGCAGGTGCCGGCCTACCTAAAGCCAATTGCCCACGCCGCTGACGGGTTGGTCGAGGCAATCGAATTACGCGACCATGTCTTCGGCCTGGGCGTGCAGTGGCATCCCGAGTGGCTGGTGGAGTCTTCTGCTAATCAGGCTATCTTCCGGGGGTTAGTTCAGGCAGCGGAGGATCACTTATGAAACCAACGGCGGTACCGGTCGGCGTTTTCGACTCGGGCGTGGGCGGATTATCCGTCCTGCAGGCCATCCGAAGTCTGCTGCCAGCGCAACCGCTGCTCTATTTCGGCGATCAGGCTCATGTGCCGTACGGCCCGCGCTCGCTCGAGGAAGTACGCGCATTTTCCGAGGAAATCACCCGTTTCCTGCTGCGCCGCGGCGCCCGCTTGATTGTAGTAGCCTGCAATACGGCTTCGGCGGCGGCACTGCAGCATCTGCGGCAGGTCTTCCCGGATGTGCCGTTCGTGGGCATGGAACCCGCTGTCAAACCTGCGGCTGAACGCAGCCAGACTCACCGGGTGGGCGTGTTAGCGACCCCCGCCACCTTTCAGGGTGCGCTGTATGCCTCGGTGGTTGAACGGTTCACCCACGGAACGACCATTTTCCAGGATACCTGCCCGGGTCTGGTGCAGGAGATCGAAGGCGGGCGGTTGGACGGGGAGGAAACCCGCCGCATATTGGAGCAAGCCCTGCTTCCCATGCTGGAAAACCACATCGATACGGTGGTGCTTGGCTGTACGCATTATCCCTTCGTCATCCCGTTGATTCAAGAAATTGTCGGTGAATTTATCCAGGTGATAGACCCCGCACCGGCTATCGCCCGTCAAACCCGGCGATTGCTCGAGCAAAACGGCTGGCTCAGCCAGGCAGAATCTCCCGCCCGGATGCAATTTTTCACCAGTGGAAACCCACAGTTTTTTTCCGACCTCCTGCTTCAATTGATCGGTGAAAGCAAACCGGTCGAGCAAGTCGTCTGGGACGGTCTGTCTCTGCCGGATTAGCGAGCAGCCGGCTTTCCAGACGGATACCATCCCGATTCTCACCTGCCCTGCCGTTGCAGCGGGCAATTTGATATACTTGGTTTACAGGAGAAACCGAACCCTATGGCGCGAACTGAAATTGATCTGGATCCCGTATCCAAACTGACCACCGATGCGATTGGACAGCCTGGTCAGCGAGTTTTTTACCTGCAAGGCCGCGACGATAACCAGCTAATCACCTTGCTGATCGAGAAAGTCCAGGTCCAGTCGCTTTCCATTGGTGTCGAGCAATTCTTAAAAGAATTGGATGAGCGATTCACAGGGTTGGAACCCGCGTCCGGAGCTTACCTGGAAGCGGACATGCATATCGAGACCCCGGTCGATCCTTTATTCCGCATCGGAGAAATCGGGCTGGCGTATGATTCGGACCGCGATTTGGCCTGCCTGATAGCCAATGAGATCCTCTCGGAAGAGGTGGGGGACGAGGAAGGTGGCGTTGTGCGGTTCTGGTGCACCCGCTCTCAGCTGCTGGCGATGTGCACCTGGGGCATGGACCTATCGTCACGCGGCCGTCCACTTTGCCCGCAGTGCGGCGAGCCGATGGATCCTGCCGGTCATTTTTGTCCAAAGAAAAATGGCCACAAACATTAAGATTTAGCGGGGACTCACACACCCGTCATGGCAGATTCCGGCAATATGAAGAGCATTCTGACTGCCCTGCAGAAGGGAGATCTTTCTGTGCAGGGTCAGTTTGCAGCCGGTTCTAATTCGACCTTTCTGGCTTTAATCCGATATCAAGATTTCGAAACCCGTGTCGTGTACAAACCCGAGCGCGGCGAACAACCGCTGTGGGATTTTCCACCATACACCCTCTCGCGCCGGGAGGTGGCTGCTTTTCTGGTGAGTCAAGCCCTGGGGTGGCAGCTGGTGCCGCCCACCGTGTACCGCAGGCAGGGTCCGTTAGGCAAAGGATCGGTCCAACTCTTCCTCGAACATGACCCCGAGTACCACTATTTTTCATTCAAGCCGGAAGACCGCGAACGTTTGCGGCCGGTGGCTGCGTTTGACGCCATGATCAATAACGCCGACCGGAAAGGCGGCCACATCCTGCTCGACTCAAGCAACCACATCTGGTTGATCGATCATGGGGTGTGCTTTCATGTGGAGGACAAACTGCGCAGCGTGGTATGGGATTTCGCGGGCCAGGCACTGCCTTCCGACCTGCTGCTGGACATGCAGCGGCTTGTCAGCCGCCTCGACCAGCCGATCGATGCGCTGCCGCGCTTGCTGGCAAAATTGCTCAGCACAAATGAGGTGCAGGCGTTGGCAATTCGAATTCGCCATTTGCTGGACACAGGAATTTTTCCCTCCCCCAACG
>JAJZTR010000088.1 GCA_021848775.1 Chloroflexota bacterium | reverse complement strand
GTACGCGTGGATCCTGGTGGTTGGTTTCAGGCATGTTTGGATTCCTTGAGGATGGTTTGCGATAAGGCTTGTATAAAGAGCGGGTCGGCATTCAATGAGGGAATCCGCTCGAGCTGCAGGCCAACCCCCCGGGCTTGCTGCCTGGCTTCGATATCGATGTCGTATAAGATTTCGACATGGTCGGTGAGGAAGCCGATTGGGGCTACCAGAAGGTTTTGCTGACCCTGTTCGGCGGCCCGGGAGATCATCTCTTCCAAAGCCGGCCCCAACCAGCGTATAGCGGATGCGCCCGCGCTTTGATAACCATACGACCACTGACCGGGAGTAATTTTCGCCGCCTCAGCAACCTGAGCAGCTAATTGTTTGAATTGTTCCGGATAAGGATCTCCCTGGTCGGCGAGTGCGGCGGGCAGGCTGTGAGCGGTAAAGATCACCTGCACCTGGTCGCGCTGATCTGCATCGAAGTGTTGGAGTCCCTGTTCCACTTTGCCTGCCAGCGCCCGGATGTACGCCGCATTGTCAAACCAGGCACCGATTTGCCGCACTTCCGGCTGATTATCAGCGTAATGTTCTTCAATCGCCGCAGCCAGTTGTTCGAAGTAGGCGCCGGTGGTCATGCGCGAGGAAAAGGGTGTCATGCATAAAGCGATGATACGCGAGCAGCCATCCGCTTTGATCCGGCCGACGACCTCGCGAATATAGGGATTCCAATGACGCATCCCCACATATACGCGAAAATTGCCGCTTGCCTGGGCATTGAGGTCCCTTTCCAGCGCAGCGGCTTGCTTATTCGTTATCGATAACAACGGAGATTTGCCGCCAATGGCTGCGTAGCGAGCGCTGATCTCCGCGATCAACTCGGGCGGGGTGGGCCGGCCATGGCGTACGTCTGCCAGGTAAGGCGCAACATCCGCCAGTGAATCCGGACCGCCGTAGGCCATCAGTAAAATTGCCGTTGGATGAGTCATTGGCTTCTACCTGAAAAGATCCATGGTTTCCTGGGGAGAATGGTAGATCGCCGAGTACACCGGAGTATCTTGTTGCGTATAATGGCGCGCATCACTCGAACGGAGGTCACTCACCAGGCTGGAAAATTCGGTAAAGTCATCCAACTCATAAACCACGATAAATTCCTGATCCTGCAAACCGGTGGAATACAGCAGCAACTGCTTGATGTGCGGGTACTGATGACCGATACGGATGTGCTCGTTCATCATTCCCTGACGCGAGTCCCGTTTCAACCGGTACCAATCAGCAGTCTTTGTGAACGGGTAAATTGTGAGATTTTTTCGCCGGTCGTCATCAAACGGATCGATTTCCTGCGCCGATTTACCCCGTGAATAATCGGAAGGGCGAGTATATCCCCACCAGATCCTGACCGCCTGCAGGTGTTCCCGCTGTAAATTCATGAATTGAGTTAAGTTGGCGAAGAACTCTTCTACCCTGGTGTTTTCTTCCGCTCGTAATGAGGTCCACAGCAAAAAGTCGCAGTCGGCATTGAGCGGAAATACCTGATAAAGATGTGAATGCGAAGGAAGCTGCTGCAAGCCATTTAGAAAATTCCTGCGAACTGCCTCGCGTTCTTGAGCGGTGGAATGCCAGTACTGGTTGGTGAATTTATAAAATGTGAAATGTCCAAAGATTCTTTCAGCCATTCAGATCTCCTGATAATCCGGGAAAAAGCAGCATTAATTTCACAGGCGGCCAGGCAAGCAGCCTGCAAGAATAGGCAGTCAGGGTGATTAAGAGCTGCTTAAAGCTTCAATTTGGCTCGAGAAAGGAAACGAACCGGGCACATAGGCACAATAAGGTTCCTCAGCCAGAAAATCACCGGTTACCGCATAAGCACGTGAGCGGGAACCACCACACACCTGGTTGTACTCACATCTTCCGCAGCGCCCTTTCAACTCCTCCTTGTTGCGCAATGATTGGAACATTGGGCTGTTCTGATATATTTCTTTGAGAGAAGTATTGCGGATGTTTCCACCGCTCATCGGCAGATATCCGCTGGGAAATACTTCACCGAGTAGAGAGACAAAGACAAATCCGTCGGCCGCGTTTATGTGCATGGGAGTGCGCCTGATATGATCCCGCGCGGGTTGAGCATCCGGCTGGGAGGCGACCACCTCTGCCAGTCTGTTCATCAGGCTGGTGTAGACTCCGTTCAAAGGAAAGTAATCCTTGACCGGTAGATTGTATTTTTCCAGATAAGCCCGCTGCAGTACCACCCGCTTAAAATGGTGGCCTTCGGTAGTTTTCAAGCCAATAAACTTTGAAGCATCATACAGAAAATGCATGACTGCTTCATATTCATCGGGTGATATTTCGTCTTCTTTTAAGCCGCGGCCGGTAGGCACCAAGAAGAAGACACTCCAGGTCATGGCGCCGATTTCACGCACCAGACCAAAAATATCGGGTAGATCGTAGAGGTTATAGCGGGTCACGGTGGTATTGATCTGAATTTTCAGTCCCAGTTCCCGTGCCGTCTTCCAGCCGTTGACCGTCCAGTTGAAGGAGCCGGGAACACCGCGGAAGGTATCGTGAATCTCGGCGTTCGATCCATCCAGGCTGAGCGAAATGGCCTTACAGCCAGCTTCCTGGATACGTTCCAGACTCTTTGAGTTGAGCAGGGGGGTGCCGGAAGGAGAAAGTGCCACCGGCAGTCCTCGTTGAGCGGCATATTCGGTCAATTCAAAGATGTCATCACGTTTGAAAGGATCGCCTCCGGTCATCACAAACATGGGGTTAGGTGTACCAAATTCAAGTATCTGGTCGATTAATTTTTTCCCCTCAACATAGCTCAGCGCATTCGGGTCATGCTCCGGATGCGATTCAGCCCGGCAATGCTTGCAGGCCAGATCGCAAGCCTGGGTGGTCTCCCAGATTACCATGAATGGACGTAAATTTCGATCGTAAATGGGTTGGCGTATAAGCTGCATGGATACCTTTAAGTTTATTTGGAATATTGGTGCTGATTGTACTGTTCGACCATGGCGGTCAGGATATCATCAAGGAAAAACATGGTTTTCTGATAAATACGTACGCTTTCAGCGTCATTAACACCATTTAATGCGCTGGTATCATGCACAACTTCTAATATAGGCCGCCTGTACATCAGAAAGGCTCCTACCGTCTCAGAAATCGACATGCCGACCTGGAAACAGATATCACCATATTCCCGCGAAATCTTTCGCCCTTCTTCGAGGTAAATATCACCTCCGGATACACGGGAAGAGTACTGCATGATGAGAGCCATCAGACGATTGCCGGTTCCTCTCAGATAATTGCGCTGATCCTCGGATAAGCGGGTCATCCATGGCTTTTGGCGTTTCTCGATGGAAGTACCTTTGTGGCGCACGATTTCGCTTACCTGTTTTGCGACAGGCAGCTTAATGGAAGGCATCCCGTGCTGCCTGCGTTCGACGAACGCTTCGAGCGCTTCAAGGGTAAAGCGCCGAATTCCACCTGGCGTGCGAATATATTCGATCTCTCCAGCATCAGCCCAGCGGCGCAAGGTGGTAAAGTGGACCCCCAGCCGTTCAGCCGCTTCAGTCAGGTTAAGCCAGTTCTTTGATTTAGGAGAAGAAAGCATAACTATGCAATTCTATGTATTTCTCAGGGAGATATCAGAAGTATAAGACTTAGGTTATAAAAAATCAACCTTTTTTAGATTAAGGTTGGTTAAGACTTTTACGTTCTGATGCCTGAATCTGGAGAGTGATTGAAAACCAGGATGACAATTTTTATAATGAGTTAAAGATTCGCGATTCAGATTGGGAGAAAGGACCTGATCATGGCATACGTGCTGACACAATTTACCGTGGAAGATTTTATGAAGTGGAAAGTCGTGTTTGACGAGTTCGTCCCGATTCGCAAACGCTACAGCTCAAAAGGCGCGCGCGCATTTCGTGTCCAGGGTGACCCGAAAGCGGTGGTAGTTCTGACTGAGTTCGAGGATCTGGATCGAGCGATCGAGATGTACGCATCCAAGGATTTCAAAGATGCCATTCTGCGGGCAGGAGTCATCGGGACCGAGATGGTTATGTCATTGGAGGAAGTTGACTGGCTCTCAGCTTGAGCGGGTTAAAGCTAATTTCTTATTAGCCCTGTGTGGGTAGTTCTTCCAATTGGAAACCTGAAAAATTAAGGAAAAAGGTCGACGGGAATTTGTCGACCTTTTTAATTTTTACTCAGAGAAACACCTTACTTCAAATGAATCCCTTGCGGGTCGAGGTCCTGGTGCAGGATGCGCAGCTCGTCCGCGGTGGGTGGTTCGGTTATGCGAATCGTGTCATGTGTGCGCAATTCCCAGCCAGTGTTTTCACGCGCCTGGTCGATGCTAACGCCGGGGTGCAACGCGGTCAGCACCAGTTCACCGGTCTCATCGGGTTCCATAATGCCCAGGTTGGTCACCACAGCCTGAGGGCCGCCACCGCGAACCTTCGCGGCCTCCCGCTCAGCCCTGCCGCCGAGGAAGCCGGCGGAGGTGCGGAAGTCCACTTTTTCAGGGAAACGGCGTTTCTGGTGGGGGGTGATGATGTAACAGCGGTTAGCCCAGGCGGCGATCTCCATTGAGCCGCCTGACCCGGGCAGACGGGTCTTCGGGTGATCGTAATCGCCAATGACGGTGGCGTTGATATTGCCGAAGCGGTCGATCTGTGCGCCGCCCAGAAAGCCGACATCCACGTTGCCGCGCTGCAGGTACAGGCTGAAAATGTCGTACATGCTGCAGACAGCGTTGGCGCCTGAAACCAGCGTCGGGTCACCGATGGAGAGCGGCAGCCGTGCCGGCCTGGCACCGATCACGCCCGCCTCGTAAATCATCACCAAATTGGGGGCGTGGGTGCGGCGCGCCAGGTTGCAGGCCAAGTTCGGCAGACCTACGCCAACAAATACGGTATCGCCGTCGCGCAGCAGTCGGGCAGCGTTGACCGTCATCAGTTCGGATGCGGTGTATGCCATATCAATACGCTCCATAATTGACCGGCGTGCTCATCAAAGGCGCCACTTTTAATCGCTCGTGAGTCTCGCCGCCAAGTTTTTTCCAGTATTCAGCGCGGTCCTTAACGCCGAAAACCCACTCATCCAGCCAGGCCTGGGCTGATTCTCGTGTCTCGGTGATTTTGTCCCAATTCAAATAGAAGGCATTGTCGCGGTCGTAGTATCCCTGGGTATAGGAGGGGTGGGCGCAGTAGGGTACATGACAGACAGCATCGACGATAAATTCCGGAATGAGCGTGCGGTTCGGGTCAGAACGGATGATTTCCTCGTCCACGATTTCTTCCGCGGTGAGGATGACCTGTTTTGCGGCAAAGGCCGCTTCCTTCTGCTCACCTATAATTCCCCAGATATGTGCGTTGCCGGCTTTATCTGCCCGCTGTACATGGATGATGGCCACATCCGGGTTAAGCGCCGGGACAGTAACCACTTCCTCGCCAGAGTATGGATCGACTACCCGGCGGTATTGCGGATTGCTGTGTTCCAGGTCTCCGGCAGCGGTTGGTTTCATCGGAAAAAATGGCAGACCGCTGGCGCCAGCTTGCAGCCGCGAGATCATGCCGTAATGTGAATACTCCTCCCAGTCCAGCCGCCCAGCTTCCAATTCTTCGCGGATAATCCGCAGCGAACCTACGCCGGGATTGCCAACGTAGGAAAAAATCAACTTGCTGGCACAACCGGCTGCCACCATCTGATCGTAGATCAAATCAGGCGTGGCTCGTGCCAGGGTGAGATTCTTACGCCCCTGGCGTATGATCTCATGCCCGGCCGCGAATGGGATTAAATGGGTGAAACCGGCGGCGTACACCGTGTCGCCATCGTGCACAAACTGCTGTACTGCCTCAGAAAGCGAACATAAATTTGTCATATTGGATTATTTTCTAGAATAAATTAAATGGATGCAATGAATATTGGATTAAATCGAGGCTAACGATCTTCTTCCTCTTCATCTTCTTGCCAGCGTGGGCGTGAGCGTTTTACCCGTTTGGTTTTACCAGATCCTTTCAGGATGCGAAATCGACCGCTTGGATCGGGCTTTGGACCGGGGAAGCGGTGCCATAAAAAATAGCCCAGTAAAAATATCCCCAGACCCCAGAGAAGGTATCCAGCATTGTCCTCGACCCCGCCGCGCACCGAGACCACGAATAGAACCAGAATAATGGCTCCAACCACCATCAAGAATGTGCCGATTTTAAATATCTGCATGGGATACCAAAGGGGATTGGGCAGGTACTATCCTGCCCAATCCCAACTTGAAGCTATTAGATGCGGCGTACGCGCGTGTGGATTTGCTCGTGCATATACAGCTGCACATAATGCGTTCCGCCGGAATTCTTTCCGCTGGACCCGGACCCTTTCCACCCTCCGAAAGGCTGGAAACCAGGCCAGGCGCCGGTCGTTGCGCCTTGCGGACGATTGGCGTAAGTCACGCCAGCCTCGATGTTTTCGTAGAACCAGTCCACTTCCTCAGGCGCGCCGTAGAACCCGGCAGTTAATCCATATTCCACGTTGTTAGCCCGAGCCATGGCCTCATCCAGATTTTTGACCGATGCTACTGTGGTGATGGGGACGAACATCTCTTGCTGCCATAGTTTGTGACTCTCCGGCAGGTTTACCGCGATGGTTGGGGTGCAGAAATACCCCTTGCCGTAATCACCATCGACCAGCACTTTTCCACCGGTGAGGATGGTGCTGTTCTGGTGCAAGTCTTCGGAGAACTGCTGATAATCGCGGTAGGAACCCTTGTTCACGACCGGGCCAAGGTAGTTTTTGCGGTCGGTCGGGTCGCCAATGGTCAATTTATTGGTCAATTCGACGATGCGCCCCACCAATTGATCGTATACGGGTTCCTCAATGAATACACGTGAGCACGCCGAGCATTTTTGTCCCTGTAGACCGAAGGCGGAACGGACAATGCCCACCGCTGCATCTTCCAGGTTGGCATGGCGGCTGACGATGGCAGGGTTTTTACCGCCTAATTCCAAAACGGTTGGGCGCACCCAGCGTCCCATCCCAAAATCGCGATAAATTTTCATGCCGACATCGTAAGAGCCGGTGAAGGTGATGCCATCAACCTGGGGGCTCTCGATAATTGCCTGACCCAGGGAACTGCCGGGGCCGGTGACGAAATTGTAGACGCCATCGGGAACGCCGGCATCCCGCAGGCATTCAGCAATCAGACGTGAGGTCCAGGGAGTGTCCGTGGCGGGTTTGAATACCACCGTGTTTCCGGCTACCAGAGCAGCTGAGAGTGGGCCGCCGGTCAGTGCTGCCGGGAAGTTGAAGGGGCTGATGACCACCCATACACCGTATGGGCGCAGCACCGAATAATTGGTGGATTCGAACCCTGCCAGCGGATCACGTCCTAATTCGGTGACGAATCCGTCGGCGGCTTCCATGCGGCTGCATGCGTAGCGGATGAGGTCGGCGGTTTCAGCAACATCACCAAGGGCTTCCATCCGGTTCTTGCCAACCTCCAGCGAAACTACAACCCCCATTTCATAAATGCGCTGGTCCATCAGGTCAGCTGTTTTTCGCAGTAACGCGACACGATCCTGCCATTTCATTTTGCTCCACATCGGGAAGGCTTTGCGTGCTGCAGCCAGAGCCTCTTCGGCATGACGAACACCGCCTTTTTGGAAAACACCGACAAGCTGATCGGTATTGGCCGGGTTGCGGTCTTCGAATTTATCGTCCGCGAATACATCCTTGCCATTAATGATCATGGCGTGTTCTTTGCCAAGATTTGCTCGTATTTTCTCAAGAGCTTTATCGTAATTGTTGTGCAACTCTTCAGGTGGGTTGAACATGGTCGCGTAAGTAAGTTTGAACGTATCTGCTGCCATACAGAACTAGCCCTCCTCAGTCATAAACCTGGAATAGTATTCAATGGCCTGAACGCTCAGGCGGTCTTAAGTATAGCCCAGGTGGGATTTCCAGTCAAAGTGAGACAATGCACAAATGGTAAATAAATACATAATACTTGCTAAGTTAATATAAAACGGGCTAGCCTTAGCGGACCGCCCGTTTTATAAAGGTAAGGATACTGTTCCTGTTGTTTAATCGGTGGCTACAACATTGACTGGCAGCGAGCAGATACTGGCACCGTTCAGCAACAATTTCCAGGTCGCGGTGTAGGTGCCGGTTGTTGTGGGCATCACCATGTCGACGACCAGCTTAAGTTCCTTGCCGGTTTCCACCAGCGTGTTCATATCAAAAACATCACCGTAGGACTGCATTTTCTGCCCACTGTCGTATTTAAGATCCAGGGTGCCAACATCCCAATTCTTAAGGCCGTTGTTTTTGACGGTCCAAATCATGTCAAAATCTACACCGACCTTCAGACTGGAACCAGAAGCTGGAGAAATGCTGACGATCTGGCAGGAATAATTTCCGGGTGTGGGCGTGAAGGTAGAGGTAGCAGTCGCGGGAATCCTGGTATTGGTGGCTGTCGGGGGAACCTGGGTAGGTGTGGGCTCGAGGGTGGCGGTGGGAGTGGCGGTAGGTTCGAGCGTGGGAACAGGCGTATTGGTGGGTACGGCCTGGGCGGTGCTGGTCAGCTGAAAAGTGAGTGTCTCGAGGGCAGAGGCTGCCACCGCATCAAGGGTGGCTTGTATGGCCGCGGGATCTGGGGTGGGTTGAGCCGCCGGTCCAAACGCGTTGCATGCTGAAAGCAGCATGGTCAAAACCAGGACCAAGGTCAGGATAAGGAATTTTTTTGAGCGCATTTTGGTACATCTCCTTTTCTTCGTGCTTAAATCAAAGCAACAACTATTTTTTTGACGCTGGTTACAGTGGATAAGTTCCCGTCAAGAAAAACAGCGGATATTGAAATATCATATTATGGAGCATTTTCAAAACCTCCCTTGAGGAAGGAAACTACTCCCCGTTAACCATCCTTGCTTGAGGAGTATCCTCAGCCTGAATTCCCGCCAGTTGATCGGCCAAAGCGGTGAATTCAGCGAGCCGCCAAATAGTACGGGAACGTACCGGCCATTCTCCCCACAATATATTTTTCCAGGCATCAGGAATGGCATCAAATCCGTAGGCTGCACCGGCGAGCGCTCCGACTACCGTTCCGGCTGTATCGGCATCCTCGCCAAGGTTGATGACCTGGATCAGCGCTTCTTCGAAAGTATCGGTGTTGAGTAAACCCCACAGGGCGCTCTCGATGGTGTGCCGGACCCAGCCAGTATTCCTCAGCTCATCCCGTTTGCGGTGGGGCGCTAACCGGATTACCTGGAGCAAACTTGCTGGCATTTGAACATTCTTGCAGGAATAACTGTAGGCGTCTTTTGGAGAAGCCCCCTTAACCATCTGCGCAATCATCGAATTAATAAAAGCGCAGCCTGCGATACATTCTTCATGAACATGGGTAACTCGGCTTTGCAGCCGCGACCAATTATCCAGGGTTACTTCATCCTGCCAGCACAACACAGCAACAGGCCAACAGCGCATGACCGAACCATTTCCCGCGCTTTCGGGGTAGTGCTGCTGCACTTTCACTGCCGCAGTTTCCCATGCAGCTCCATGCGCAATACTCACCAGGACATTGGTTGTGTGTATGCCAATATCTGCCGGGTGGCGCTTAAACCAGTCGAGGAACCTGGCGCTCACATCATCAGGATCGAGCTGCTGTCGGGCCAATAAACTTTCAGCCAGAGCCAGAGCCATCTCGGTATCATCCGTGATACTTCCAGCGGGCAGCCGCCCAGCGCGCATTTCGCGGATCATCCGCCCGGGGGGAGATGCATTTTCAAATTCGAGCGGCATCCCGAGGGCATCGCCAATTGCAGCACCTACGGCTATGCCGCGTAATCGATGGGTGGTTTCGATGTTCATTTGATAATTGCTCCTGAAGTCAAGGCAATTTTACCCTAAACCAACGACTTTCCGATAAAAGGCCGCGATTCCAGGACGGATTTGAGAAACTTCAGCCCGCTCCCGCACCATTTCGAGATTATAGTGGTTAGCGAGTGCCCTTAGTTTAGAGTCTTTAAGCGACGAAATGACTGCCTCAGCCAGAGCTTCCGGGGAATCGGGGTTGACCAAAAATCCGTTTTCTCCGGGAATAATCCATTCGCGCAGCGATTCGATATCGCCTGCAATTGGGAAACTGCCGCAAGCCATCGCCTCCAGCAGAGTATTGGGGGTGCCATCATGGTTGGTGATAGAGACCGATACCGGGCAGCGTGTAAACAGTTCCCACAATTGACCCTGCGAAAGGGATGGCAGCAGAACCACGCGCTCATCCGCCTGAATGGCAGCTTTCCAGCGCTCGGCTTCTGGTTCGCCGGCCATCGAGGGGCACAAAATGGCAGTGTTGGGTTCCTTCTCCAGAATCAGCGGTATCGAGCGAAAGAAGGTCTCGGTACGGGTATACGCACGCAGCCCGCGTGGATTAATAATCAGGGTATGGCCTTTAGGAATCAAGGCTTCAATTTCAGGCGGTAAAGGAGCGCGTACTTGCTGCACCTGATCCAAATCGATGCCGCTGTTACCCGGGGCTACCAATCCTGGACGGTTGGCGGGAAATCCCCACTCGAGCCCCAACCGCATATCCCGTTTGGTATCGGTGTGCAGGCCATCTGCCCGCTCCAACGTCTTGCGGGTGAAAGCAGCCATCGCCCGCGAATGGGCTGCGTGCAGCGTGAGATCATTGCCCCAGGTCGATACCGCCAGAGGGACGCCGTCGGCGGTGTAACTGGCAAGCATTCCTTCATACGGAATGCGCAGGGCATGAACCAGATCAGGTTTGATCTGGTCGACTAGTTTGCGAAAGCGGGGAGAATAATACCGAATACTAAGTGGAGCCAGCAGATAGCGGACAGCCAGGAAGGTTTTGCGGAAGGATTTAACCAGACCGCGGGCTGCAGACCGCTTGCCCTGGCCAGATTTTGGCGCGGCAGAAATCCAGCTGAAAGCGATGGGCAGCACATGCAAGGCGTTGATTCCAACCGGGGGTTGGCAAGGATAGGATGAGACTAACGTGACCTGATAACCGAGCGTCAAAAGACTTTCCAGCCAGCCCAAGGTGATGGGACTGCGTCCATCGGCAACCAGGAGTATGTGCATCGATCCAGTTCCTTAATAAACGGAAGAAAAAATTACGATGAGCGGTACGCCACAGCGGCAGCAACCGCCCGGGAAAATGAATCCACCATGGCTTCCAGGTTGATCGTATCAACCAGCTGGAAGGAGGCTTTCCCCATTTCCCGCAAACGGGATGGTTCGCTAAGTGCCTTGTACAACGCGCCGGTCAGGGCTGCCAGGTCGCTGCCTGGCAGCAGCCATCCATTTTCCGGACGGACCAGGTCTGATTGGGTGCCGTCGGCTTCGGCGACAATGACCGGCAATCCGTAGGACATGGCCTGCTGTACAGCCAGTCCGCCGGTCCCGGGGAGCACGAATAGATCAGCCGCCTGGAATAACTCCTCCAATTCATGATCGTACCGTGCGCCCCAGAAACGGGCAGAAGGGTA
>JAJZTR010000087.1 GCA_021848775.1 Chloroflexota bacterium | reverse complement strand
ACCAGTCCCGCGGGTTCGGGTAAATCCACGAATTCCGAAAACACCTGGTTCCCAAGCAGCCATCCCCGGCGGGTCAACCGCAGAATATCCGCCCCGTCGCCGCCCCATTCCAGCAGGCCAACCCGTACCATCCGTTCGATCTGTTTCGGAAATGCCGACCGCAGGGATACCTGAAAGCGCCGGGTGAATTCATGTTCCGAGACTCCTTCGTCCAGCAGGCGCAGTCCCACCATCATATGCTCCTGCATCGCTGTCCAGCGTTCCACCTTGACGGTCGATTCCACGGCGGGTCCGGCAGGGAACTTTTGCTGCCAATCCTTCCCCGTATTTTGGATGTACACCTTGACCCCGCGCCCGTTGGCCGTGCGCACTCCTGCGTAATACCCGTGAGCCCCGGCGCCCAGCCCTAAATAGGACAGATTGCGCCAGTACTGCAAATTATGCCGGCACATGCGGGGCCCACTCCCTTCACGCGCTGCCCAGTTTGAGATTTCATAATGGAAATACCCGGCTCGATCCAGCCTCTCGCAAGCGAACTCGAACATATCCGCTGCCAGATCGTCATCCGGCAGACTGACCAGCCCGCGTTCCAACCAATGGCGAAACGGGGTGCCGTGCTCGATGGACAGGGCGTACAGCGAAAAATGCTCCGGCTGCAAGCGCAGCGCGGTCTCCAGCGTAGCCTGCCAGCGTTCAAGCGGCTGAGCCGGCAGCCCGTAGATCAAATCCAAATTGAGATTGTCAAATCCCGCTTTCCGCGCCCATTCGACCGCCCGGATCACATCCAGTGTATCGTGCTGACGCTCGAGCAGCATCAGGTCGATCGCATTCGCCGATTGCATCCCCAGGCTAAGGCGGTTGAAACCTGCGCTTCGCATCGCCATCAGAGATTCCAATGTCAACGTTCCAGGATTAGCCTCCAGCGTGATTTCCGCGCCGCTCTGGAGATCAAAACTGCGGTCACATGTCTCAAGGATTTGCGCCAATTCGTCTGCAGGCATCAACGAAGGCGTACCCCCGCCCAGGAAAATCGTGTGAACCGGTATCTTTTCCCCCGCTGCCTGTCCATTCCACGCAATTTCACGCCGTAGCGCCATTAAATAATCCGGAATCAACCCATCTAAACCGGCATAAGTGTTAAAATCGCAATAACTACAGCGGTGCCGGCAAAATGGGATATGGATGTACAGGCTGGTTGCTTCGGCCATGCCAACTAGGATAACACAAACCGGATGCCAGGCAAAGCTGCCAAACCCTTGACGAAATTTGAGTATGATATAATTTTCTGCGCCGGGGGTAGTACCCCGGTTCACTATTGATAAAGCCTATGAGCCCAGAAAATACCTCACAAAAAACCAAAATTTGTCCTACCTGTGGCACGCGCTTAGCGACAAATGCCACCCGATGTCTGGTCTGCGGACGTTCGTTCGCCGCTGGGGAAACAAAAGATAAAAAAGCCACAGGCGCCGAGGTCAATAACCCCAGGCTGCCCGAGGTAACGCTCTCACTCCCCATCGCTATCGGATTAATTTTATTGATCCTGGCAATTGGCGCCGGGACGGTGTTTGGCGTGATGCGCAGTACGGGTCAGGTGGTCGCACCGACCCCCAGCGTTACACCCAGCTTGACGCCCACCGTTACCATGACGCCGACAGCAACAGCCACCGCCACGATCGAACCTACCTGGACGCCGCTCCCCCCGATCGAATATACAGTCGGAACGGGGGATAACTGCATCACCATTGCCCTTGCCTTTAATGTATCCGTCACCAGCATTGTCACCACCAACAACCTGCCCGCTGCCTGTGATAACCTGTCGATCGGTCAGAAATTAATGATCCCTCAGCCAACCCTGACCCCGTCGCCGCAGCCAACCCAGACGTTGAGCGCTGCCGATGCGACGGATGTCGCTTGCGAAAAGTACGATTACATGGTTCAACCCAACGACACTTTGTTCGGAATTGCCACCAACTTCAATGTATCGGCTCAGGCCATTCAAAATTACAACGGCCTGGCATCGGATATTGTTTATGAAGGCATGCCGCTGGTGATCCCGCTGTGCGAACGTCTGCCAACTGCGGGTCCGACCCCCACGCCTACCAATCCACCGCCATACGCTGCGCCGAACCTGTTGCTGCCGGCTGACGGTGCGGTCTTCACCGCCGCCAATGACAGCGTATCGCTGCAGTGGGCCGCGGTGGGAACGCTGCTGCAAAATGAAGCCTATGCTGTCACCATCGAGGATGTGACTGAAGGTAAAGGCCGTAAATTAACGGAATATGTCACCGATACCAAATTCATCGTCCCCGCCTCCTTCCGCCCAACCGATTCGCTGCCGCACGTTCTGAAATGGTATGTTGTTTCAGTAAGGCAGGTTGGTTCTTCGATCGACGGCAAGCCGATTTATGAACCAGCGGGGGCTGCCAGTGCCAACCGGTCTTTCGTCTGGTGGAGCACCGGGGCAGCTGCAGCAACGCCAACCCCGTAATTTGCAGGGGAACCAACGAAATAAACAAGACCCGCTGGAGATTTCCAGCGGGTCTGAAAACTTAATTTATCTGCTTTGAGTTGAAAATCCAGGCTGCTTTCTCACTCTTCCAGGGCCAACTTTTCCAAACTGTGTTCTTCCAAATACCTGCCCGCCTGAATCGCCGCCGCGGCACCCATTCCGGCTGAGGTCACGACCTGCCGGTAGTGAGAGTCCATCACTTCACCTGCGGCAAACACTCCTGGTACGTTGGTGGTCATTGTCAGATCGGTCTGGATATAGCCTTTGCTATCCATGTCCACCTGCCCCTTGAAGATCTGGGTGTTGGGCGTGTGACCGACGAAAATAAACACGCCGTCAGCAGCAAAGGTCGATCCCTCTCCAGTTTTGACATTACGCAGCCGAACCTCTTCGACCCCGTCCTTGCCCAGGATTTCTTCGGGAACGGTGTCCCAGATGAAATTGATTTTTGGATTCTCCTTAGCGCGGCGCTGCAGGATGGCTCCGGCACGCAGCTCATCACGGCGATGGACTATGGTCACAGAGGATGCGAACCGGGTCAGAAAAATAGCTTCCTCCAATGCACTGTCGCCGCCGCCAATGACCAACAATTTTTTCTCTTTGAAGAACCAGCCGTCACAGGTGGCACAGTATGACACGCCGCGTCCGGTAAGTTCTTTTTCACCAGGGATATTGAGGTGATTAGGGCTGGCGCCGGTGGTGATAATCACACTCTCGGCCTGTATTTCACCGCTGTAGGTTTTGACTACAAACGGTCGTCGGGAAAAATCGACCTCTGTCGCCAGTTCGTATTCAAAGCGGGCGCCAAAATGTTCGGCCTGTTTTTTGAACAATTCACCCAATTCAGGTCCGCCGACCCCCTCCGGGAAACCGGGGTAATTTTCGATGGTATACGTGAGAGAAGCCTGCCCGCCTAAATCGCTGCCAATAAGTACCAGCGGATTCAACTCAGCCCGGGCGGCGTATAAAGCAGCCGACAATCCAGCGGGACCTGCCCCCAAAATGAGCACTTTTTCGATCTTTTTCTGATTATCCTCTTTTTTTGAGGCGAAACTTGTCAAATTCAAATCCATGGTTGATCTCCAGTAAAATTTATCGACGATAATTAAGATGCGCAGCGATAGGAAAAGTTACACTTGTTGGACGGCTTTGTCTGCAATCTCAAGGGCTTGATCCAGCACCGCGAATCCTTCTGCAAGCTGGTCAGGTGTAATAATCAGGGGCGGCAGCAGTAAAATGGTATGCCAGTGCGTGTACAGGAATACGCCATGATCGAGCATGTATTTACGAACGGAGGCCATCGCAGGACTGGTCTTATTCCACGGAGAGAGCGGTTCGCGCGTGGCTTTATTCTTCACAAGTTCGATGACGCCAAACAGTCCTATCGACCGCACGTCGCCCACGGAGGGATGCCGTTCGACCAGTTCCGCTAACATATCGGCCATCACTTTTCCGGTATTGCGTGCGTTTTCGATCAAGTGATCCGACTTCATCACCTGAATGTTGGCAATTGCGGCTGCCAGCGACACCGGATGACCATTAAAAGTAAGCCCGCCCTCATAAACTCGTTCGTTAAAACTGACCGCGATTTCGGGTTTCATGGCAACAGCTCCCAATGGCGCGTACGCCGAAGTCAGACCTTTAGCCATGGTCATGATGTCCGGCACGACATTCCAGTGGTTCACCGCAAACCATTCACCGGTGCGCCCAAACCCGCTCATCACCTCATCAGCAATCATCAAGATTCCGTAGCGGTCGCAAATTTCACGCACCCCCTGCAAATAACCATCGGGCGGGATAATCACGCCATTGGTTCCGGTCACCGTTTCGATAAGGATGCCGGCGA
Organism: Chloroflexota bacterium; assembly: GCA_021848775.1. Classification (GTDB taxonomy): domain Bacteria; phylum Chloroflexota; class Anaerolineae; order Anaerolineales; family Anaerolineaceae; genus Bellilinea. The sequence goes on along the minus strand of JAJZTR010000087.1, from coordinate 7,153 downwards.
TGGTTTCCGGGTTTTCAAACTGGATGATTTCTTCCAGATGGTTCAGGTAATCCCGGGCGAATTCAGCCTCACTAACGTCCGGATTGCCACGATGGAAGGTGGAGCGGTACCGGTAAGGATCGAGAAAATGTACCACTCCAGGCATTACGGAAGGCTCCCAGGCTGTACGGCGCGGATCGCCTGTTAGTGAAATTGCACCATAGGTAGCGCCGTGGTAACTGCGGTAGCGGGTCAGGATTTTATGCTTCCCGGTGAAACCGCGAGCCAGTTTGACGGCATTTTCGTTGGCATCCGAACCGCCCAGGGTATAAAGAAATTTGGTCAATCCGGGTGGTGTGATTCCCGCCAGCAGTTGACCCAGCTCAGCCCGAGCGCGGGTCGCCATTTGCGGGCCGGCGAACGGCAGTTCGCGCAGCTGCTGCACCATGGCCTCAATCACGCGCTCATCACCATGACCGATGTTGACACACATAACCATGGAATTAAAGTCGAGATACCGCTTGCCGTCGACATCCCAAAAATAAACGCCTTTGGCCCGGGTAACCGGGATCGGGTTTACCTTGGCCTGTGCCGACCATGTCCAAAAATTATGTTCGAGCGAGAGTGGAAGAATTTCATTATCCTGGATTTTGGTCATCGGTTCCTCGAGAAAAAATCGTCACGCTGGGTCTCAACATTGTTAATATCCTATCATAAAACATCAGTCGCGGCTGGAATCCTTAAGCATCCCTACGCGTATGCTATAATCCCTCCATTCTTTAGACGTTTGGCGGTGTATGACAAATTCACAGCAGAATCGTATTAGAACGCCCGGGTTCGAACACAAGCAATCCTGCAGTCAAGGTCCCCTTCACCCGCAGGCTCTTGCCGGTCTAAAATTATTCAACCATGGTGATTATTTTGAAGCCCATGAAGCCCTGGAGTTAGCCTGGCGGGTTGAAAGCGGGTCAGTCCGCGACCTCTATCGAGGGGTATTGCAGGTTGCAGTGATGTATCACCACGTGAAGCGAAATAATTTCAATGGGGCTATAAAAATGTATCAGCGCTGCCAGCCGTGGCTCAAACCCTTTCCAGCAATTTGCCGGGGTATCGATCTTGAGGACTTAAGAAATAACATTCAGGCTGTCTACGCCGAATTAGCCCGGCTCGGGCCTCAGGGAATTTCTTTTTTCAACCAGGCACTGCTGCTCCCAATCAAGTATTCTGAATTTGAATCAACGGATCAATCCTGATGAACCAGACACTCCCTCTTGCGGGCAAGATTGCCCTGATCACCGGCGGTGGCCGTGGAATTGGCCGGGCGATATCCCTGCGCCTGGCTCAGCAAGGGGCTGACATCATCGTCAATTTCGTGCGCAATCAGGTTCCGGCCGAAGAGGTTGCAGAAGCTGCCCGTGCCGTGGGACGCAAAGCAATTGTTGTCCGGGCAAATGTTGGAAAAATCGAGGACATTCACAGGTTGTTTGATCGGGTCGAAGGTGAGTTTGCCGGCCTGGATATATTTGTCAGCAATGCGGCTTCAGGGTTCAACCGACCGGCCATGCAGCAAAAGGAAACCGGCTGGGATCATACGCTTAATGTCAATGCCCGCTCGCTGCTGTTTGGAGCTCAAAGGGCCGTGCCGCTCATGCAAAATCGCGGCGGGGGCAGCATTGTTGCTATTACCAGCCCCGGATCGCAGCGTGTGCTGCCTGACTATGTAGCTGTTGGCGCCAGTAAAGCTGCTTTGGAAGCACTGGTTCGATATTTGGCTGTCGAGCTTGCCCCGCAAAACATTGTTGTCAATGCAGTATCACCATCGATCGTCGAGACTGATGCGCTCAAGCATTTTGCCATGCTTTCAGATCCCGATGTTCTCGCCCGGGCGGTTTCCAATACACCCGCCGGGAGGCTGGTTCAACCCGAAGATATTGCCGGGGTGGTAGCTTTCCTGTGCTCACCCGATGCAGCCATGATTCGCGGTCAGGTCATCGTAGTCGATGGTGGATATACCCTGCTTACCCGCAGTTAATAAAGCTAGGCCGCTTAAATCTTATTGCTCGATCAACACGGTCCTGGCAGGAGCGCCATCAGAGCCGCCCAATTTCAACGGCAGGCAAACCAGTTGATATACGCCAGCCTTAACATTGCTGAGGTCCAGACCCTCAATGATGATCACTTTTGCATTTAACAAAATTTGGTGCGTGGGACGCGAGTTCTTATAAGGTGCAATTGAAAGGTAATCGATCCCAACCAGTTGTATACCTTTCGACACCAGATATTCAGCCCCATCGGCAGAAATTCCAACAAAGCTGGTCTGGAACTCGGTCTCGCCGCGTTCCCATATTTGAGAGTTTCGCGTTTTGAATAGGATGCGCGAGACACCAGGAATAATGCTTGCTTTTTGCAGCACATCCGCAGTAATCAGATCTACCTGGTCGCCGAGGTCAACCACCTGCACCGACCCGATTAATATATCCAATGGCAGAGTATCTACTGTGGTCCCGTCTTCCAAAAAATGATAAGGTGCGTCAACATGGGTACCGGTGTGAACGCCCATCGCCACCCGTGAAACATTGGCGTTGGCGCCTTCTTCAATTTTTTCCACGCGATCCAGTTCGACTTTGGGATCGCCCGGCCAGGTTGGCAGCATCGAGGTCACTGTGACTGAAATATCATGAAATCTCATGTTCATTTCTCCTTATAAATCCAAGGCACATCACCCCAATCGGTGACGGCGAAAATTTCGGTCAGAAAATCAAATCGTTCTGCCGGTGACATGGGTCGGGGACGAGCGTAATCTTCCAGCATTGCGGTCAGCAATTCGGTCGAAATATGACGATTATTATAAAACACATGCCGATCGATGAATTCTTTTCGGGTAGCGTCCGGAATCAACCCGCCGGTGTGCATTTGATCGAAAAAGAGATTCCCCAGACCGTAATGGATAAAGCTGCCGTCATAGAACTCCATCGCCATTGGATGATGCGCCTGGCTGCCGCTGACAATCACCGCGCCGGCATCAGCCATGGATCGAAAATCGCGTTCTTCGAAGGGTTCTACATAGTGGCGGTAGGTCTCAAAGTATTGAAAAGTGGAGATCACCTGATATCCTTCATCCGTCAGCTGGCGAATCCTTTGCCACATCCAAGGGTAATCGCAGTTTGCCACGCCTGATTGCGTCTCAGTTGCCCAGATGAATTCCGGCCCGGCCGGGTTGCAGCCAATAAAAGCCAGCCGGTTGCCATTATGTTCAACCGTGACCGCTTCTCTAGCCTGGGCTGCACTCTCCCCTGAGGCATAAACCAGCCAGCCGCGGTCTTCGTACAGGCCAAGCGAATACGTCAGGGCATCTCTGCCCCAGTCGATGCCGTGGTTACCCGTCAGTTCCAGGATGTCCGTTCCCACGTAGTCCAGCAATTCGATATATTCGGGTTTGCTGCAAAATATCAATGCTCCCGGGTAAGAAACTGGATCCGGGCATACCGGCGAGAAGGACACTTCATTGCTGATATGGGTTAAATCAGCGTTGACCAGCCAATCGCGGACCGCTTCCCCCGGGTAGGTCATGCCTTTTTCTTCCATCTTGACCGCCGTGGCGCGCACCAGGGCAGTCACCCCCGTCATCACCAGCACCGTCAGTTGGGTTGGATCGCGGTTGCCGGCAATCTGGATAAATTCATCTTTATCGACTGCTTGAGATAAAACAGACATCATCACCGAATCCCCCTGCCAGCCGAAGGTTGCCTTCAAGGGGTAGGCGTCAGACTCGAAATCGTTGTGAATGGGCGATTGACCGTCGATGGCAATGATCTTCCAGCGCGGCTCCAGGGCTTCGAAGGGTAATATAGCCAGGGTATTCTCATCCTCCCAGGAAGCCGCGAGGATATCATCGGCTTCCAGTGTCATTACATTGGCTCCAGGCTGGCCCAGAACGACTTCTAAGGCGGCTAAGGTCGATTCCTCGAGGTATATGTCATACGATGGGTCGGAAGTGCCCTTCCAGGCGGATTTCAGGGCAGACAATGACATTTCATCCAGAAGGGATGAAAACGGAGTGGCAAGTGCATAAATCCACACAACACCGGGCTCCTGATCGGAAATTAATCCCAATCGCAGGTTTGCAGAGGATTCTTCAGGTGCAATCGAAATTGAGCCAAGGCTGTTCGCCAATTGGGCCGGCACCGATGGCTCAATCCAAAAGTTCAGGTCGGAAAGCGATGCAGGAGCGACCGTAGGAGTCGTTTCCTGGTTCTGCACCACTGCAGAAGTACTGATTGCAGCTTCGACCTGTACTTGAGTTGGTGAAGACACGGAGCTGTCACTGGACTCTGCTTGCGGTGCGCATGACGATAAAAAAATAAACGGTATCAGGAATACGGCTAATGATTTCTTACGCATGGTCAATCTTTATCTGAAATTTGCCAACCACTGACTTCAAAATATGTGGTTAGCATTTTCGTCCTTTCATCTAGAGTCATTGGCCGTGGGCGGGCATAATCTTCCAGCATAGCCGTCATGACCTCCACACCCAGGTACCGTCCATCATAGAAAACGTGACGGTCAAGGAATTCCCGCCGGTGATTCGGCCACATCTGATCGAAAAACAAGTTACCCAGGCCGTAGTGAACAAAATTATCGCCAACAAAAGTAAAACCGTGCGGGAAGTGAGCCTGCGAACCCGAAACAACCACTGCCCCCGCCTCCGCCATTTGCTGCATCTCCTGACGTGCCAGGGTGATGGGTAAAAAGTCCTCGAGTTCGTAGTGCTGGAAGGTCACGATCGGCAAGATACCCTCATCAAGAAGATTCTGAATATCGGAAGCCATGCGGTCAAGATCGCATGGCGCAGCACCTGCCCGGTCATCGGTTGCCCAAACAGATTCGGGTCCCGCCCGGTTGCAGCCAAGAAATGCGATGCGATTCCCATGGTGCTCGATGATCAGCGGCTCGATCGCTTCAGATAAATTTGCCCCGCCCCCATAGGTTTGAATTCCGCGCTCCTCGTACATTTCCAGGGTGCTGGAGAAGGATTTCCGGCCGTAATCAATCAGGTGATTCCCGGTCAACTCCACCACGTCCACTTCGATCAGATCCAGCAGTTCGATGTAATCTGGGTTCGAACAAAAACGAGTTCCCAACCGCTCCGGACTGGCAGGCGGGCATTGATCGTAAAACGAAATTTCATTGCTGATATGGGTGAAATCCGCATCCAGCAACCAGGGTAAAATATCGCCAATCGGATAATCGATACCCTTGGTTTCCATGCGTTCAGCAGTCAAGCGCACCAGGGCGGTGGTTCCGGTCAGCAATATCCGGGTGAGCTTGCCTTCGTCCCGATTCGTCGTTGGATAACCAGCGTCACGCAGCTGTCCAACTTTGCCCTGACCAATGGGGATACGCCCTTCCCAGTTGAATCGTGCCACCAGAGGGTATTGGACCAAATCCAGGCTGCCATCCAATGGCGAAAGTCCATCGACACGCAGCACCTTCCAGCGTGGGGATATTTCCTCGAATGGGATGAGTGCCAGGGTGTATTTTTCAGCCCACGCAGTATCCAGCATTGTTTCTGGGATGACTACACGCACTTTATCGAGTTCTGGATCACCCCATTTTGCCTTGAAAACCCCTAATGTGGACTCATCGACCAGGATTTGATAGGAGGAATCGCTTGTACCACTCCATACCCTGCGTAATTCTTCTGATGAAATATCATCGCGTATTGTGGGAAAGGGAGCTACCAGCGCATAAACCCAGGTGAAATCAGGGTTATCTACTTCGTGCAGGCTGATTCGGATCATAGAATCGGATTCGTTTTCCGCATCGATATATGGGTACTTCAGATCGATGGCGGAGGATAACTGTTCCGGGATCCACTCGGGAATCCACACTGGAATCTCCGGCGGCTCGGTTGGTGTTGGGGTAACTGTGGCAGTGGGCAGCGGCTTGAATGGCGTTGCCGTTGCCGGGACCAGTTCCCCCACCGCCAGCGATGATGGACCGGCCGGGTCTTTCTGTAATCTTCCTGCCAGAGGTGTGCATCCGGCAAGGATAACGAAAATAATTGCGCTGGCGGTTTTGAGATTGAAGGATGATTTCATTTGAATGACTGAACGATGCTTAGGTTTATGTAAATCTTATGGTAGGGCTACTGCGATTTATTATACCGCCCGGAATTTAACTTACGAGGTACTGGCAATATTCATATTTGATAGGTTGTGACAGCTTTACTGGCTATAATAACGATTGAAACTCTCCCACCACGAGGTCAATATGCGCGAACTAGCCGTCATTGGAATTGGTCAAACCACCATCGATGAACACTGGGACAAATCCCTGCGTGACTTGGCAGGTGAAGCTGCACTGGCTGCCATGCAGGATGCCGGAATCAATGGCGTGGACGGTGTCTTTGTCGGCAATATGATGTCTGGTTCGGCCAACCGGCAGCAGCAGTTAGGCGCGTATATCGCTGACTGGATCGGTGTGCGATATGCGAATGCGATGCATATCGAATCTGCTTGCAGCTCAGGGTCGGCTGCATTCCGTGCCGGATTGATGGCTGTCGGCTCGGGTATGATGGAAATTGCACTGGTTGTGGGCGTTGAGAAAATGACCGATTCTCCTGGCGCTGAGATCACCGCGCAACTGGCAACTGCCGCCGATGCCGACTGGGAAGTAACCCAGGGCGTCTCCTTTGTGGCCTTGAATGCCCTGATAATGAACCGGTACATGCATGAATACGGCTGGGAGCATCATCACTTTGCCCCCTTCTCGATTAATTCTCATGCCAATGCAGTTCACAACCCTATTGCCAGGCTGAGCAAAGCCATAACCGAGAAGGATTACTTCAAGGCTCCCATGATCTGCCCGCCCATCAACCTTCTGGACTCATCTTCCATTGGAGATGGAGCAGCTGCGGTCGTGGTAGTTCCAGTCGAAGCCCTCAATCGATTTCCTCAGCATAAAGCGGTTAAGGTTTTGGGATCAGGCGCTGCAACCGATACCATCGCCGTTCATTCCCGTAAACAGCCCCTATGGCTCAGCGCTGCAGAAAAATCGGCTTTACAAGCCTACAGTCAGGCAGGAGTTACTCCAGCGGATATCGATTTGTTCGAACAGCATGATGCCTTCACCATCATGGCCGCGTTATCGCTCGAAGCCTGCGGTTTTGCCC
>JAJZTR010000086.1 GCA_021848775.1 Chloroflexota bacterium | reverse complement strand
GTAATCCGGAGGCGATTGCATCCGCTTACTCGCTGGCATCCTATCAGATTGCGGGGGAACTTGGTGGGGAAGAAGCCTGCAATAAATTGCGGGAACAAGCCTGGCGCTATGGTATCCGTCTGGCGAGCGATATGGTGCCCAACCATATGGGAATCGATTCAGCCTGGGTGATCGAACACCCGGACTGGTTTATCGGCCTGGATTATTCACCCTTCCCATCCTACTCCTTTAATGGCCCAGACCTCTCGCCTGATGGGAGAATAAGTTTATTCCTGGAGGATCATTATTATTCCCGCAGCGATGCCGCAGTTGTATTCAAGCGCCGGGAAAATTTTACCGGCAGCGAGCGATACATCTACCATGGCAACGATGGCACAACCATGCCGTGGAATGACACTGCTCAGCTTGATTATCTGAACGCTGAAGTCCGCGAAAAGGTCATCCAGACCATTCTCGATGTTGCCCGCCGCTTTCCCATCATCCGGTTCGATGCCGCCATGACCCTTGCCAAACGGCATTTCCAAAGATTATGGTACCCGGAGCCAGGTACGGGTGGTGCCATCCCTTCCCGCGCAGATTTTGGGATGACCAAGGAACAGTTCGACCAAGCGATTCCAGTCGAATTCTGGCGCGAAGTAGTGGATCGGGTAGCCGCTGAGGTACCGGACACTCTGCTGCTTGCTGAAGCCTTCTGGTTGATGGAAGGTTATTTTGTGCGTACGCTGGGCATGCATCGCGTCTACAACAGCGCGTTCATGAACATGCTGCGCAATGAAGAGAACGCCAACTACCGTAAATTGATCAAGAATACGCTCGAGTTCGAACCGGAAATCCTTAAACGCTACGTCAACTTTATGAACAACCCGGATGAACGCACCGCGGTAGAGCAGTTTGGCAAGGGCGACAAGTATTTCGGGATCTGTGTCCTCATGAGCACGCTTCCCGGTTTACCGATGTTCGGGCACGGGCAGGTTGAAGGTTTCGCCGAAAAATACGGCATGGAATACAAACGCGCCTATTGGGACGAACAGGTAGATTCCAACCTGGTTGAGCGCCATCAACGTGAAATATTTCCGCTTCTCCACCAACGCCCGGTTTTCGCGGGCGTCGATAATTTCCTGCTGTATGATTTCTTCACCACCGAAGGCTGGGTGAATGAGGATGTCTATGCTTACTCAAACCGGTTGGGTGATCAGCGTGCCCTGGTGGTTTATAACAATAAATTCGCTTCGAGTGAAGGCTGGGTGAAATGGTCAGCTGCTTATAAATCGCGAGTTCCTGAAGAAACACGGCTTAAGCAAACGTCCATGTCGGAAGGTTTGAACCTGCCTTCAGACCACCATATGTTTATTCGCTTCCGCGACAGTCTTACCGGGCTGGAATACATCCGTCCTGCCCACGAAATTGCCGATCAGGGACTTCGCCTCCAACTATCCGGCTATCAAGCGCATGTGTTCACGAATTTCCAGGTCGTAAGTGACGATCAACAAGGATATTACCGCTCAATTTGCGACTATTTGAGCGGTCGGGGAGTTCCCAATATCGACGAAGCGCTACAGGAACTACTCCTCGCGCCGATCATGCGCCCGTTCGCTGAAATCGTCAACGCGGGCTATTTCGAACATTTATTGTCAAACCGGCTTTCAGCAACAAATCAGCAACTTTCTCCGGGCATATTGGATGAAGCCGCACAAAAAATGACCGCGCTCGTGGACGGGGTTAGAGCAAAGACCGGAGCTTCTGAAAACTACGTCGAGATTATTCAGGGATTAAGGCGTCAAATTGAGCTTTTACTGGCAATTCCAACTCCCGGCAGATTGCTGCCGATTCCTTCGCGCGGAGCCTACGATGAAGCGATTAAATTTATTCAAGACGGGCTGGCTGACCGGACGGACCGTTGGATTCTATTGTTAGCCGGACTGTTTATTCATGATCTGGGCAAGCTGACCGGCGCACCCGACTATGAAAATCAAAGCATAAGCTGGTTGGAAGAATGGCAATTAACCCGGCATCTGGTTAAGGTTGCCCATCAAATGGGAATTCCAACCACTGAAACCTGGAAATTACCCGGGATCCTGCGGCTTTTAATTGGAAATCAACGCTGGTTTGACGGAATCGGAACCATGCCTGTTCAGCAGGTAATCCAAACATGGCTGTCAGACCCAGAAATTCAGCGATTCCTGGGCGTGAACCGCTATCAGGATATCTTATGGTTTAGCCACGAAGCTTTTGTTGAACTGGTATGGTGGATGGTTACGGTTTCAGTGTTGCAGACTTCCGCAGATCCGAAATATACCCTGGTACATTTCCTGGAAACCATCCTTGGCAGCTACGAAATTGGCAAAAAGATGCTGGCAGCCGAGGAAGAATCTGATTTTCAGATCAATAAACTTATCCTTGCATTAGGGGTCGAAGATCGTTCACCTGCTAAAACCTCGCGAAAGTGAACACAGTTCACCGGAAAACTTCGGAACACCCTAACAACAAGACAGCCCTAAATTTTTCTTTATATTTTAGGGTCTCATGGCTGATCCATGCTGACCAATAAATTTTATTAACTTCTGCATTCGTAAATAACATAATCTTTATAACTTTAGTTATAATTTGGTTGGATAAAGTTCATTTGGAAAGGATTTGCCAATGAATCCATTGAGCATGGAAACCTGTGTGCGGTTAGACAAGAAAACCACGGCACTTACTCCGCCAGAAATACAGAATCTGCTTGGACAGGTCCTCGGCTGGCAATTGATCGATCGTGATGGTACCTTGATCATTACCAAACCCTTCAAATTTCAGAACTTCAACAGCGCGCTAAGTTTTACCAATCACGTTGGCCAGCAAGCCGAGGATCAAGACCACCACCCTGCTATCCTCACTGAATGGGGTCAGGTCACCGTCACCTGGTGGACGCATTCGGTTAAAGGCTTACACCGCAACGATTTCATCATGGCAGCCCGAACAGATGCGGTCTATGAATCATATTTTCGTGCTTAAATTTTTTCTGGCCACGAAACATTTTCCCTAAGGAGATAGATACCATGAACCATCTGGTTCGCGATTGGATGAGCAGTCCGGTTACGGTCATCGATCCTGACAGCAGCGTCTCGTATGCTCTTACACTGATGCGCCGCCGCAATATACACAGCCTTATCGTCTCGTTGGATGAAGGTCATCAAACAACCTATGGAATCGTGACCACCACCGACATCCGAGACAAAATTATCGCCAGTGACCGAAATCCTGCACAAACCACCGTGCGGGATATTATGACCATCCCGGTTCTGGTTGCGCGGCCTGATTGGACATTAAAGGAATGCTCGATTCGCATGCAGGAAAAAGGGATTCACCACATGCCGGTGGCGGATGAGAAGAACACTCTGGTCGGAATAATTTCAGCGACCGATCTGTTCATCGCTGCGGAAGAAATTGGTTGGGATACTGGTAATTAATCCGGCAGCAAGTACATCCCAGCACCCCAGGCAGGGAGGGGTGCGCTAACCTGATTCGGTGCGATGTGTAATTCGTGCGTTTCATCCAACAAATTCGGCAACTTTCCTTCAACAGGCATTGTTGGTAACTCTTTGAGGCGTAACACGGTATCTTTACCGGAGGGATTGGCTGTAATCAAGATTTTCTTATTTGAATCAAGGCTGCGTATCCAGGCGACACCACCCTCCACCTGACCTTTTTCCGGCCAGATGATCTCTCCGCGCCGTAAAGAGGAATATGCCATACGAATCTGCGCCAACAGCCGGATATGCTCCTGTAAAGTACGGCTCCATTTCCTTTCATCCCAGGGGAAGGCACGCCGGCAGTCAGGATCGCGGCCACCTTCCATGCCAATTTCATCCCCATAATAGATGGACGGAACGCCAGGCAAACCAAAGAGGAGCGTAAACGCCAGGCAGGTCTTTTCCACAGAGCCGCCGAATAAGGTTCGAGGTCTTTCGACATCGTGCGACCCCAACAGTGAGTACATTGCCAGCACGTTTTCATACGGATATGCTTTTATAATCTGCTGGATATCATCAATAAACCCATCTCCGTCGCGCTCGTCGTTGATCAAGCCCAGTATTGCCTTTCGCAAAGGGTAATTCATCAATCCGTCGAAGTGATTTTCACCTACCCAACGCGAATCGACCTCCCAAATCTCTCCCACGAGATAGGCGTTTGGATTCGCAGCCCGCACAACCCGGCGAAATTCAGCCCAAAATGAATCATCATTAATTTCATTGGGGACATCCAATCGCCAGCCATCGATACCCTGATCCACCCAAAACTTTGCAACATCAAAAATATATTTACGCACCGGCGCATAATCGGTGTTGAACTTCGGCAAGCTCTTATACCCCCACCAGGCAGTGTAATTGGTTGATTTCCCTGGTGTATACGCCTGTAAAGGAAAACGATTAATATGGAACCAATTGTAATAGGGGGAATCCGCCTCATTTTCTAACACGTCGTTGAACGCGAAAAAACCACGTCCGCAATGATTGAAGACCCCATCCAATATGACCCGAAACCCTTTTCGATGAGCCGTTTTTAAAAAGTTATTGAACTCGTCAAGGCTGCCAAGCTTTGGATCGATTGCATAGTAATTCACAGTATTGTACCGGTGGGAGGATGGCGACAAAAAGATGGGATTCAAGTAAATGGCGTTTACCCCCAGGTCACCCAGATAATCCAATTTTTGTTGAATTCCTGCCAGGTCACCCCCTTGAAAATGAACCGTATCCGGTAATGTCCCCCACGGCTGCTTATTGGGCGGGTCATTGGTTTGGTCGCCATTGGCAAACCGGTCCGGAAATATCTGGTAAAAGATACGATCATACACCCAGTCTGGTATCGTCATGTATACCCTTCAATTGCTACACGCAATTTTAATAGATTTTAAGATGATCAAGCAGTTTTTCTGCCTGACCGCGATAACTATCCAACGGTTGGCTGCCGTTCGTTAACTGCTGCAATGTAACTGCCAACATTCGATTGACGGGAGTTTGAACACCAAATTGCTCACCAAAGCGAACCACAGCCCCGTTGAGAAAATCTACCTCGGTCTGACCGCGTCCGGAGTGCAAATCAATATGAAAGGAGGGCATTTTCCCTCCACGTCCACGACTTAAGAGGCGAACAGACAGTCTGCGGCCGATCCAGGTCGGCACAAATTGCATAAGCAGCGCCAGCAAACGCACCGGGGTACCAGGCAAATCGACCACTTGCAGGCCCAGCCGGCGCATCACCTCCAGAGCTTCGCGAATCTGACGGGCTTCCATTTCATATAAACCCGGATGGCTATAGATTTCACTGGGCGGCATGTCAAGAATTGCCGAGGAAGCATTTGCCAATAGGTTAGTCACCAGTTTCGACCATTTCATACTTTTGGCATCAGCATACAACCTGGCTTGTAATCCTGCCTGGTTGAACCCCTCTACAATTTTTTTACTGACCTCTTGTTGATCTGCAATGCCAATTCCGCGTAATTTCTCCAAAACCGCCGTTCCGTAGGCGGGTTTCCCAATTGCGCTGGTCAAGGTGCCTGCAATTACCCGGTCCGGTCCCAGGGCTGTAGAGTAGACCTCTTCATTTTCGACCCCATTTTGCATGCACAGGATGGGCGGCATTTGACCTTTGAACAATGACAATTGTTCCGCCAAAGTTGGCGTATCATAAGATTTGACAGCCACCAAAGCCGCATCAAACGGTCCTTTTTGTAAACTTTCCGGTAGCGACTCGATCACAACCGGATGATCGATCACGCGGGTCTGTCCATCAATAACCAACTTCATCCCTGCGGCAGCGATGGAGTCAGCCGTACCTGGCCGGTCCAGGAACACCACTCGTTGTCCATTGAGCAGCAGGCTGCCGCCAATATACGTCCCGATAGCTCCTGCCCCGATGATTAATAAATTCAGGTCAGTCATATAGGCTGTTTAGTTTGACCTGATTGATATATTTTCCCAATTCCGGGCTCCATTTAGAAACACCTTGCCCGGCATGGCTTTTTTTCCTGGCGGCTGCACCTCCAACAGAGCAAGCATTCCATCAGACGTACCGATCACCGGAAGCCCATCCACGATCCCGCGCTGCCCCGGCAGGATTTTAGACCCTGACATGGCCTTAGCACGTATCACTTTGAGGTTTTGGCCATCCCACCTCATGCTAGTTCCTGGCCAGGGAGTAAAAGCTCTGACCCTTCGCGCCAGTGCCTGAGCAGGGGTTGTAAAATCTAAAAACCCGTCCTCTTTTTTGATCATTGGTGCATAGGTCGCCAACTCGTGGTTTTGTTGCACAGGCTGAATAGTTCCTGCCAAGATACCTGGCAGTGAATCGAGCAGCAGCTTCGCTCCAGCAATTGCCAGGCGTGAAGATAAGCTGGCGGCATCATCTTCGTCTAGAATGGGAACGGTTTGTTGAGCCAGTATTCCTCCGGTATCCACCCCTGCATCCATCTGCATGATCGTGACACCAGTTTCTTTATCCCCATGCAGTATTGCGGCCTGAATGGGTGCTGCGCCGCGCCAGCAGGGCAGCAAAGATGCATGTACATTAATGCAGCCGAATTTTGGCAACTCCAAAACATTCTGCCGCAGAATTTGACCAAATGCCGCGACAATTATCAAGTCCGGCTGCCAGGCTTGCAATTGCGCAAAAGAATCCGGATTACGCAGGCGTTCTGGCTGCAGCACAGGAATACCGATTTCCTGCGCCAATCGTTTAACTGGCGGCGCTGTCAGGACTTTCCCGCGTCCCGCCGGACGGTCCGGCTGGGTAACCACTCCTACCAAATTCACCTTTCCGACCAGAGACTGAAGGATCGTCAGGGCGAACTCTGGGGAGCCCATAAATACTGTGCGTATTTCATTCATCGGAACGATTTTAACACAATCATTTCGAACCCAGGCTAAATTTGGGTATCAAAAATATTTGTTTTCTTCCACTACGTTGAGAAAATTCATTCACTTAATTAGTAGTATTTAGCGAATTATTGCTATACAATAACACTATTCCCATATTCCCAACCTCAAGGAGATAAAGATGTCCGAATACGAAACCCCCACTCCCAGTCCAGAAATCACCAGCGAAGACCGGCTTTGGGCTATGCTCTCATACTTGCTAACTCCCCTCATCCCCATCATCATTCTTCTCATGGAAGACAAGAAAAACAGACCTTTCCTCAAAGCACACTATTTTCAGGCGCTCGTTTTAGGCATAGTTTTGCTGGTTTTCGGGACCATTTTAGCCTTTATTCCGGTCGTAAGCTGTATTTTCCCATTTGTCTGGCTTGCCATCGTTATCATTTACGCAGTCAAAGCCAATAAGGGCGAGTACATCACCATCCCTGTCATCACCAATTTCGTAAAGAATCAGGGTTGGGCATAGGGATCTTCCTATTAGGCAATATACTGGAATAAAATCCATCAAACTTATTTCTCTGAGTTGAAAAATTTCAGCCCCGGGCAAATACCCAGGGCTGATTTGGTTAACTGATTCTACCCGCGTATCAACCTGGTTCATTTCCTCCCTTTAATCAATTAAAATAGTCGCAGGATTGCCATGTTTGATTCTATTACGCAAACAGCATTGGATCAGGAATTATTTTGTTCAGAAAATGCACGCCTGACCGGAAATGAAGGCAAGGCGCGCGTGTGTGCACGCCGGGCTGCCGGCATTGCCGTCAGGGCATTGTTCAATGCCTCTGGGGAGACCATCAGAGATCCAAGTGCATTCGCTGTATTAAATCATCTTGGACAGCTTGAAACGACTCCGGGGCACATCAAGGAAGCGATTGCTCGATTGTTAACCAGGGTTGCCCCGGATTACACACTGCCCATTCAGGCTGACATAATTGCGGATGCCCGGGTTCTCATCGCCTGGGCCGCAGAACAGATCAAGGAGATAAAATTTGACAGATGAAGAAACTGTAATTATTTTGTACGGCACCCGATGGTGCTTTGACTCGCGCCGGGCAAGGGCGGTTTTCGATGATTTGGAAATTCCTTACTTTTACATCGATATCGACAAAGATCCAGAAGCCCGAAATTACGTCCAGGAAGTTAATAACGGGTTCCGTTCAGTACCAACCATTGTTTTTCCAGACGGTTCCATTTTGGTAGAACCGTCAAATGAAATATTAAAAGAGAAATTAGCCACGCTTGCTCGCGGCTGACCTCAAACCGGGATTTACCGTTTAGGACGCTCGCCCAGCACCAATAAAATAATCAATCCAATCAAAAACCCCAAGCCTAAAACGGATAAGAATTTCCTGTGGGGATATGTTCGATCTAAAATTGTACGATCGGAACGGCTAAGGCGTTGGCTTAAAGTATCAATGAAGCCCGGGTCAGGATCAATTGGCCTGAGATAATCGGACAGGTCACGTTCTATGTGTGTAAGGTGTGCAATATCCAGATGCATAATTTATAGTACCCCCTCTATAACAGGATAAGCTACAATTCCAATCGTACCTGGTCCCAGGTGAGCAGCGACCGGAATTGATAATTCGGTTACCACAATTTCATCGGCTGTGGGAATAAGTTTGCGGACCTTTTCAACCAGGCTTTTGGCGGTCTCCGGGCAGGCAGCATGAACGATTGCAAGGTGGATCTTGTTATCACCAACCCGGCTGCGGACATTCTCAATGATCGTATCTATTGCGTGTTGTCTGGTTCGCACTTTTTGCGCCATATTGAGCAGTCCGTCTTTAAGCACAATAATCGGGTTTATTTTCAATAATGAAGCTAATCCTGATTGTAGAGAATTGATACGACCGCTCAACCGGACAAATTCAAGATTTTCGACCGTAAAAATTACAGTTAACTTTTCCCGCAAACTCGATAGATGAGAGACTATTGAACTTGCTGGCCATCCCAAATGATCTAATATTCGAGCCTCACGGCACATAAAACCAATCGCAGCTGAACCCGCGCCAGAATCAAGGGGAAAAACCTCTATTTCACCAACAAGTTCACCTGCGGCCTTTTGCACAACATTATATGTCCCCGACAGCTTGCTTCCAACATGGATTGAAAGGATCTGGTCACCTTTTTTCACAATGCTCTTGTAAAATTCGATCACCTGGGAGGGAGAAGGCAGACTTGTTTTAGGCGGCAGTTTTTTGGCTAACACCAGGTCATAAAAATTACTGGAGGTTATGTCCCTCCCCTGTAAAAATGTCTCCTCGCCTAGCTGAATATTCAGGGGAAGGATATTAATCCCAAATTTTTCTTCCCAGCCTTCAGGCATGTCGGCAGATCCATCGGCGACAATTCGCAACATCCCTTCAATCTCCTCTCGACTTGCTCAGATCATCCCGCAATGAAAGCAATGTGCGGTGATATAGACTTTTAATGGCTCCTTCACTGCGCCCCATTATGTGGGCTATCTCGTCGTTTGACATGTGTTCCACAAATTTTAAAATCAGCAAATTTTGGCGTTCCTCAGGCAGTTTACGGATAGCCTCAAGCAATCCCTCGATTTCTTGATTCTTCAACAGTGCTGTTTCGGGTTGCTCTCCATGCCGGATGGTGTGTGAATGATCATCCAGTGGCACCTCCCGCCGGCGGTGGCTGTCACGATGCCAGTTCGCAACCAGGTTATGAGCAATTCGGTAGAGCCAGGCAGAGAAAGGCAACCCGCGGTTGCGGTAATTATGGATATGATTCATCGCCCGAAAGAAAACCCGCTCGGTCAGATCTTCAGCGTCGTGTTGACTTCCGGTCCGGTAATAAATGTAGTTGTAAATGCGCTTAACATAGCGTAGATAAAGAACGCTGAAGGCGTCTGTATCTCCCTTTCCAGCCAGGATGATAGCGTCGTCATCGCTTAATTCATCCATCGGTGAATCAGTGCCTGGCATTTCTACCCTTAATTAACCCGAATATTTTACAAACGATGCAAATTTGATAATAATGCACTGGTTTTCCTTTTTAACGGAACTTAATCTAATTATACCGTGTAACAAATAGGCAAAACGCCCTTTTTCTCTGTTGCGAAATAAACCACTATCCATTAAACTTATTCCTTTATCTCACAAGGTTAGTATTACCACGATAAGGAATTAAATGGAAACAATAGAATTTTCTTGGCGCACCTCGAAGAATATTCCCATCTACGCCCGTGCATGGGGCCCCGATGAACCAGTAAAAGCAGTGATCGTCTTGGTCCACGGCATTGGAGAGCATATTGGGCGTTACGAACATGTTGCCCAAATGTTTACGAACAATCATTATGGATTTATTGGTGCCGACCTGGTTGGTAATGGCAAGTCCGGCGGTCAGCGCGGACATGCGGACAGCTTCGATGATTTCTTGGAAATTATTGATTTATTGTTGACGGAAACTGATATCAGGTTCCCTGGTGTCCCTAAAGTATTATATGGACATAGTCTGGGTGGAAATTTAATTTTGTATCACGCCATGAAGCGTAAACCTTCGATATCGGGACTGATTGTTTCCTCACCAGGGCTGGAAGTGGTTAATGTCCCACCACTTAAAGTCGCCATTGGCAAGTTGTTGTATTCAATTTACCCTCGTTTTCCCATGACCAACAGCTTGGATGTATCAGGTTTAAGCAGTGACCCATCTGTGGTTGAAGCTTACGTAAACGATCCGCTTGTGCACAATATGGTTTCAGTCCGTTTTGGCCTTGACTTGTTGTCTGTAGGTAAATGGCAACAGGAAAACATAGTGACCTTAGATGTGCCCATGTTGATATTTCACGGCGAATGCGACCGTTTGGTTAATATTTCGGGGTCGCGGAAGTTTGCCAGCCAATATCAAGGTGACCTGACATTTGTCGAGATTCCGGGCGGGTATCACGAATTACACAATGAACCGAATAAAGCTGACCTGTTCGAATTGACGTTGACCTGGCTTGCTGAGAAAGTTTTGCAACCTGCATCGTACACTTAAATTCCAGCTAAATATACACGTGACATCAATTTACTTGACCCGAATATCGGGGCTGAATACAATAGAAGTGGAATTGGTGTGCCAATTCTATTATTTGGCATGCCTAAATTAAATTTCCAAAATTTTGGGGTTCATAAGGAGAGAGCAATGGCCGATTTTTTGACCCGGGGCTCACTGGCTGAGGTCGATCCGGATGTCAACGAACTTGTCCGCCTGGAAGCAGAGCGCCAGTTCCGGAAACTTATCCTCATCCCTAGTGAGAGTACTGCACCTGTCGCGGTGCGCGAGGCGTTAGGGTCTGTTTTTCAAAATCTGTATGCCGAGGGTTATCCGGATGAAGAAACCCGGTTTATGAGTGAATCAGAAATCCTCGATTACACCGCTCGACTGACTTATTACCGGCGTTATGCCGACCCAAGGTATTATAAAGGCGTCGAATATGCCGATGCGATTGAATCGCTAGCCCGCCGGCGCTGTGCCGAAGTTTTTGCCACTGATAAATTTTCCGCTGACCAAATTTATATAAACGTTCAGCCGCTCTCCGGTGCTCCCGCCAACAATGCGGTCTATACGGCACTAGTGACCCCGGGTGACACCATCCTTGGAATGAATTTGCTTCACGGCGGTCATTTAACCCATGGCTCATCCGTTAACCGCTCAGGAAAACTGTTCAACGTTGTTCACTATACAGTTAATCCGGAAACTGAACAAATCGATTACGATCAGGTCGAAGCCCTGGCT
>JAJZTR010000085.1 GCA_021848775.1 Chloroflexota bacterium | reverse complement strand
TTCCATGGCATTCCCTCCTATAAATCACGAATCTTTGGAACGATTATATCCGCTATTACAAAACGTTGACCTGAATGGTTAATAATCTCTGTCCTCTTTTTATCCTCCCGCTGGCAGTATGAACTTACAATTTCAAGATAGAATTACATGATGAATACGCTTCGCGATGAAATGAAATCCTATATTTGTGTGGATGTCGAAACAGCCGGACCAGTCCCCAGTCGTTATGCCCTGTTATCCATTGGCGCGTGTACGCTCGGTCAACCGAGAGAGTCTTTTTATGTGGAACTGCAGCCTGACAAGGATTTGACCGACCCCGAGGCAATGGCTGTTCACAACCTTGACATGGTAAAACTCCAGCAAGAAGGGCTGCCGCCCGAGGTCAGTCTTTTGCAGTTTAGAGATTGGATTTCCTCGGTAACGCCTGCCGGACAAAAACCTGTTTTTGTGGCATTCAACGCTCCCTTTGATTGGATGTTCGTCCATGATTATTTTATGCGTTACCTGGGAGAGAACCCGTTTGGTCACAGCGCCATTGATATCAAGGCGGTGTATATGGGTTTTAGCGGAAAACCCTGGGTCGAAACCTCAGGCAAAATTCTGCATAATATCTACAATGAGTCGAAAGCGCTCACGCATAATGCGCTCGAGGATGCGATCGATCAAGCCCTTATTTTCCAGGGAATTCTGGCGGACATCGAAAAACGCAAACCTGTGTCCTGAGTCCGGGACGAATTCCTGCCATCCATACCCCAATTTTAGGAGGTAGCCGTGGAATCCAATGTCATTAATCCGTCTGAGGAAATGAACCGCATTGTAGAATCTGCCAGACGACTGGGAGTCGAAATGGATGAAAGCGAAGCCGCCCAGTGGTTAACCGCCATAGCTGCCACTAAAGGCGAAGTTGATGTCGTGGTGGATGTTCGAGATGGGATTTTCGGACACCGGATTACAATGCTGGATTTTTCCCCGGACCGCCTGGCTTACTTCCGTAAAATCGGGCAGCTGGTCGGGTTTTCCGACGAAGCAGGCGTCGTTGAAACCGCGCTTGCGCTCTCCGGTTCGGCAGCGCAGTCGCGCATCCAAACCTATCCGGGTGATGCTGATTTCTTCGAGCGGGTAAATATCATAACGCCAACGCGTGAAGAAGCCTGCCGAATCCTGGCGCGGGTGATGCGGGATAAAGCTCTTTCGAGTCTAAAAGGTGCGACCTACCAGCTTATCGAAGTTAAGTTTGGCTCGTATCCTTTTGCCATGGAAACCTCAAGCGGCTCACAGAAGAAGGATTCGCCAATCGCCTGGGTTCCGGCTGAAATCGAGAATGGAAGAATAACAGGGAAATTAGCAGATGGCAGCCCGGCAGAGATCACCTGGGATCAGGCCAGCGAAAATCCGGGATGGTGCAAGCTGGACTGGGTGGTGGCGGACCCGATCGATCAGCAGCTGGTCAACGCGAGCAACATGCTGGATGTGACCTGGGAAGCGCCGGATGGAACCATCGTACCGCTGGATGGCTACCTGGATCCCTATTTCCAGGAAGTCTATCTGGAATCTGAGTCGATCCCGATCTTCTCCAAGCTGGCAAAGCATGTAGACAGCAACGCGCTGGACGACTATGTCGCCAGCCTGGAAAAGGAAGTGCACAAATATGTTACTACCTCGCCGAACTATGGCAAAGCGGCCAAACGCATGTACAACATATTCCGTCTAACCGGGAGATATCAGGAGGCAGCCTACCTGCGCGAGCTCTTCGATGAACCGACCACGGTCCTCTACCAGGTTTGGTCGTTGATCCGCACCATCGATGATACCTTCAATTCATCCAGCAGTATCCCGTTAGACACGTTGTTCGGTCAGGCTGACACCCTGATTATGACGGTAGTGGATGTGCTGGAGGGGGAGCAGGAGACCGAGATCGTTCGACAACTGCTGCGGTTGAGGAATATTCTTTCACGCGAAGCCCCCGGACAGGAACTTTCACCACAGGCGGAGGCTGCCCGGGCTGAGGTGATCAACCTGGTCAACAACTTTTTCTACGAAAAACTGGTCGGTGTTCCTGCCATCAAGGTCTACCTCGATGATATAGCCGCGAAATAGCAGCGAAGGAGATCATCCGGTAAAAAATACAGTGCTCCTCATTTCGAGGAGCACTGCTGTCTTTAAAAAATCTTTGCCGTTACGTGTTAATCTTTGAGGTTCTCGGGCAATTCAGGGATTTGCAGTTCCATGCCGGGGCGGATGATATTGGGATTGTCGCCAATGACATCTTTGTTGGCTTCGTAAATCAACATCCAGTAGTCGCGTGTGGCGTGCTTGTAATATTTGAGCGCGACATGGCTCAGGGTATCGTCCGGTTGAACTGTGTATTCGGCGATGAATTTGGATTTGGCAGCTTCGGCCAATGTTGCCGCTTCCGCCATCATAGCTTCGGCGCGTTTCTTCGATTCCTCTGCCATTTGTTTTTCGCGGGCTAATTTCTCAGCTGCTACTTTTTCTTCAGCCGCTTTTTTTTCTTCCTCAGCTTTTACTCTCAAGCGTTCCTGAGCGGCTTCAGCCGCCTTGCGGCGGGATTCCAACTCGGCAGCTGCCTTGGCTTCCGCTTCGGCTTTATCACTACGTCCCGTCAATGCGTCGACGGCTTTTTCAAATATGGATTTCTTTTTCTCAGCCATAAGGTTGTTCTATCCTTTTCTTCCATTAGTTTGGTCAATCGTACAGACCATTGGCACGTCATCAGTTTTATTATAGCGCATTTTACGCGCGAGACAAAAGTCTTTAAAGCATTGTGAACTCCAGACAGTAAAACCAGCCTATCCATCCATCCCGCAATCGTGTATCGGTCGTATCTGGAGAAACCAGCTCGAGTAGGGGCTTAACAGCTTTACGACTCTCCTTGAATGATTTTATATATCCTGGTAAGGTTATTTCGTATCCCCTGGCGCTTCTCCCGTCAATCCCTTATTTCTTAAGCCGTTGTCAAAATTGTCTGGCCTAAAAAACAGCCAACCCTTTTGAGCTGGCTGTCGAACTTCGTTCCGGATATTATCTTGTGATGGTTTTACCGCTGCGCGGGTACCGGACGGCGGGAATAATTCGGTTTTGGCTGGCCGCGGTGAGAGGGGGGAGCGACCTCATCACCATTGGCTTTGAAATGTTTCAACGGGCGGCCGATCATGCGCTCAATCGAGCGGATCATGGGCAAGTCAGCGCGGGTAGCCAGTGTAAAGGCGGTGCCGTCTCTCTCCATCCGGCCTGTACGCCCAATTCTGTGCGTATAGGCGTCGGCGGTATCCGGAACATCATAATTGATCACGTGCGATATCTGGGTTACGTCGATGCCGCGGGCTGCGATATCGGTTGCCACCATCACCTGCACCCGTCCGCTGCGAAAGCTCTTCATGGCTGCCTGCCGCTGATTCTGCGACAGATTGCCCTGCAGGGAGGTGGCAGATATGCCAGCCTGGGCTAATTGCATGGCCAGTTTTTGCGCGCGGTATTTGGTGCGCGTGAAGACCAGCACCTGCCCGCTGCCTGTCTGCGAGAGAAGGCCCATCAGGGTTGAAAACTTGGCTTCCTGCTCAACCGAATAAACGGTCTGCTGGATGGTTTCGACAGGGTGTGACGCGCCGATATCGACTGTGACTGGATTGTTGAGCATTTCCATGGTCAGCGAACGTATTTCGCTAGGCATGGTGGCGGAAAACAGCAGATTTTGACGGTCGACTGGCAGCGCGCCTACGATACGGCGAATGTCGGGCATGAAGCCCATATCGAACATCATATCTGCTTCGTCGATTACCAGAAAATCGATAGAAGAAAGGTTGACCACTCGCTGCCCCATCAGATCGAGCAGGCGGCCCGGGCATGCGACAATAATTTCAGCGCCGCCGCGCAGCATTTTGATCTGGGGTCCCGCGCTCACGCCGCCGTAAACGCTGACGCTGTGCGCGCCGGTCTTCCGCCCCAGCACTTTGATAACGCTGTTCGTCTGTTCGGCGAGTTCACGGGTGGGGGAGAGGATCAACGCACGGGCGCGTCCACGCGGGCCGCGCATTAATTTTTGCAGAATGGGCAGCACAAACGCGGCTGTCTTGCCGGTTCCGGTTTGCGCCAGGCCAAGTACATCGCGCCCGTCTAAAACAGGCTGAATGGTCCT
This sequence comes from Chloroflexota bacterium, assembly GCA_021848775.1. Lineage (GTDB taxonomy): Bacteria > Chloroflexota > Anaerolineae > Anaerolineales > Anaerolineaceae > Bellilinea. Next base: position 7,586 of record JAJZTR010000085.1, on the reverse strand, counting down.
ATCCTGGATAGGGGTCGGGGTTGTATACCCGGCTGAAGAGATACCCGCTTTAATGAACGGGTGGAAAGCAAATTTTTCAAAACTCACAACAGGTCCTTTTGGCTAAACAACGAGCCAAGGCGTACCCAGGCCCAAATTGATTTAACAGATTTAGATTAATTCTTAATGTTTATAAAACACAAGGGTTGGAGTATAACACGGATTAGGCTAAACGCCTAATTAATTTGGAAAATCGGGTGTTTCGTTCCTTATCCCGAGTTGTTAAAGCGTTTCACCCGGATGAAATTGGCGGGCTTTCACGAGAATTGTGCGAACTCCTGCTACATCGAGATCGTCTGGTTTTTCGATGCGTATGTGCCTCGCCTTTTTGCCTGTACCTCTCAGCAATCCATCGGGGTCAGGTAAATTTGCCCCCTGCGCCAGCATGATGTTGATATAGGTTTTGAAAATCGTGATGCTGCAGATGAGGCCTTTATAGGTCCGGTCTGTGCCGTAGGCGATCATAGGGATGGATGGATCGAGCTGTTCGATCGACTCAGGTATGACCGAAAATACCAAAGCCCGCGCCTTAAGCACCAGTTCCTGTACTTCTCGGGAAAAACCTGACAGGTAATCCGCTAGGGTTTGTTGATCTAACACCGGCATACGCTGATTTTAGCATTTATTTCAAGGATGAGGAGTTGTCTATTCATTTACCATTTCTATATTCGTTGTTATAATTTTAAAGTCTTAAAAACCAAACGTTAATATGACGTTGCCATAAGTTTAAGGAGGAAACAAATGGATTTTCTTTGGTGGATTATTGTTGGTGCTATTGCCGGACTTCTGGCAGATGCGGTCGTTAAAGGCATCAAATTAGGCCTGCTGTTAGCCATCGTGGTTGGCCTCCTGGGCGGCCTCCTGGGCGGTTGGTTGTTTGGGCTGCTTGGCATCTCCCTCGGCGGCGGGATCCTTGGCAGCATTGTCGCGGCCTTCGTTGGCGCGGTCATTTTGTTGCTAATAATCCGAGCTTTGCGGCGCTAATAAGAAATATTCATGCCAAAAGGCAGTTCTAGTCTAGAACTGCCTTTTTTTATTCCTGACCTCGCCGCAAAATGCACGTTCGCAATTTTTGAAAGAATGTGTGTGTGATCAAACCGCCTGGCAGCTCCGATGAGCGATTTGAGTTCTTCCCAGCGCATCACCTCTGCTGCGTCCGGTGCAATCTGCCCCACCGGATTCGATAATTCGACTACATTTTCCAATAGATGGTGGGGTAACGCCTGGAAATGCCTTTCAAGTTCGTGCAATGACAACCTGGGCAGGTCACCCCTTCAGGACGAATATCAATTCTTCAACCTCTTCGCCGCGTGCATTCGAAAAGCCCTTGTCTTCACCGAAATAAACAAAGCAGCATTTTTCCAGCACACGCCGTGAGGCAATATTATCTTTGGCAACCCGGCCAAATAGCGGTCGCAGTGCTTGCTGATGCACAAATTCATCCAATGCGGCCGTTGCGATTCCCTGCCCCCAGAATTCGCGCCCGAGCCAATAACTGACCTCCGGATCGCCAAACCAGGAATGATGCAGAACGTAACCAGCAACATTCTCTCCATACAGGATGGTTCGGACCACGATCTTCGGGTCTGCCAAAACCTTTGCCCAATGAGCATCAAAAGCCTGACGGTCGTACGGGTTTTGGCTGGTGAATGCGGCCATGACATTGGCTGCCGGGTCACGCTGCTGTTCGAAGAAAACAGACAAATCTTCCGGCTCAGTTTTGCGTAATTGAACCTGGGTGGGGTGTGAAGGAGTCATGGTCAGGATGTCATTTCACATAACCAGCGGCTTGATAGCGCTCAAAACCAGCGCGTGTCAGAGCAGCCAGTTCAGCGAATAACGCCGGGTCCGGCTTTTTGAAGTTAAAGCAGGATTTTCCCTGCACCCTTTTACGCAGCTCAGCTGAAATGCCGCTCAAGAGTTCGGGAAACATATAGACCGGCATCAGGTAAAAACTGACGTAGTTTTTCCGCGGCTGGACGCTGCCAAAGAACAAAGGCTTTTTATTCGGCATGATATGGCGCGTGTCCAGGCTGTACTCATTCGGACCTGATGAGATAAGCGTCAGCTGCTTCTCGTACGGCTGCAGAATCGAACGCAGTTCAGCCGCGATCCCCGAAAATAGGTGGCTGCTGGTTGTCTGAGGAAACATGGCTGTTTTTCCATCCTGTGAAGAATTTTAAGGGTTGATTTGGGGAGTTTCAGGCCGGTAGGGAGCTTTGCTGTCGATGTTGCCAACGAAAACCGGCAGCTTTTCATGCCCCAGCATCTGCCGGATGGCTGCGTTCTCGCCGGTGTGATACCAGTAGTGGTAAATGACACGCTGCAGCAGGTTTCCAATGGTGATATCGCTGGGCTTACCCTCGCGAAAGATCGTTTTCAACAGATCCGTCGGGGTCAGCGTATCGAGCCATGGGTCAACTGCTCGGGTGATCGTTTTCCACGCCCGCAGCGTTTCGGTTAAGGACGGGCTGCTGCCAGGCGCGCCATAGGCAAAATGTGTGTTAATGTCTGGGAGGAGCATCTGATTCTGAGCATAGTACAAAAAGTAGCGCTGTTCCTGCCAGGCCAGGTGCCCAATATTCCAGCTGATGCAGTTCATGGGCATTAACCTTTTGCGCGCATCTTCATCGGTTACATTTTTAACCCCGCGCATGAATTCGCTGCGTGTGAATCGTAATTGAGTGATCATGGGATGAATGTTCAACTGAAACCTCCTTGCTGCACCTATCAAAAACTGGGATAAAAATTAGTATAGCCAAAATAACCTCAGGTTTCCAGCAGTAAATGTTAAGGTTCTTTCCGTCTGCGCACAGAACGCCAGAGGTAGCTTAAACTATGCCCTTTCAGAAAAACTCACAATTGTAGGAATAATCCTCATTTATCAACCGGTCTTAATCGTCTCGCGATGGATGCAGATTACCGCTATCTTACTTGACAGTTAATTCTACTTGCCGGATCTCCATCATTTAAAGGTACAATCGGGTTTGCTTTTTGATAATTTGCAGATAAATCTAAGGGTATTTAAGGTATGGCGGGCAATTATCGGTTTAGCATTTATGATCTGATTAAAGTAGTCTTGATTGTCGTATTTGCATCCTTCCTGTACGTCATTTTCAATCCTGCTTCCCAACCCGAATCCATCGCTCGTGCCAGTCTTCCTGCCGAACCGCCGGCAAATTTCACGTGGAAATACGATTCGATTTCAGGTGAATTGCTTAATCCGCAGGGCGTGCCCATTTATTCCCTCTCTGCCGATGGAGACCTTTGGCAGCCGGTGATTCCTGTCAATGTGCAGCTGGAACTGCCGCGTGATTACCGGCTCATTCAAAGCAGCAGCGGCAATTGGCAGATTTTGGATACCGGTGGTAACGGAATTACCGCCTGGGATTCAGATCTGCTCCAATGGAGCTTCGATCTGGATGCTGTTCACGCAACGAAAAAGCAAACCATTGCTATTACGCCTAGCCCAATCCCTTCTGCTACACCCACGCCGACCCGAAGATCGATCTTTGCCGCAACATTTACCCCCACTCCCAGCCTCACACCTACTGAAAGCTGCTCGACCAAAATTGTGTCGCGATTGAAGGTTGGGCAATCTGCAATTGCCCTGGAAAATCTGCGCGTGCACAGCACCCCGCAGATGATACAAAACATAATCAAAGGTATCCCCAGGGATGAGGTTGTAACTGTGGTGGCCGGACCGGTCTGCGAGCCGTATCAGGGCGGTGCCTATGTGTGGTGGGAAATCAACAGCGGGCCAGGAGTGTTAGGCTGGGTCGTAGAGGCCGCGCTCAATGGTTCCTTCTATTTTCTTGAGCCAGTCGAATAAATCCGGTCTAAGGTTTTGCTGCAGGCACTCCGAGAAATTATTTACCCCTGGACAGCGCGTTTTCCATCTTTTGTGACTTCTTTGATTAAAACCGCGCCGCCGGCGGCTTTGCCCAGCTTAACGTAATTCCGCTCGACCAGGATATCGATGATGTAGTTGACCACCGGAATCGGCAGATCGAAAAAGGTCGACAGGTCGTCATTGGTAAATAACCCCTCTTCAACTACCGCTGCCAGCACTTTTCGCACCAGACCGTCGAAATCATCCGTGTACGCCTGGGCGTAAGCCTCATATCCGCGGGCCGTGGTGTTGAAAAATTCGATATTTGGGCTGCCAAGCACCCGCCCGGCCTTGAGATACCCCATTTCATCCAAATTGAGCAAAGATTTATTAAGCACCGCGCTTGAAATTCCCTTGGCATCCAATTCCGGGATAATATCGGAGGTGTTGATAAAACGGCGTTCTTTTTCCACCGAAGCCTCGCAGCTTATTTTCAGCACCAGCATGTCCTCTTTTGACAGCCCTTTAATCATTCTTGAGGGCTCATCCATTGATTTTTCCGGCCCATCGGTCGCTGCAGGTGCTGCAGGTCCAGGCATCTGTCCGCCATATAGCATCGTCGCGATATTTGTGATTTCGCGGTCGGAATAATTCAGATCCCGAATGGTTACAACAGGCAGGCTTTTAAGCGCATCGGGCACTTCGCAGTCGTCAATCACAACGGGGATCAATTTACTGTGTGTAGTAATCCGCTTGACCAGCCCGGGTCTTAGCTCTTCAGTCACCCATGTTTTTCGCACACTAAATTCAGAGAGGATAACGATAAAGGCGTCAGCGCTTTTGATTCCCTCGGTGAAGATTTTTTCGATCAAACTTTCGCCGTGAGCCAGCTCCCATGGTTCCACTGAAACCTTTATTCCTTTTTCAGAAAGCTGTTTGGCAAAAGGAATAACAAAGGTGCTTTTATCTTCGCTGGTATGGCAAATGAATACAACGGGTTGTTTTGTTTCCATGCGTCACCTTTTCTTTCGAATGTGTTCCATGCCCATTGGCGGAAGAAACCTGCAATCAGGCTCTGCTGCAATCGTAATCTTTATTTTAGCCCCGAATGGTTTTTCCACCTTCTAATTATGACTTAATTTTTTGTGATTACGCTTATCACTTCTGCAAAGGATTGCTCAGCCACCCATTGGACCGTGTATTTCAAGTCGTCCGGGTAGATAATAGCCGGTTGTAAACTTGAAAATCACCATCGGAAAAGCAGCAAAAGATCACCTCTTGCAGGCTTGAGGATTGCTCGAGGAAAGCCTGCGCAGTTGAAATCGCAATTCCGGCAGCCTGAAGCAATGGGTATCCGTAAACGCCGGTGCTGATAGCCGGGAACGCAATGGATTCCAAATGCATTTTCGCTGCGATTTCCAGCGAACGCCGGTAACAGGAGGTCAACAATTCTGCTTCGCCGTGGGATCCGCCATGCCAGACGGGACCGACTGTATGAATGACATAGCGCGCGGGCAGGTTATAGCCGCTGGTAACTTTGGCATCGCCAGTCGGGCAGCCGCCCAGCCTGCGGCATTCCTCCAGCAGTCCGCGCCCGGCTGCATTGTGGATCGCTCCGTCCACGCCGCCGCCGCCAAGCAGTGAAGGTTTGGCGGCATTGACAATGGCATCAACTCGAAGCGTGGTAATGTCATCCTTGACAGCTTTTAGAAGGGTCATGATTTCTCCCGGTGTGGCAAATTTTACATCACCTCGATAAAGAGGGGCAAGGTACTGCACATGTTGACAGAGCAGCCTCCGGTTGGTTCCCTGCCCGTACTTAACCTTCAAACAGCGTCAAAATCTCCTCCGGGTGGTTGAACAACGCATCCGGCTCATGCGACTGCAATGTTTCCGCGTCTGCATACCCCCATGTGACTGCGCCAAAGGTCATACCGGACTGCCGCGACGCTTTGAGGTCGCGCACCTCGTCACCAAGACTCAATGCCCGGTCGGGAGATACGCCGGTCTGGCGTAATATTTTCTCGAATTTAACCCTTTTGCCCAAAAGGGAAACACCACATTCAAAAGCATCAAAATAGGCTGCATTATGGGCTCCCAGCACCTGGCGCACATTTTCCTCGGCATTGGAGGAAACCACCGCCAGCTTTATTCCCATGTCATGCAGCCGGTCGATGACCGTTTGCATTCCATCTACCAGCGGAATATGCTCGATTTGACTTGCCATCTTCTGTTTAAGGTGGGTGCCAATGCGTGCCATCTTCACAAATGAGATTTTATACTCGCGCGAAAGATTTTGAATGTCCACCTTGCGCAGGGCCTCAAGCGCTGATTTTTCCAGCCGCGGCAGATGGTAATGCTCAGCCAGTTCGTCGAAGATGGACAAAAACCAGGGGTAAGTGTCGGCCAAAGTTCCGTCAAAATCGAAGATCACCAGCTGGAAGCAGCCGTGCGGCAGGGAAGGGTCGTTCATGGGTTGGATTTTACCTGAGATTTGATTTTGTGCGCATCAATTATCGCGGGTTGGATATGGCAGGTCAGGTCTGTTGCAACAGGAAGGTTAAGGGTAAAATGGAGCTTTCCCGGGCGCAAAACATCCTGGTTTGGGTATTCCATTCGTGGCGGTGCGATCACCGTACCTGTCCAGCCTTGCCAGGGTTAATATGATTATCCTATTGCGGAGGTTTTATTGAAAGATAAAGCATTGCTTGTTTTTAACCCGACAGCCGAAAAAGGTTTTGCTGCAAAAAAGTTGCCGCAGGTTGAAAGTCTGTTGAACCAGTTCGGCATCGCCTATGATCTGGTCATCACGGATGCCTCCGGACATGCTATTCAACTGGCACGGCAAGCCGCAGAAGACGGTTACCTGTTTGTGATTGCGGCAGGCGGCGATGGGACGGTCAATGAGGTCGTCAACGGTTTGATGCAGGCCAGGGTCAATGGCAGCGGGCGCCCGGCATTGAGCGTGCTGCCAGTCGGGCGGGGGAATGATTTTGCCTTCGGCGTGGGTATACCGCAGGATCTAGACGCCGCAGTGAGAGTTTTGGCGGATGGTCAGCGGCGAAAAATCGATATCGGGCATTTTGTCGGCGGTGATTACCCCGAAGGGCGCTATTTTGCCAACGGTGTGGGGTTGGGGTTCGATACCGTAGTTGGGTTCGAGGCTGCCAAAATCAAACGGCTGCAAGGCGCGGCCTCATACCTGGTGGCATTGGTGCGCACCATATTTTTATATTCGAAAGCCCCGATATATGAAGTTGTGTTAGACAACGAAACCTTCCAGCAGCCGTTTTTGATGGTTTCCATCATGAACGGGCGCCGGATGGGTGGATCATTCTATATGGCGCCGGATGGCAACCCCAGCGACGAGACTTTTGACCTTTGCCTGGCCGGGCATGTGAGCCAGTTAGGCATCCTGCCGCTGGCGATTAAATTTTTCAGCGGCTCGCAGGGTGCGCATCCGGCTGTGCGCATGGTTCGCTCGCGGACAGTTAGTGTGCGCGCAATCGAAGGCAGCATCCCGGCTCATGCGGATGGCGAGACGATCTGCACTGCCGGGCACGAGCTGACCATTGAATTGGTGCCGGGAGCGCTCGAAGTAATCACCAGCCTAAATGGGGTGGAGGAGTGATCTTTCGCTACCGCTTGATAAATTGGTTCCTGCGGCTGGTGTTTCGCGCTGTGTGCCGGATCAATGTTGAAGAATTGAAAAAGG
>JAJZTR010000084.1 GCA_021848775.1 Chloroflexota bacterium | reverse complement strand
TGTATTCCATACAATTATAAAAACCAGACTCTATTTTTCGCAAGTGGAATGATACATTCTAGAGATTACAGGCTCCCGACGCCAACCAATCGACATCGGGAGCCTTTGTTGCCCTGGGCAAGATCTGACAGATCAGAAATCAAATCCAGAGCAAATTAGAACTGTTACAGTTTATTACTTGTGCGCAGCAACGCGCTCGAACGGTGGTTTCCACCAGACGGTAATCAGGTTCATGAGGATACCCAACACCGCACCGGTAGCGATGGCCGGCCAACCGTATGGGAAGACCGATGTCAGGATCGGAACCGGTAGGAAACCATTGGCGAATCCGATGTTTCCGCCAATACCGACCACCAGGATGGTAGCGCCAATGGCCAGCTGTTTCGGGTCGTAGAGGTTTACTTTCTCTGCCATCATCAGCGCAATACCTTGCATGCCGATGACACCGAACAGGTAGATCGCGAGACCACCGGAAACAGCCGTCGGAATGGTGCTGATTGCATCAGCCAGCGGGCCGATGAAGCCCAGGATCATCGAGATGACACCGGCAGTGATCAGGGATGGACCTGAGTAGTTGCGGGTGATCACCATTAGCGAGTTGTTTTCGCCATAGTTGGTGCCGGCGGTTGAACCGAACAGACCATTCACCAGGTCGTTCAAACCGTCGATCATCAGGTTGATGCCGATATAGCGGGAGAGATTGTATTTCTCTTTGCCCTGTTCTTCGGCTAAATGGTCAACATACAGGCTGATCTGGTACAGATGGGCTGTTGATTCCGGAATGGTCGCGATGGCCATGATGCCGATACCGACGATTGCGGTGACCGTCAGCGGATCATTGAATCGGGGAAGGACAAATTCCGGAAGCCGAAGCAACTCTGACTGACCGATGGCTGAAAAGTTAACCAATCCGAGTGGAATGGAGACAATGTAGCCAACGATAGCGGCCAGAAGCACCGGGAGCATTCCGATAAAGCCCTTGCCCTGCAGGTAAACCGAGAAGATAAAGGCTGCAAGCAAGGTAATCATGCTGGCTGCCAACCACTTCAGGTTCGCCAATTCCCCGATAACGAATGTTGAGCTAAAGACACCGGATGCCATTTGCAAGGCAGTGGCACCAAGGCCGATACCAATGGTAACGGCCACCGAACCAGTGACAACAGGGGGCAATACTTTGTCAAGAGCTTCCTTACCACCTGAGGCGCGAATGATAAGGCCAGCCACGATATTGATAACACCCGTGGCGATGAAACCGGCGGTCACAACAGAGATGACCTCAGGGGGAGCTACAGCCGCATCATTTGGAACGCCCATAGCAATAACGATAGCCGTTACAGCGGCGATATAGCTGAAGCTCGAGCCATAGTACAGGGGAATGTATTTACCGATGGCAAGTTTCGACCCCACCAGGGCCACAATTGTGCCAAAGCCGGTAACTGTCAACACAGTGCTGACGGGGAATTTCATCAGGATGGCGCATAACACTGTGGCGGGGAACATTGTCAACACGTGCTGCAACCCAAGAAGGACCATTTGGCCAAATGGCGGAGTGTCATTCGGCAGATAGCCCATTACTTTTGGAGCAGGAGCTGTGGTTGCCATAGAAGTCTTCCTCCCTTTAATTTAGAATAAAAAATGAATTGGAGTTTTGGGAAATTTGTCTTCCATTCGACAGACCTCACTCAATGACGAAAATTAAACAGGACTGGTTGACTCACTGCCTTCGTCATTAAATCGTCGAAGAAGAAGCATTGGGTGAACACGCTCGTTGTCTCCTCTTATAGCCTTTTCCTCCTTCCTCTTTTATCCATCCGGAACCCAATGAGTTGAACCGAGCATCAAACAATCAAAATAATACAGGCTCGATTACTTACCCAGGAGGAATGCCAAAATTAAAATCACCGCAAGAACCGGCAGGATATAAAGGATTAAGCGAATTTCCGGTACTTTAGTAAAACCCCCAACCATATCTTTAGCTACGCTGGACGCAAATTCGGTTTGCGTAGGGGGGGTGAAGTTAACCTCTTCGCCAGTTTTCTTGGCTGTGAGGCGGGCTTCCAAAGCATTGTCGAGTGTTTCAAAAGCAGAACGAATCATGCTTTTTGCCACACTGTCGATCATCCGCTGACCAACCGAGGCCAGTGCGCCGCCGATATTTACATCGCCTTCGTACGCAAGTGTTGTGGTCCCATCGGCATTTTGCAGGAATTTTGCCCCCCCAACTCCCTTAACATATCCGGCAGCACCCTTTCCGTCCACGGTCAGGGTCAGACTTTCAGGTTCTACGATATCTGTCAGTGAAAGTTTGCCCTGGTATTTGCCAGAAACCGGCCCAACGCGGACATTCATGACACCTTCGTATTCATTTTCGGCTACGAGATCTAGTTTGTCCATACCTGGTACTGCGCTGGCTAAGATTTCAGGATCATAGAACATTTCCCAGACATCTTCTCGCGGACCTTTAAAAACGTGCTCACCTTCAAGTTTCATTATAGATGCTCCTAAAAAAAGTGTGTGTAAATTTTGCTGACCAATTTATAAAATTAATTACCTAAGGTAGCGGGTTTTATAAAAGGTCTGTTCAAGCAAAGGGTGCTAAGCACCCTTTGCCTGTTTTACATAGCTGAATACTTTGCTGGGTGAGAGATTGGATTCCATAAGCTCCACACCCGTATCATACAAAGCATCTTCCAGCGCCTGGTTAAATACCGCGGGCGTGGGGATTGCACCTGCCTCACCAACACCCTTGATCCCAAGGGGATTAAGAGGCGAAGGCACCTCGAGATGTCCCATTTCGATCTTGGGCGGCATATCAGTAGCCTGCGGGAAGAGGTAATCCATGAATGAAGCGGATAACAGCTGACCGGTTTCATCATAGGCGATCTTCTCAAAGAAGGCGTTGCCAATACCCATCTGGATGCCGCCGTGAACCTGCCCCTCAACGACCATCGGGTTGATGGGGGTGCCGCAGTCGTGCACGATGACCAGCCGTTCGATTTTGGGTTTCATGGTCTCAGCATCGACATTCAGGATCATGGCCATACATCCAGCGCCAGTTGCACCGTACGGAGGCCCGTAGTAAGCCACAGCTTCCAGCCCAGGTTCGGCACCAGGTGGGAAAGTCCCGCGCATGGGATTAGCGCGATTGGCCAGGTCACCCAAAGCAACCCGTTTATCTGGAAGGTCCGCCACCCGCACAAACCCGTCAGCGAGTTCCAATTCTTCCTCAGGGGTTTCCAGAATGGCACTGGCAAGTTTCAAGGCTTTGGCTTTAACTTTTACCGCCGCCAGGTGGATAGCAGTGCCGGCAACCGTCGCACCGCGGCTGGCAAATGTGCCGGCACCCCAGGCGAAGTGACCTGTATCGCCGGTGATAACCTTCACATCTTTAACTTCCACGCCCAACTGCTCGGCCGCAACTTGGGCAAAGGATGTGTAATGCGCCTGACCCTGGGTAGCAACCCCGGTGGCAACACTGACCTTGCCGTTTCCACCCACTGTGATTTTTGCGCCTTCATACGGTCCGACCCCGGTGCCCTCAGTGAAGGTGCAAATTCCAATTCCGAGATGCTTGCCTTCAGCTCGCGCTTTGGGTTGGATTTCTTCGCGGAATTTCTTGTAGTCGATCATTTCCAGAACCATGTTCAAGGCGCTGGGATAATTGCCGCTGTCAAGAACACCTTCCACGAAGTCCTGGCCGATAACACCGGTCGAAACCGGGTATGCATCGGGTTGAATAAGGTTGATTCGCCGAATTTCCGCAGGATCCATTTTGAGTTCTTTGGCTGCAGCATCGATCATCCGCTCCATCACGAATACACCTTGCGGGCGGCCAGCACCGCGAACCGGTGTGACCACCATCTCGTTAGTAAATACCATAACGATTTCGGTGTGGAAACTGGGGATCTCGTAATTGCTGACAGTGTGGGTCTGGGTATTCAGCGGTACAGTCATCATGTAGGGGTTGTAAGCCCCGGAGTTATGATAGAAGAAGTCTTTGAAACCTAAGATCTTGCCCTCTTTGGTCAGCGCAATTTCACAGAAATGCACCTGGTCGCGTTCCGAAGTGGTGGACAGGAAATTTTCGCGGCGGTCTTCATACCATTTAACGGGTCGTTTCAGGCGGAAGGCTAATTCGGTCAGCAGTACATCATCGGGCATGGAAGTATTGATCTTCGGGCCAAAACCACCACCGGTGAAGGGGGTGATGACGCGCACCTGATTCTCGAATAAACCCATGCGGGCGGCGGTCGCGTTCCGCAGCGTAATCGGAGATTGCGTGCCGCACCAGATGGTCATCATTTGGGCTTTATCGTCCCAATTGATGAGAATGCCACGGTTTTCCAACGCTGCAGCAGCGACGCGATCTACGTAGATTTTCTTCTTGATAACCAGATCTGCCTTTGCGGCTGCTTCGTCGTAATTGCCACGTGATTGGGTAACATGCGCTCCCTCATTGGAAGGTAAATCATCATGCACCTTTATCGAGCCTGGTTCCATCGCCTTTTCAAGATCGATCACTGCGTCCAGCGGCTCGAAATCGATATAAATGTAATCGAGCGCGTCTTCAGCAATATAGCGCGATTCAGCGATGACTACTGCCACTGGCTCGCCTGAATAGCGGACTTTGTCTTTCGCAATCGGCATAAGCGTGCGGGAAACATAGGTCGCTCCCTTGATTGCGGTGGGGGGTGGAACCTGGAGCGGACCCGGCTTGACTAGATCGCCGAAATCTTCGGCAGTGTAAACACCAATTACACCCGGCAACGCGCGTGCTTCACCTACATCGATGCTTTTGATGATGGCGTGGGCGTAGTCACTGCGCTTAAAGGCGGCAAACACCATGCCGGGCAATTCAAGGTCATCCAGATACTGTGCCTTACCGGCCAGAATCTGAGGGTCTTCATTGCGAAGAATTGATTTATGGAATACTCGTCCTGCCACATTACACCTCGTTTCTCTGTCCGTTATGAGTGGGCAGCCATTTTCTTAGCCGCAAGTTTCACCGCTTCGACGATGTTTTCGTAACCAGTGCAGCGGCAGAAGTTCCCATCGATGGCTTCCCGAATTTCCTCATCCGTGGGGTTTTTATTGTCACCAAGATAATCCACCAGGGTCATGAGGAAACCGGGAGTGCAGAAGCCGCATTGCAGAGCATGTTTTTCCATGAAGGCTTCCTGCAAGGGATGCAGATGCTCTGGCGTACCAAGCGATTCCACAGTCTCAATTTTGTGCCCATCAGCCATCACTGCGAACATGATGCACGAACGAACAGATTGGCCATCGAACAAAATGGTGCACGCTCCGCACAGACCATGCTCACACCCGACATGGGTGCCAGTCAGACCAAGGTCATGGCGAATGAAGTCGCTTAATAAGAGGCGTGGTTCAACTTCCCGTTCATAGGGAACACCATTGACAGTAATGTTAATTTTCACTTTTTGTGTCATGTTAGCCTCCTACTTCTTCGCCCGTTCAACGGCTTCGGTGAGGGCTCGACCAACCAGCACTTTAACGAGATGACGGCGATATTCAGCGGTTCCATGCAGGTCTGAGCCGGGGTCGCATTCATTCTTGGCAGCATAGGCTGCCACATCAGCAATTGCTTCTGGGGTAGCTTCGTTACCAACCAATACATCGGAAGCATACTTCGACAGGATCGGGGTTTCGCCAACACTGAAGAGGACACAACGCACGTCTTTTACGCGATCACGCTCGTCCAAACCCACCATGCTTATCACGGCAGCCTGAGCATAACCGCCCCGCTGGCGCGAAACCTGTCGGTATGAGCCTGCGGTCCGTGGCGCCAGAGGCGGCAGTACAACTTCCGCGAGCATTTCTTCGGGTTCAAGCACCGTCATAAACGGGCCAATGATGAAATCCTCGGCGGATAACCAGCGTTCGGATCCTTTGCGTTTGACCAGCATTTTCGCATTGAGCGCAACAGAAAGAGCTGGAATTTGCGCGGCCGGATCGGCGTGCGCAATCGCTCCGCCGAAAGTACCTCTCACCCGAACCTGCGGGTGAGCGATATACCCGATGGTTTCAGCGACGATTGGGAAGCGTTGTTTTACCACCGGATCATGCTCAACATCGGCGTCGCGAGTCATGGTGCCGATCGCCAGACCACCATCGGCGGTTGGCTTGATGTAAAACAACTCTTCGATGTTATTCAGGTCAACCAGAGCTGACGGCCGGGACATGCGGAAGTTCATAGCCGGAATCAAGCTTTGACCCCCCGCGAGCACCTTACCGGAGTAACCTAAATCGGTGAGATTTTGTAAGGCTTCTTCGGCAGTTTTTGGAGCATAGTAATCAAATGGAGCTGGCTTCATGAAATCAATACCTCCTTACACAGGCGAGTTCTTCGCCCAAAAATAGAATCTGGCTGGTTGCTAGGGAATTCTTTGAGTCCAGAAAGGTGATGGGGGTTGTGGTCCTCCGGGCGGCAGTTGGTGGGCGATTTGCATGCGGCCTAAATGCAATAATGTTTGATCAATACCATGCAAAACAGCCCGTCCTCCTGGTTATTCTTTGGTTTCAACCATGCGAGGTCCTTCCATATCTTGGGGGTCAAGGACGAAAGAATTTCTCTAGTCTCTTTTGAATTTTGGTGCAGAAGGTGGAAAAGTTCATTGTGCTTGCTGGTTATCATGGCAAATTCTGCCTGCGGGTCACGAGATGGAACTTTGCCCTCTAAAATTTCATCACTCACAACGTGTTCCGCACCGCAGAAGTGAGCCCCTGACACAGCAATCGAGTAGGATGTTTGCTCTCCGTTTGATCCGAAACGACGCCTATTTGGGCTATCCGGTTCGACCTGAGCGACCCAATTTTCATCCTGGGCGCTCAAGTCATCCATCCGCTGCATGGTCTGATCGATCTCTGAGAGCAAACGAACCTCTTAATTATCCGTGCAGCCCCCCAAATTTGCAACTGAAGGGGGGCTGCAATACGATCGTGTTTATGCTTCCTTGAAGGCTACAAAACGAGCCCACATGGATTCAACTTCCATCACTTTTTGCAGGAAACAGCCGATGTAGTACCGGCCACTCGGAACCTCCGCAATCTGCCCGCCAAGGTTTTCGGCATGGACGATATGCTTGGGGAACAGGTTGTAGTGCATATCCTGGTAGTAATGCTCTTTGGGGAACATTTCATCCCAGTCTTTGCCAAAGTCACGTTTGAGTTTTTCATTGGCTTCCTGGAAAGTCTTGGGATGCCAGTCGCGCTGAATGGTGTTCATCGGGTGGTCGGCAGCAACGCAGTCAACGCCAATCCACTTGATCTCCTTTTCAGCTGCCCAGGCCGAGAAATCGGCTGAGGGACCCGGGTGCTTGATCATGTAGCGGAATTCGTCAGAATCGGGGCTGATCCAGCCGTATTTATACCAGCCGGTTTTGATGATGAGGATGTCGCCTTTTTTCACTTCCACGACCGATTCGATCATTTCGGGGGTGTAAACACTGGAATTGCTGACTTTATCTGAGATATCGGCAACCACACCAGGCCCAATCCACTCTTCGAGCGGAGTTTGACCGATCGTACGCCCACCTGGATAGAAATGCTTCTCGCCATCCATGTGGGTAGCCAGGTGGATGGATGCATTGCAGATGGAGCCATTGCGGCCCATGCCGTAATGGAAACCTGCTCCGCGTTTGTGGTACTTGACCGAAAGTGGTTCGTAATTAGCCCACTGCGGTGACTGTACCGAGAACGGGACGGTCATATCGAACATCTGACCCTTTTGTATTTCAGCGAAGAAATCTTCATCCTTCATGCCGAATGGTGCAGTCCAGGCGACCACCCGCGACCAGGCGGCTTCGACTTCCATGAAGGGAATGGGCATGACTGTCAACCAGGCGCGTTTGCCCTTCACTTTGTCGATCTCGCCAACGATCGCCTCAACGAAGATTTTGTGATTCTTCGGCAGAGTGATGTGGGTCATTTCATAGTACCAATCCTGGGGGAACATCTCATCCCAGGTTTTGCCATAATCCTTGATAAGTTTCGCTTCGGCTTTCTTGAATTCCAGGTCATGCAGCCGGCGGATGGGAGTGTTCATGGGATGCTCGAAACAACCGCAGTCAACACCGACCCATTTGAAGTCCATGTCGATCACCCACTGGAAGAACTCGGGGGATGGACCAGGATGGCGGACGAGGAAACCAAATTCCTTATTCTCAACGCCGCCCTGGGCTTTCGGGTTCTTAATATCGGGCTGATCGAATGAATAGCGGTGGTATCCGGTATTGATGATCAGGATATCGCCTTTTTTCACAGCGGCTTTCTTCATGATCATCTCAGGGGTGTAAAGGGCGTAATCTGACATCTCGTCGGAGATATCGACCACAACGCCCTGACCGGTGAGGTCAGTCAAGGGGATGTCGCAAATGCGGCGTCCGCCTGAATGGAAAGAGGTTTCCCCCACAAGGTGTGTGCCAACGGAGTTGCTCCAGTTTAAAATCTGGCCGTTAGCCCCGGCTCCACCACCGTAAGCGCCTGTAACGCGTTTGAAGAAATGAACTTCCAATGATTTATCCATTGGGAATGGTGGCGTAAAGATGCTGCACTCCTGAGTCAGGTCATACATTTTCGCATCAGACATCATCTTAATAAATTTTTCACGATCCATTTGACCCTCCGTTATTGGATTAATATGAATTAGACACCGTATTTTTCAGCAAAAGCCACCAGTGCGTCTTCGAACAAGCTCATCGGGGCAGAGACAACCCCGGCGCCTACCTGCCCAATTCCTGGATCTTTGTGAGCAACACCCGTGTTCACGCGAGGTGCAATCTGTTTTTCTACGACCTTACGAATATCGACACCGGTCGGTGTCCCCCGGAAATCAAGGTAAGGAATGGTGAACATCTTATGTTCAGCGAAAGTGATTTCGTACATATCCAGGGTGGTGTTAATGGCGTCTTTTGGAACACCACCGATAAAGGTGACTAAAGCTGGGGCGGCTGCCATGGCAAATCCACCGATACCGGCAGTTTCAGTGATTACGCTATCGCCGATATCACGACAGGCATCGGCTTCGGTGAAACCCGGGAAGTAGAGTGCTTTAACAATTGGCGATTGAGCGGTAAACCATCTGTCACCTAAACCGCTAACCTTGATTCCAAAATCGGTGCCATTACGGGCCATGATGGTAACAACGGTGCTGCCTTCAACATTTTCTCCCGCGGCGGTCATGGCTTTGCAGCTCGCCATGATTGGATTAAGGATACTCAATGCATTTTCACCAAGGAATTTAATCACATCAAAAGCAGTCTGACTGTCTTTGGCCGTCTTGGCGATATACGGTGCCAACTGCATCGACCACAGGACCGACGCTGCATCCTCGCGATTATGACCATCGTCCCCCATATGCAGTGATTTGGCTATGATTGCCCGGATATCCACCCCGCCGATTGCCTCGAGGGCACCTTTGACGGTGGGTCCTAAAACTGTTTCCATCCAGTGTAACTTATCGAGCACATCCTGGCTGTAAGCGCCCATGCGCAGGACTTTTCCCCGGCCTTCATTCAGATTCGAGAAGGTCTTGATGCCGTGGGTCTTGTTTTCGATGACATAAACCAGCATCGAGGGTGAAATCACGCCAGCCATTGGACCGGCGCACATATGATCGTTGCAGGGAGCAAATTCAATCTTTCCTGACCTGAGCAATTTATCTGCTTCCTCAGGAGTCTTGGCTTTGCCTTCAAATATTAAAGCGCCCATCATCGCGCCACGTGTGGGACCGGATAATCGTTCATAGGTCACAGGCGGGCCGGCGTGAAGGAGCATGTTTTCGTGCATGCCAGGAACAACATCGATTGCCTTGGCCATGGTTGTGGCGACCGGCCGCGCTTCCATGAAGGCATCTACTACTTTTTGATTGGCTTCGGTAATATTTATCATCATTTTCTCCGTAGTCGATCCGGGCTATTCATATTTCTTCAGACGATCCAGGATATTGATCAGTTTTTCATTGCCGCCAGCAGTAGGCCGCCAGTCGAGTTGTACCGTAGGAGTGCCCTGGACCTTCAGGTTTTCGTAGAAGGATTCAAGGCCAATATTGATGGCTTCCAGCGGTTTCTTGAGGACGGCCAGGTCAACCGGAGTGGCTTTAGCCTTTTCAGCGACCTTCTCACTGTTCAAACCCTGTAGAATCGCGCCAACATACCGGACAACTTCTTCGTTGCTGGTGTTAACCCAGGCGCCGGCTTTCTTGAGCGGTTCGATCTGTGCGCTCAATTTTTGCGGATCTTCCTCGGTGCCGGTGACCACGACAGCAACCTCGAGGAAGCGGCCTTCTTTTTGCGCAATCGCTTTGGCTTTGGCGATAGCCGGAGCGATCTCGCTGGCTGGATCTTCGTGAGAACCAAATCCAATAACCACATCCATCATGATGACCGCAACTTCAGGATCTTTTGCCTCGTCCAGCAGGCGGCGGATACGCAGTTCATTGTCCATCATCGGGTGCAAACGTCCCACCGTGAACTCATCCTCGCCAAGGTCGACGATGGTATGCTCAACACTGTTCAACGCATCCATCAGTTTGTTGTCTTTGTTGATGGGCGCGTTGGCGTAAACTTTGGAGACGTACTCGGTAAGCAGATATTGAGCTTCGTAAGCCAGGGTCCCGCCGGAGAAAAGACCGCGCAGGTAGCGCTGCCCTTTGGTAAAGCGGTTCAAACCAAGTTCTGGTGCAACATAGGAGGCGGGTGGATTCTTTACCAGGTCAACGGCTATCGCAGCCGCATCATCCAGGCCTGAGGCAAAATACAGGTTGCCCGAATGGCGGGAGATGGGGGTGCGACCGATGAAATTGACGACCACCGGCTTTCCGGCTTTTCTCGCCTGGCGCAGCACCTCTTCAGCTACCCGCGGTGATGGCGGTTTGGATACCAGCACGATCACCTTGGTCTCAGGGTCGCGGATGAGGACATCCAGGCCCATCAAGAAGGTCACGCCGCCAATTTTTTCGGACAGGTCGCGTCCGCCGGTCCCGATGCCGAATGTCAGGCCGCTGCCAAGCTGGTGAATGCGGGAAGAAACCTGCTGCAGCCCGGTGCCGGCGGCGGCAATCAGACCGATGGGGCCTTTGCGAACCTTGTTGGCAAAGCCAAGACCGATGCCGTTAATGATGGCTGTTCCGCAGTCAGGACCCATAACCAGCAAACCTTTTTCAGCCGCTTCTGCTTTTAGAGAAATTTCATCTTCAACTGAAACATTGTCGCTGAAAAGGAAAACATGCTTGCCGGCTGCCATGGTCTGGCGCGCGACTCGCGCCGCGTAGCGGCCTGCCACCGAAATCAATACCCAGCTGGATTCCGGGAGAATTTCGTTCGCGGCTTCCAATGTACGCGGCCGGACACTGGTTTCCGAGGTGTCAGTTCTGGCGGTCAATAACTCATCAACCTTCGCGATGGCTTCTTCGGCGACCTTTGCATCGTCAGAGCTGACCACAATCACCAGGTCGTTCTCGCGCGAGTTAATAGCCTCAGGTGACAATAAGTTGACGCGTTCCAGCAGTTCTTTGTTGGTTTCGGTGCCCATGATGACACCAGCATCTTCAACACCCGGTAAATTTGCCAGAGTGCGTTGAAGCTGCATAAGGCGTGCCGAGTCATAGTAAACGCCGCTACGTACTTGGGTCTTAATTACTGTCATTTTTGGTCTCCTGATCTATTCGTGATTAATGGAACAAACAACTTTGAAAAGTTAATCGTTCCACCCTAAAGGTCATCACTGGAGCAAACATCCGTCTCTGGTCAATTAAATTAAATCTAAGCGTAATGCAACAA
>JAJZTR010000083.1 GCA_021848775.1 Chloroflexota bacterium | reverse complement strand
ACTGCTGATGGATTGGTTGCGTCACAGGCTAAATGATACCCGCCCAACCCCTTGATGGCGACGATTTTGCCATCCTTCAACCATTCCCGCGCCATCTTTATCGCGGCATCCTTCACAGCCAGCTGTAGCCCCCCGGCTTCGAAACGCACCTGAGGCCCGCATTCCTGGCAGGCGACCGGCTGGGCGTGAAAGCGGCGGTTCAACGGATCATGATATTCAGCGCCGCATTCACTGCACATTGGAAAATCTGCCATTGTGGTCAGCGGACGGTCGTAGGGGATATCCTTGACAATCGTAAAACGTGGGCCGCAGTTGGTGCAGTTGATAAACGGGTAGCGGTAACGACGATCTTGCGGGTTGAAAAGTTCGCGCTGGCAGTCCGGGCAGATGGTCATATCCGGAGAGACCGGTATGAAGTCATTCGGATCAGCCTGACTCTCGAGGATCTCGAATCGGGTAAAACGATCAGGGTTGATGACGACTGTTTCAAGGGTGTCAATACGCGCCAGAGGCGGCGGCTGATTCTGAAGCGCTTCTAAAAACGCATCCAGCTGTGGTTCAGAACCGTTTACCTCGATTTCGACCCCATGGGAAGTATTGCGCACCCATCCGGTAAGCTGATTTCGGACCGCCAGAGCGTAGACAAAGGGGCGAAAACCCACCCCCTGAACGATCCCGCGAACCCGAACCCGTAGACCGGAAAGGGCTGCTGTCATTTTTGGGCGTGAGCTGCCAGCCTGGATCGCAGCCAGTCTGCCCAGGCATCCAAACCTTCGCCTGTTTTGCAGGATACCGTAAAGGTAGTCAAGCCTGGGTTGAGGATTTCAACGCCCTGCTGGAAATAATCCATGCGGAAGTCGATGTAAGGCAGCAGGTCGGTTTTGTTGATGACCAACACATCCAGACCACGATAGATATTGGGATACTTATAGGGTTTGTCATCCCCTTCGGGAATGCTGGCGATCAGCAGGTTGATGTGTGTGCCCAGGTTAAAGGCTGCCGGGCAAATCAGGTTACCGACATTTTCCACGATGAGCAGGTCGATGTCTGAGAGGGGGAGCTGCTGTAATCCAGCCCTGAGCATCACAGCATCCAGATGGCATTCTCCGCCGGTATTGATCTGTACCGCAGGCATACCGGCCGCATTGATTTTATCGGCATCGATGGTCACAGGGGCGGTATCGCCTTCCACCACACCCAGCTTCACATCAGGCTGCATCGCCTGGATCGTCCGCAGGATAAAGCTGGTTTTTCCAGCACCCGGGGAGGCCATCAAGTTGATGGAAAACACACCGGCCTGATTCAATACGTCACGATTGAGCTGCGCGACCTGGTCATTCGCATTCAGGATGTTCTCTACAACCTGCACACGGTTCACGGTCATCATTTTCTCCTATGTGTTCTCGACGCCAATGCTGTCCATAAAAAATTCCTCGCCTGCCGTCACGATAAGGCGATAACTGCCACATGACGGGCAAGGTTCCAACTGGTTTGCCAGTTCGAATTCTCCCTGGCAATCCTGACAACGCATGCGAGCCGGTATCCGCTGAAAATGTAACTGCGCTCCACGGCAGATGGTGTTTTCGCTCAGAGAATCCCAATAGAATTGTACTGAATCATCAACGATGCTGGATAGCTGCCCGATTACCAGATAAATATCCGTCACGCGGGCAGCTTTTGCCTGTGTGGCATATCGGGTGGCTATTTCCAAAATTGATTCGGTCACCGCTAATTCATGCATCGCTGATCTACCGGTATTAATGGAAGGTGGGATGAATTCCCATTAGACAGCTGGATTGTCAGTATGTTCAACTGAAAGCTGCAGGATAAGATCCAATAATTGTAATTTAGTGTGCAATAAATTAGTAGCAACAACGTTCGCCAATCGCCGAACGACTACATAGCCGATGTGGTGATCTTCCTCACATAAAGCGGCCAGGTCATCCCCGTTGACAACCAATAAGTGGGTATCGGTGATCGCTTGAGTCGAAGCCACGCGCTGACGAACGACCGGGGTCATTTTAGACCACCCCAGAATGTCCAGCGGTTCGGCCACATAAATGCGTTTCGTCCCCTGTGCCGGCACGGTTATATCCACGCTGACCTGACCGTCGAGGATAATGTACAGGTTGTCAACGCGGTCACCCTCGCAGAAAATCGTCTCGCCTGCTTCAACTTCCATAATGGAAGAGATGCTGGCAATGCGGTCCAGTTGTTTAACGTTGAAGTCTAGAAACCATGGAATGGTTTTTAGAGCATCAAGAAGGGGGATCGGGTTTTTCATAAGGATTAATTCAGTCATAAATTTCGTATCTTTATTTTTAGCACCTACGGGTTTGGGGTATAAGTGTCCTCCATCCGTAAGGCGTGTGTCGATTGTCATAACTATTGGCTGAAAAAATCACCCTAATGGTAAATTTTATCCAAAATACCCTTTAAGGCCGTGAAACAAATATTAACCTACCGCTCATTCTGACCAGCCTTCGAGGTGAGGGAATTCCCCAGGCTTTTCGTTCGTATTTACTGACTATTGTTGGGCGTTTTCCCGAAGTTCGTCACGAGAATCGAAAACTCATTGTTTATATAATATTGACGAAGCGGGCAATATGTCTACAGGGTTGGCAAGACCCATTGTGAAAATTAGCGCAATCAGGCTATTTGTGATAAACTCATGGAGATTAACCGGTTTGACCTTGTCTATCCTCTTTTATTGGTACAGCATCAGGTATAAGCCAGGACATTTGGCTTAGTGAGCGGAAGATCCGGTATTTGGCTTCGAGTTTAGATTTCTCTCGACGATTTACTGGATGTATTTTGGTGGAAATTTATGATGAAGGATGAAAATGATAACATCCTCTAATTCTGAGCCTTGAGGGAAATTATGCCTAATCCAAAAAGCCAAAAAAAACCGGTATCCCCCGAAATTTTAGAAATTGCAGGTCATTATGGACGTGATCCTAAGGCTGTCCTGGAAGTCCTTCGGGAACTCGATTCCCGGCATGGCGGCTTGACCACGGAGGAAATCACAGATACTGCCCACGCATTGCAGCTGCCTGCCAATCATGCTTTCGGCGTTGCCTCATTCTATTCCATGCTCTCGCTCCAGCCGCGAAAGAATGTTTTACGGGTTTGTGACGGTCCGGTTTGCTGGCTGAAACGTGCTTCTGAGACCCGCCACGCATTCGATTCTGTCTTGAGCGCAGATCCAGAGTGGGCTGTGGAACGAACAAGCTGCCTGGGGCTGTGTGATCGCGCACCGGCTGTACTGGTCAACCAGGAACAAGCCGGCCCGGTGGCTCCTCCAGATGCTGAGAAAGTTTGCCAGGGCTGGCGAGGAATCCCCACGGATTATTCGCAGTCTCGACCGGGTGAAGTGCGGGTGATGATGGCCAATGCAGGCAAAATCGATCCAGATTCCATTCAATCGGCGCTGGAACATGGAGGGTATAAAGGGCTGCAAAGTGCATTACCCCTTTCGCCCGAAGAAGTGCTGGGTGTGGTGGAGGCTTCAGGGCTCGCCGGACGCGGCGGCGCAGGATTTCCTGTAGGGCGTAAATGGCGGTTTGTTGCTCAGGCTGAACGGACTCCTAAATATATCCTGTGCAACGCGGACGAGTCAGAGCCGCTCATCTTCAAAGACCGTGTCCTTATGGATACCAATCCTCACCAACTGCTTGAAGGCATGGCGATTGCAGGATATGCGTGCGGAGCGAATGAGGGATTTATCTATATCCGGGGAGAATATACCGGACAAGCAGAACGGCTGGAACGTGCTATCCATCAGGCGGAAGAGTCGAATTGGTTGGGCAATGACATCCAAGGATCGGGTTATTCCTTCCATGTGCATGTCCATTTAGGTGCCGGGGCTTATATTTGCGGGGAAGAAACCGCTTTGATTGAATCCCTGGAGGGAAAACGTGGAGAACCGCGCCTGAGACCGCCTTATCCGCCGACATTCGGTTATATGGGTTACCCGTCGCTGGTGAATAATGTTGAATCATTTTCAGCTGTACCGGCAATTCTGTCGAACGGGGCAGCCTGGTACAAAGGCATAAGCAATTATGCTGCCGCGGGTACAAAGCTCTATATGATCCTCGGTCATGTGAATAAACCAGGCCTGTTCGAGGCGCCTTTTGGTTTGACCTTACGCCAGATAATTGACGAGTTTGGCGGCGGCATGCTGACCGGATCGACCTTTAAGTTTGCCCTCACCGGAGGTGCAGCCGGCACGATTGTTCCGCCTTCATTATTGGATATTCCCATGGATTACGCCTCAGGGCAAAAAGGGGTTGGACTCGGAGCAGGAGCTTTCCTGATTTGCGACCAGTCTGTATCGGTCGTGGCATTCCTTCGGGAGGAATTGCGCTTTTTTGCGGCTGAGTCCTGTGGCAAATGTACGCCATGCCGGGTGGGAACGTACCGCTCCTTTGAGATCCTTTCGCGCATGGCCGAAGGCAAGGGTCAGCCGGGCGATGTTGCGGAACTTAGGTCGCTTTCAAAGGTTATGTTCGACTCGTCGTTTTGTGGGCTTGGACAATCGGTTCCTATTCCAATGAATTCTGCTTTATCGCATTTTGAAGATGAATTTACGGCGGCTGAGGGATGAAAACAAAGCTGCTTAGCTCGCATCCCGTACCACGGATATCAAGGAGCATCGAATGACTCTAAAGATCACTATAGACGGAATCCCCATCGAAGCTGAAGCAGGGCAATCAATCTTACAAGTAGCTCGCGAACATGGGATACAAATTCCAACCCTGTGTTACCACAAGGATCTTACCCCGACCGGTAATTGTCGGATTTGCGTCGTTGATGTGGCCAAGCAGCGCTTCCTGCAAGCGGCCTGTGTTACACCTGTTTGGGACGGGATGGAAATCCAGACCCACAGCGATCGCACTATCCACTCGCGAAAACTAACCCTGGAGTTAATGCTGGCCAATCACCCCCAGGATTGCCTGGTCTGTGATGCCAGTGGTTCGTGTGAACTGCAGGACCTGGCTTATGATTATCAGGTTGAGGTTCCGAAATGGGGCAGCAAAGGTAATCGTTACCAAAGTGACAGTGATCCGAATCCGTTTGTTCGGGTGGATTTCAATAAGTGTATTTTATGCCGCCGCTGTGTCCTGGCTTGTGCTGAAATCCAGGTCCGTAATGTTTGGGGCGTGGCGTACCGCGGTTTTGACGAGAAGATCGTCGCTGGTTCTGACACCACCATGCTCGATGCCCGTTGTGAATCGTGCGGGCAATGTGTTGCCTACTGCCCGACCGGTGCGCTTAGTGACAAGATGTCTTATGCAAAAGGGCGGACCCATCAGGTCAGCAAGGTTAAAACTACCTGCACCTATTGTGGTGTCGGGTGTCAGCTTGACTTAAATGTCAAAGACGGAAAAATTATTGGGGTCACTTCCAATCCGGATGCGGCTGTAAATGGGATGGCCTTGTGCGTCAAAGGCCGCTATGGGTACGATTTCATTCATCACCCCGACCGGCTGACTCGACCTAAGGTGCGCCGCTATCTGCTTGAAGGCGGGCAGAAATCACGCCAGGGCAGCGGATGGGATTGGGTGGATACCGACTGGGAAACCGCTCTCTCCATAACCGCCAACAAACTGCTTTCGATACGAAACAGCGCCGGACCTGACTCGATTGGGATTCTAACCAGCGCAAAATGCCTCAACGAAGAAAATTACCTGATGAATAAGCTCGCCCGCCAGGTGGTCGGGACGAATAACATAGACCATTGTGCCCGCCTTTGACACTCCAGCACGGTGGCCGGTCTGGCCGCCTCCTTTGGTTCGGGTGCAATGTCAAACTCCATGGAAGATGTAGCCAACGCCGCCCAGGCGATACTCATCATCGGTTCGAATACCACCGAGCAGCATCCGGTATTTGGGACCATGCTTCGCCGCGCAGTTAACAAACGCGGTCTCAAAATCGTTGTGGCCGACCCGCGCAAAATTGATATCACTGAATTTGCAGTCTTACACTTGCAGCAGAAGCCTGGAACAGATATAGCACTCCTCAATGGTTTGATGTACATCATCCTTGAGAAGGGGTGGGAAGATAAAACCTTCATAGAGGAACGCTGCGAAGGTTTTGATGAATTCAAAGAAACCGTGATGCAATATCCACCGGAAAAAGCTGCTGCCATTACCGGCATTCCGATGGAAAAACTGTACCTGGCAGCCGAAATATTATCGGTTAACCGCCCGTCGGCAGTTATCTGGGCTATGGGGATCACGCAGCACATCACTGGCGTCCGCAATGTTATGAGTCTGGCCAACCTGCAAATGCTGCTTGGAAATATGGGGAAACCTGGCAGCGGGGTTAACCCGCTGCGCGGTCAGAATAACGTTCAAGGGGCTTGCGATATGGGCGGCCTGCCCAATGTTTACCCGGCCTATCAATCTGTGACCAACCCGGAAGCCCAAAAAATGTTCCAGGAAGCGTGGGGGGCAACCGCTCCCCTTAAAGTCGGCCTGACCGTCACTGAAATGATTCCGAATCTTGCTGATGGAAGTGTCAAAGCGCTTTACATCCTGGGTGAGGATCCGGTCATGTCGGACCCCGATACCAACCATATCCGGCACTGCCTTGACTCTGCTGAATTCATCGTCCTGGAAGAAATCTTCCCCACTGAGACTTCACCTTACGCAGATGTACTCCTGCCTGGCGTTTCATTTGCCGAGAAGACCGGTACCTTTACCAACACCGAGCGTCGGGTCCAGATGGTACATAAAGCCATCGAGCCGCTGGGAGATGCCCGTCCTGATTGGTGGATCATCGCTGAAGTGGCAAAACGCATGGTAGAGGGTGGGGGAAGGCAGATTGCCTCAGGTAAATATGCCGGGTGGGAATACCCCGATACCAGTTCTATCATGGCTGAGATCAATGCCTTGACGCCTTCTTATGGCGGCATTACACATGCCCGTCTGGAGCATGGCAAGGGATTGCAATGGCCCTGTACCAATGCTGATCATCCAGGAACCCCCATACTGCATACGAAGCAATTTTCACGCGGGCGGGGTAAATTTATGCCAATCGACCACGTGTCGCCCGCTGAACTACCCGATGATGAATACCCAATGTTCCTGAATACGGGGCGGGTGCTGTACCACTATCATGGCGGTGAAATGACCCGCCGTGCCAGCGGGCTTATGGCAGTCTACAGTCAACCTTTGGTTGAGGTTAATCCTGACGATGCCGCCACGTTAGGCATCAGCGGAACAAAACGAGTCAAGATCAGTTCCCGGCGCGGCAGCATTGAGGCTGAAGCCTGGGTGACAGATCGTGTTCCGCCAGGCATGGTATATGCGAACTTTCACTTTCCCGAAGCATCCGCAAACGAGCTGACTATCGCCGCGCTGGATCCTATCGCGAAAATCCCCGAGTATAAAATTTGTGCGGTGAAAGTTGAATTGTGTGAATAAAGATTGGAGTTGAAATGGATATTCGAAAAATCTACCAGTATGCCCTGCAGCGTGAATACGAAGGTAAGCGTTTTTTCGAGGAAAATGCTGAACGGTTGAACAGCGCCACTGCAAAAGGGGCTTTCAAGAAATTAGCGTCTGAGGAGCAAAAACACATCGAATTTATCGAATTTCAACTGAAATCTTTGAAGGCGGGTGAGGTCTCCAGCGTTGCGTTGGGAATTGAGATGGAGAAAGCAGGTTTCTTTTCCCTGCGTGCTGCTTCTGAGGATATTGAGGTCACCGTTGCTGAAGCAATGGTTGCAGATCTGCCTGTGCTGCGGATGGCCTATCTGATCGAGCATGATTTTTCTGAATTCTATGAAATGGCAGCCGGCAAATCCGAAGGTGAAGCGAAGACTGTCCTGGAGATGCTGGCTCGTTGGGAACGCACCCATGAAGTTTTGTTTAAGAAGCTCCATGACCGAGCATTTGAAGAATATTCCCAGATGCCCTGGGGTGGATAAATTAATCATCATTGAAAAGGATACTCTGAAAATGAATGACACAACTATTCCTGTAACGCTGGATTCCCTTTTGCCACCTGCAATGGCTGCAAAGGCTGAAGATCTTGGTGTAAAGAAGGCCAATCTGAACGTGGTGAACATGTTCGTTCTGGCTATCCTGGCCGGGGCTTTCATTGCCGTGGGAGCTATTTTTGCTACGACAGTCAGCGCCGGCAGCATGGCAATTAATACTCCAGGTGCTGACCTGGCCTTTAAAACTGGCTTACCTTATGGTTTTACCCGTTTGCTGGCCGGCCTCGTGTTTACTGTCGGCTTGATCCTGGTTATTGTGGGTGGTGCTGAGCTATTCACCGGTAACAACCTGATCATTATCGCGTTCATGAGTGGAAAAGTGACGCTAAAATCGCTGCTAAAAAACTGGGCGATCGTCTGGACTGGCAACCTGGTTGGTTCGATGGGAACCGCTGTGATCGTATTTCTGGGGAAACAGTACACATTTGGTGGGAATGCCATTGGTCTTACGGCTCTTGCCACCGCGAACAGTAAGTGCAGCCTTACTTTTGTCCAGGCTGTTGCGTTGGGAATCATGTGCAATGTCTTAGTCTGCCTGGCGGTTTGGATGTGCTACAGCGCACGGACGACTACCGATAGAATTTTGGCGATCGTTCCTCCCATCGCGTGCTTCGTTGCTGCCGGATTCGAACACAGTGTCGCAAATATGTACTTCATCCCAATGGGGCTGTTCATTAAGTATTTTGATCCCTCGACTTATACGGATATCGTCACAAAACTCAATCTCGGAAATGAATTTGCCAACTTGACCTGGGGAAACTTCTTTGTCGGTAACCTTTTGCCAGTCACAATTGGTAATGTCATCGGCGGCGCAGTGCTGGTGGGTGGCGTGTACTGGTTCATTTACCTGAGGAAAGGCCATATCACTGGTAATGGTTCCAATGGTGAAGCTGCCGGGACAGCTGGTAAGGCCTTGGTTAATTAATCCAGGGGAATATAGATTAGTGTTCATTCAAGCTAAAGAGACCGGGTGATTGATTCCCCCGGTCTCTACTGATGTCATGGATATACTGCATGATCCGGTAACATGATATTCAGCAAACCACCCGCGACTTTGGGACTATTTTCTATGCTTGTCGACCACCAACTGGTCATCCTGCAGGAGGTCGGCCGGGCTCGATGGGAAAAACGGCGCTAAATCCTATATTTACGCGCGAATAATAATTTTCAAGTGTAAGTTATGATAGAATTTTTCATTATCAGAGCGAGAGAGATGGTATGACTAAAATTGTCGGGTCGTTAAAGGGCACACGGGATTTTTATCCTGAGGAGATGACTGTTCGAGCGTGGTTGTACGCTCAACTGCGGGAGGTTTCTGAATCTTTTGGATACCAGGAGTATGATGGTCCATTCCTGGAAAAAATCGACCTGTACGCGGCGAAATCTGGCGAAGAGCTGGTCAAAGAACAGGCTTTTGTTTTTCCGGATCGTGGGGGCGATTTAATTACATTGCGCCCGGAACTGACGCCCACATTAGCACGCATGATCGCTCAACGTCAAAATCAGTTGACCTATCCATTACGATGGTGGTCTTTTGGACCATTTTGGCGTTATGAACGTCCGCAAAAAGGGCGCACACGTGAATTCTTCCAGTGGAACATTGACCTTATCGGAACGACTTCACCCGAAAGTGATGCTGAATTGGTGGCAATCTGCGCGGCTTTTTTTAAGAGTGTTGGGCTGAAACCAGACCAGGTCGGTATCTTTGTCAACGATCGGCGCTTGATGAGTAGTCAGTTGGGCAAGATTGGGATCTTAAAAGAAGAGGACCGCAAGAAAGTATTCAAACTTATCGACCGGCGCGACAAAATGCTCCCTAACGAGTGGGATGCCTTTTCTATTGAGTCAGGGTTGACACTGAAGGAACTCAATGATCTAAAGGGAGTGCTGGATAATCGTGAATTATGGAAAGAATCGCCTGAATTAACCCGTCTATTTGCATCCCTTGAAGTTCTGGGAGCGGCCAATTATGTTCAATTTGACCCGCAAATTGTGCGCGGTCTGGATTATTACACTGCCACAGTCTTCGAGGCACGGGATTTGGATCGCGAGGGTCGGGCAATCCTGGGCGGCGGTAGGTACGACAACCTGGTGCAGGCTGTAGGCGGGGACCCACTGCCAGGTGTTGGCTTTGCCATGGGCGATGTCATGATCCGCTTGATCCTCGAAAAGTACAATTGTTTGCCTGAGTTCAAACCATCACCGGCT
Source organism: Chloroflexota bacterium (assembly GCA_021848775.1). GTDB lineage: Bacteria > Chloroflexota > Anaerolineae > Anaerolineales > Anaerolineaceae > Bellilinea. The sequence goes on along the minus strand of JAJZTR010000083.1, from coordinate 1,779 downwards.
GATATTCTGGTGACAGTATTCAATGAGGAATTGTTATCCTACTCGACGAAAGTCTCATCTGACCTGCGCGATGCGGGGTTCAAAGTCTCCTGTTTTACCGAGGCGATCAAGCTGCCCAAGCAGTTAAAATACGCAGATAAAATGGGAATACGGTTTGTGGTCATCGTCGGACCCGATGAAGTTGCTGCCGGTCAGGCAACAGTCAAGGATTTGGCACAGCACCAGCAGGCGACAGTGCCGGCCGGTGCAATACTGGCAGCCATTCGGCAATGGCTTGCGTAAGGAAAATTGCTGTGATAAAATCCTAGCGAAATATGGTGGGCGTAGCTCAATGGCAGAGCGCTACACTGTGGATGTAGATGTTGTGGGTTCGACCCCCATCGCCCACCCAGATAAAAGCCTTTAAAACGCCTCCTGTGAGGTGTTTTTTTTATGAGCTGTTGTCCCCGCAAGGGGATTTATGGGTTCGGACCCCACACAGCACCCTTGGGGTGTCGCCCACCCCAAATGCAGCACCTTAAACGCCTCCTGTGAGGTGATTTTTTTATGAGCTGTCCTCCCTGCAAGGGGATTCATGGGTTCGTATCCAATAATTCAACCTATTAATTGGTAATTAACCCGGTAAAGATTCGGTCCAACTCTTTTATGGTTGAACTCGTATCCTGCTTTGCGCGGCTGGCGGCAACAACTGCGGCGTAGATATCGAGGGCTTCCTTTTGTACACTTTCTTTTAAGCGCGTGATATCCGCAACCAATCCGTTATTCAAATCATTAGGTTCGAACTTGCGCAGCCCATTGCCAACATCACGCTGGTTTTGCGCCAGGATTCGTTGGGAGACCGGGGTAAGCAAATAAGCGGTTAAGAGATCGAGATTGGTATCTGGATGCGGGTAGAAGCCGTGAAAGGCGGTCAGAAAGCGGACTCCTGCTTCATTTCTAACCCAGCGGATGCCATTGCGCGAAAAAGTGGTTGCCAGCAATGGCGCCGGCGGACGGTCTTCAACACCATACCAGGGAGACCGGTTTTTGGTCAGATAGCGATGGTTCGACCCTCTGCACTCTCCCTCCGCCAGGTATTTCTGCACTGCGGGATTCTGTTCGTTCCCATAAGCTCGAAACAACCATACCGGTTTTTCCGATTGGATCAGATCAGCAAAATGATCTGTGGAAAAAATATACTTCGCAGCCAGGTTGGACTTGGACAGGCACGGTAAAACGCATGAAAGCCCCAGTCCCAACTCCAAGCGCTGCCTTTCAGTGAGCAGAAAATATTTGTTATCGCCAGTGGCAATGCCGCGCATGACCCGCCCAAAGGTCGATAGAGGAACGAGCGTTTTCAGATTGTATTCGTGGCTCAAAATCCCTGGGATCAGCCATTTTTTATTAGCAGGTTTAGCTGAAGGGATTGCGTGGATTAACCCTGCTTCGGTGTGGGTATCACTGGGGGTTGTCTCTACTGCGGTTGATATTTCCTCCAGTGAGCGGCAGGTTAGCACTTCGGGGTGAGAAACAGCTGAATTGCGTTCCAGGCACAGGATGCAGGTGGTGGTGATGACATTGGCGAAGGGGTGGATGCCATCATTCAGGATCAGCACTTTTCGCAAAACACCCTCGTCGAGAAGGTATTGTTTAACCATCTGTCCGTAATCTGCGTTTAAAAACTCATAGGGCAGGATAAAGGCTGCGCGTCCGCCATCAGCGAGTTGATGAACCGCCTTAATCAGGAAAAATACGTATAAATTGGCTGCCCGGCTTACCTTAATGCCAACCCTGGTTCGT
>JAJZTR010000082.1 GCA_021848775.1 Chloroflexota bacterium | reverse complement strand
TGAAGCCGAATGGAGCAAAGCGCATGCGATTTTCAAACCAGCCCCCGAAGAAAACGGCGGGCATTGGAAAATTCTGCAAAAGTTACCCGACCGCTGGGTGATGCAATACAAGAACCTGCATTTCTACGTCCAAACCACTGCGTCGCGCCACCTGGGGGTGTTCCCTGAACAGGCTGCTCAGTGGGATTGGATTTCGCAACAGATCATTAAAAGCCAGCGCCCTCTGCGGGTGTTAAACCTTTTCGGCTACACCGGTCTCGCCTCGCTGGCGGCATCCAGTGCCGGAGCATCAGTGACGCACCTGGACGCGTCGCGAAAAGTGGTGGATTGGGCTCATGAGAATTTGACGCTGTCGAACCTGGGAGACAAGCCGGTACGCTGGATTGTGGATGACGCCCTGAAATTCGTCCAGCGCGAGGGACGCCGCGGTTCCACCTACGATGGCATTATCCTCGACCCCCCCAAGTTCGGCCGAGGCCCCAAGGGCGAAGTGTGGGAATTTTACAAACTGCTGCCCAATTTGCTCTCAGCCTGCCGGGAAATCCTGTCAGAAAAGCCGGTTTTTATCGCATTGACCGCTTATGCCGTGAAAGCCTCAGCGCTCACCTTGTATTATGCACTGCAGGAAATGCTCGCCGGGCATCTCGGAACATTGTCCGCGGGTGAAATCGCCCTCAGCGAGAAAAGCGCCGGGCGATTGCTTTCAACCGCTATATTTGCGCGCTGGACCAGCCTTGAATAACCAATCCACAGGTGGAGGTACTCCCATGTCAAACACCCCAAGCATATCCATCATCGGCCCCGGCGTCATGGCCGAAGCCGTCATCGGCGGGTTGATCCGCAACCAGGTGACCTCCCCTGCCAAAATTACAGCCGCCGGACCGCGCCAGGAACGCGGCGATGAATTAATCGACCGCTACGGCGTCCATTTCACCACCGACAATGCCGCAGCGGTAAAAGAGGCTGGCATTGTGGTTTTGGCCGTGAAACCGCAGCGCCTGGAAGGGGTATTGTCCGGGTTGCGGGAAAAGATCGCGTCAGACGCCCTGGTGCTCTCGATTGTAGCCGGGGCATCCATCAAGACCATATCCCAGGCGCTGGCACATTCCAGCGTGGTACGCGTGATGCCCAATACACCGGCGCAGATCGGCCAGGGCATCTCGGTATGGACCGCCTCACCGTCGGTCACAGCTGAGCAGCTGGATCTGGTACGCAGCATCCTGACCGCGCTTGGGCAGGAAATTTTTGTCGAGGATGAAAATTTACTGGATATGGCGACTGCCCTGTCCGGCACCGGCCCAGCTTACGTTTTCCTCTTCATGGAAGCCTTGATCGATGCCGGTGTGCATCTTGGTTTCCCGCGCCGCATCTCGGAACAACTGGTCATGCAGACTGTGCGCGGCTCGGTCGAGTATTACGACCAGAAGAAGGGACACCCGGCACAGCTGCGCAACGAGGTCACTTCTCCGGGCGGCACCTCAGCGGCGGCACTCTATTATCTGGAAAAAGCCGGGTTCCGCACCGCCCTCAGCCGCGCCATCTGGGCGGCTTATGAGCGCTCGCAGGAACTTGGTCGCGGCAAAACCAGCGCGCCGCCGGAAAAACAGGGATCCTGAAGGATCTCGAAACAAGGGGGCAATCGCCGATAAACTTGTTAACTTATAATAGATACGGAGGTCTGATATGTTTCTTTACCTTCTAGACGACAGTTTGAGCGTCAATGTCTATTACGAGTCATCCGACAACCAGTTCAGCGACAATATCTGTATTCATTTCTGGGAATCCTGCCCCGAAGAAGAGAAAGTGTTCCTTGGCGACGAGACCCATCTATACCTGACCCCCCACCAGGCGCGTCAACTGGCCGGGCTTTTGCTGGCAGCAGCCGACGCCAGCGATAAAAACCATCAAGCACCCCTGGAAAATTGAAAATTTCCAAACCGTTCTTGGAGACAGGTATCCCAGGGGACTCTAATTAAGGGTATCTCATTCACAAGTGGGCATACTAACCACGCCGATGTCCTATTACAAACAGGACAACCAATGATTCGGGCTTTTAGATTCGTTAACACCGCGCTAACCCATCGAAAACAAAAGTCAACACCTAAGCTGCTGCAAGATTCGCTCATCTTTCTGGGTTTTTTTTGTCCGCTGACGCGATGAATTCTTGCCCGCGCATTCCATCTTTTCAGCGGACTTGAATTCCTGGGGAATCAATCCTCGAAATTGACGAATCGCACGGTCTAAGATAACGATTTTAGCGAAACGGTCTTTGTTCTAATTTTGTATTGACGGCAGGTAAACTGAGCCAAACGGCAGGGTCTCTTTTACAATGACGATATTAGAAGGCCAGCCGCCCGGGTCGATAATTGCGTTGTTACCCTCATTGGAAGAAGCGCGTGCCCAGATACTTACGGTATGCGAACCGGCTGTCAGCCCGGTCCAATACCCCGAAAAAGTACTTGGCACGTATTGCAACGCCTCAGAAGAGCGAACCAGAGCAATGCCTGAGGGCTGGTTAACCCCGATCGTCATTCCAGTCGCGTCATCCACCCGCAGTTCGAAAAACACACCGTTGCCGGTGGCACTGTTTATCACCAGTCTTCCCTGGTGTGTGACTTCGATCAAGGACGCAGCATTTTCGACAGTAAATGACCCAACATTGGATATTTTTACAGCGGTCGTGCCAAAGATATCAGGGTTTGTGCTCGCATTTGGCACATCCAGCAGTGTGATTTTTTCTGGAGGTCCAAAGTCGGTGCTGGGAGCGGCCTGTACTCTGCCCGGACCAATACGGTTTGCCAGGTATCCTCCCAGCATAGACGCACCAAGAATTGCTGCAACGAGTAATACTTGACGGATGCCCTTCATGTTGCCTCCCTTAGCTTTTGGTCTATGTTATTAGATATTTATTATCGTTTTTATCAATATATATCATCCAACATTTTAAAAGGGGAGTCAATAACTAATTTTAGGTATTTTTTTGGTTTGACATTTTCCACCACAACCCCTACACTATCTGCATGCTTGCCAAAGTCAATGCCTGTGCAGTGATTGGACTTGACGGTATCATCGTCGATGTTGAGGTGGATCTGGCTCCCGGTTTTACTCCACCGATTGTCATCGTGGGGCTGCCGGATGCCAGTGTGCAGGAAAGCAAAGAACGTGTCCAATCCGCCATCAGGAATACCGGACTGGAGTACCCCAGGAAACGCGTGCGGGTCAACCTGGCGCCGGCATCTGTCCGAAAAGGAGGGCCAGCCTACGACCTGCCTATCGCGCTGGGAATCCTGCTGGCAAACCGCCAACTGCCTCCGGACTGCCTCAAAGAATCGCTGGTCATGGGAGAGCTTTCATTGGATGGCAGTGTGCGCCACGCGCGCGGGGTGCTTCCCATGGCAGCCGTTGCCCGCCAGGAAGGGTACAAGCGCATTTTCGTTCCCGCGGTCGACGCGCCGGAAGCAGCACTCATTCCAGACCTGGAAATCATCCCGGTCGATTCGCTGGCTGCATTGTGCCTGCACCTCACCAGCCAAAAACCGATTCCGCCGCAGCCGCACCTGGATGTAAGCGATACCATCAGCGCGGTGGTTCAAACCGATTTTGGCGAAATCAAGGGCCAGGAACACGTCAAACGCGCGCTCGAGGTGGCTGCCGCCGGCGGGCACAATATCATGATGATCGGCCCGCCTGGGTCCGGCAAGACCCTGCTGGCGCGGGCGCTGCCCTCGATCATGCCGCGACTGACCATCGAGGAGGCGCTGGATGTCACCCGCATCTACTCCATCACCGACATGCTGCCGCCGGATGTGCCGCTCATCCGCACCCGGCCGTTTCGCGCTCCGCATCACACCATCAGCCATGCCGGACTGGTCGGCGGCGGCAATCAACCGCATCCGGGCGAGATATCCCTGGCGCACCGCGGCGTCCTGTTTCTGGATGAGCTGCCTGAATTTGGCCAGCGTGTGCTGGAGGTGCTACGCCAGCCAATCGAGGACAAAGTTGTAACCATCAGCCGTGCCCAGGGTTCGCTGACCTTCCCGGCCAATTTTCAACTGATCGCTGCTATGAATCCTTGTCCGTGCGGCTATTACGGTGACCCGGTTAAGCCGTGTACCTGCTCAAGCACAACAGTCACCAAATACCAGAAGCGTATTTCCGGACCGCTGCTGGACCGCATCGACATTTATATCGAAGTGCCGCGGGTCGAATATGAAAAACTCTCCGACCAGAGGTTGGGCGAATCTTCGGAAAAGGTGCGCGGCAGGGTGGAAGAAGCCCGCATACGCCAGCGAACCCGCTTTAGTCAAAACGGATTTTCCTCCAACGCCGATATGCGCCCGGCGGACGTGCGCCACTACTGCGTACTGGACGATACCGGCAACAACCTGATGCGCGCCGCCATGAACCAGTACCAGTTATCCGCCCGAGCCTACCACCGCATCCTCAAGCTGGCGCGCACCATCGCTGACCTGGTTGGAACCGAGGCGATTACCCCGCAGCATGTAGCGGAAGCGCTGCAGTACCGGCCAAGGCTGACAACGTATTAGGAAACGGATACCACGGATTTAGGGCAGACGCGAGCATGGTAGATAAGCTAAAATCAACGCCTTACGACACAATCACTTACTCAAGCTGGCTCGCACTATCTCAAATATGGCAGGGGTGGCAGATCCTGGTGAGAAAAAAACCGGGATGCGTTGATTAATGCCAACTCATCCCGAAAATTGATCTTTCCGATGGAAAGGTTAAATCACGGGATATGTATCCCATCGACATCATTGGTATCTAACCCCCAGACGCTGCCGTCAAAATACAGGCTTGGCGCAAAGCTGCAAGCAGTGGCATCACCCAGGGAGAGCGGCGTACAAACAAAGACATCCTCGTTCAACCCGGTCACCCCATCGACTAAAAAGTCGCTCAAAGTGGTCAGGTAAATGTCACCATTCGCCACGACATCCAGGCCGTCGACATCTTCACCGGTAGTCTCACCCAGGCCGACCGCGGTGCCGTCAAAATACAACGACCAGGTGCCAGAAGTAACATCGCCCAGGGTCAGCGGTGAAAAAGCCAGAATATCCTCATCCTGAGCGGTCAATCCAGGCACTGAGGCCGCGTAGGTAACAGAAATGAGAATCCGCCCATCTGGCAGCACATCCAGCGCGTCGATCACTTCACTGCTGGTGTCCAGCCCGACGTCATTGCCGTCGAAATAAAGGCTGAATTCTCCGGCGGTATCGCTGCCCAGCGATGTGGCATTGAACTGCACAATATCCCAAGGATCCACAGCTATCGTACCCAGTGTAAATGCCGTTCTGAACGTCAACAGGATGGTACTTGCATCCAGGATCACAAAGTCGTTCAAATCCTGACCGGATGAAGAAATGCCAACATCCGAGGCATCGAAGAACAGATTCCAATTGACACCATCGAAATACAGGATATCGATATCATCCGCTGCCACCCCACCAACAGTACCGCCACCGTCTAACGACAGGTAGATGGGAGCGATGAGCGGTTCCAATGTCGCTGTAGGCGTCGCAGTGGGAGGTGGCGTCGACGTGGGGGTAGGTGTATCGGTAGCTGTATAAATCGGTGTCGGTGTATCGGTTGGGAGAATGCCCGGTGTAGGTGTATTCGTCGGCAATCCATCCGGAGTAGGCGTGTTGGTCGGCAATACATCCGGAGTAGGCGTGTTGGTCGGCAATACATCCGGAGTAGGCGTGTTGGTCGGCAATTCAACAAGTGTAGGCGTGTCAGTTGGCAGCGGGGTTGGAGTGGCGGTTGGTGTGGGCGTAGACCCCGGCACAGCCGGCAGGGAATATAGGTCGATTGCGTCCACATCCTGGGCATCCTGACCCCAGGTGCTGCCATCAAAATACAGGGTAGATACAAAATTACAGGAGGTAGTGCTGCCCAGAGAAATAGGGGAGCAGACAAAAATGTCTTCATCAAATCCAGTCACACCTGTAACCGCGAAATCTCCGAGCGTGGAAATATAAATATCTCCATTGTCGGCGATGGCGAGCGCATCCAGATCTTCAGCGCTGCTGGTTGCCAGTTCGACATCCGATCCATCAAAGTAAAGGGACCAACTGCCGCTGCTCACATCACCAAGAGTGACCGGGGTGAAAGCCAAAATATCCTCATCCGCTGATGAGAAACCAAGTCCTTTCGAAGATCCGGTCGTGGAAATGAGTATCCGGCCGTCTGGTAACGTATCGACCGAATCGATATTTTCACCCGTGGAATCAAGTCCGACATCAATGCCATTCAAGTACATGCTAAAGACGCCTGCTGTTGTGTCGCCCAGCAAGGTTGCGTCAAACCGGAGAATATCTCTTGGCGTATAGGAAACCCCGCCGGCAGTTCCAGAGCCGAGCAAAGTTATCAGGATCGTATCGCTATCAAGAATGGAAAAAGCAAATACATCCGAACTACCAATACCAACATCCGAACCATCGAAGAATATGCTCCAGACCTGTCCATCGAACTGGAGGATATCCTCGTCAGCATAGGGTAGCCCTCCGATTGACCCATTTGAGGTCATCGACAAATAAAGGGGATTGCTCGAAGGCGCCAGGGTTGGTACGGGGGTAGGCGTGTAGGTCGGTAGAGGCGTATTGGTCGGCAGAGGTGTATTGGTCGGAGTTACATTCGGATCAACAGTATTGGTTGGAGTCGGCGTGTAAACAGGCGTGCTGGTAGGGGTGTTGGTGGGGGTTGCGGACACCACCGCGGTGATTGCGACTTCCCAGATTTTTCCATCATTTTCAAGGGGGTTCGTCCCGGTGCCGCTGTCGTTATCGATGCCACGGCTGGCGATGTAGATGTTTTTTACGCCGGGGTTCGCCAGACTTGGCAGAAAGCCCACATCCGATCGAATGTTCTGCTGACTGCCCATGAAACTTACATCATAGGCACGTAGTAAAGTGCCATCAACCGTGACCTCTCCCACGTACTGATCAGTGCTGCTGGTGCTGACGATAAACAGTGTTCCAGCTTCCTGGTGATAACCGATGCCTTCCAGGTCTTTGAAGCCCAACGCCAGGGTATCGAAATGGTAAACCGGCCCGTCATCGCCGCCGCCAAGCACTCCATCGGGGCCAAGGCTGAATTTATATACTTCCGCGTCAGAACCTCCCGCTATGAAAACGGTATTGCCACCCACAGCTACATCTTCTGGGTCACTGCCGGTACCGCCAAACAGGGTAACGGTGCTGACCTTAACCACGGAGTCATCCCCCGTGCAGTAAGCACCATCCGGTCCTAAATTAATTTCGTAGATCTCTTTGCGATCGTCATCACTCATAAAGATGTGATTGTTCACCGGGTTTACCGCGATGCCAGTTGGTTCGCGCGAAAAGGAGAGGGTATTGCAGGTGGTCGTCAACGTACCCGCGAGCGTTGCCTGGAACACATTTGCGCCGGCATACACCGACATTTCATCTACTTCGCTGTCATCGATGATCAGACGGCCGGTTGGCGGAAAGTAATCGATGCCGGAAGGATCAGGACTGGAAGGATTCCAGGCTGCGCTGGAAGTATCGATCGTGCGAACCAGGGTTCCAGGCAGCAGGGTGGTTCCCGGCGGCAGCGCCATTGGGTCGAGGGTAAGCTCCAGGATCTGACCGCTTTTTTGGGTTGTCGCTTCCAGGGTACTGATGCCGCCATCCAGCACGTACAGATGCTGGACCTCAGGGTCGTCCGTTTGATCGGCACTGGGAGCAAAGGTCAAACCCTGAATATTGGTCATCTGGAAATTGCTCAAATCCAGCGAACCGACCACCTCGCCCTTCAATGTGAACTCGTACACGGTCTGTTCATTGGGGGAGGAGACATAAAGGCGGCTGTTTTCCGAATTGTAAGCGACACCACGTAAGCCGCTCCTGTCAATTCCTTTCAGGGCAATCCGCTCAATTCGTCCATCCTGCCAGGCTGATGCGCCATCGAAACCCGCGTCAATTGCAGGAGTGACAGAAACCACCCGGCCTCCCTTTGCGTCAAGGATGAACATCCGCCCGGTCAGTGGGTCAAAAGCAAGTCCTGCCGGCTGCAAAACACCATAATCCCGGGTGGAAATCCGGGCAGAAGCACCAGCAGCGGTACCTGGATAACCTTTTTGGTTCAAACCAAGCCTGGTTAATTGATCGGCATTTTGATTTAAGAAATACAGGCTGCTGCTGTAACTGTCATAAGCCGCGTTCATGGTTCCTTCGGCGGCGTACGGCAAATCGACTGTTCCACCATGGGATTTGTAATTCAAGATCAGACTGGCCTTTGCCATTTCAGATTGTTCCTCCCAGATGAGGAAACCGTTGGCACCGGGCAAAAAAGTGAACCCCGCAGGGAATGAAACGCCAAATTTATGGGTATAAACTGTCTGGATATCGGCAAAATTTGACGGTGCGACTGCTGCATTAACCGTTGGCCGGGTTGTAAATAAATTCATCAAGATAATGGCAGCTAAAACGAAACCTCTGAATAAACCAATCTCCCACCTTGTTTTGTTACTCATTATTCGTGTCCTCTCCAATAAAAAAAGCCTCAGATGTGCATACCATCTGGTGGCTTTTCGGCAGTCAGGCCATTTCGATCCTCGAAATCCCGACTTTGCGCTTTCCAATTGTTTCGGAAATTGCCTTTTCGAAGCCAAATCTGTAAAATTCTGATTAAATATACACCACTCTAGATAAAATAGATAGTATTAATTAATAAATTCTATTCTTTGCAATTTCATCAAATAATTCACAGATATTTGTTAACACAGTGGGCTATAATAAAAAAATCAACTTATCGGATAAACAATTCCTCTCTGGACCCATATCCCCTGGAGGTTGGCCGTGAGCGATTCGTCAGACCGCACCCATATCCCATTTCTTATGCTCCTGGTTTTCGCGTTCCTCTTGGTCGCAATCATTTTCTTTGGCCCAGAAATTGAAAGATGGGCCGCAAGTGAATTCTCGGGAAACAACTCGGGAAGCCTGAAAATCGATGGATGGGATCCCTTTGGGGCAATTATTCGTGGAATTGAATCATTTGGCAATGCAGTAGGGAATCTATTCTTCCGCGCCCACCGCTGACATCAACATACCCAGCCTGGAGGCAGACTTGAAGCCTTTTCGCAAAAACGTCGCTATAGCCATCGACGGTGGTGGCATCCGTGGTTTGATTGTTACCCACGCGCTTTCGATCCTGGAAGATAAACTTGGATTGCCTGTTCACGCCATCGCGCGCCTGGCTGCCGGCACATCCACCGGTTCCATTATCGCGGCTGCCATAGGTTCCGGTATGACAGCCCATGAGCTGGATTCGCTTTACATCACCCTTGGGCCAAAAGTCTTCCCGACCACCTGGCGCAAATTGCTTTTTCCCTTGACCCGATACAAGTATCCAGATGAACCTTTGCACACATTCCTCAAAGCAGCGTTTGGCGAAAAACGCATGGGTGATTACTGGATTTCACACCCCCCCACCGACGTTGTGATCACCCTATACGACCTGGCTGAAAACCGTAATCTTTTTGTGAAACCTTGGAAGGATGAATACGTTGACTGGCCGGTGATCAGGGCGGTGCAGGGCTCCTGCACCGTGCCCACTTACTTCCCGGTGGTCGAAGGACGCTACATCGATGGCGGCGTTGGATCTTATGCCAATCCAAGTTATGTGGCAGCCTATGAGGCACGGATTATCCTCGAGTGGGATCCAGAGGAAACGACTTTATTATCCTTTGGCACCGGCCGCGAGCCTTACTACTTTGATGCGCATAGAGCCTCTCGGTTTTGGCCCTGGGATTGGTTGTCCAGAATTTTTGGCGTGTTCATGCATTCAGCTGAAGACCAACAGGTCCACTTAGTCGAGACTTTCTTTGACAAATTGGACTTTCGGCGGTTTCAGGTGGATTTGCTTGAGCCGATTGGGATGGATGATGTCGATTTTATTCCCCGCCTGGTGGAATACGGCGAACAAATGGGTGCCATGATTCTGGATGATATTTTTGACGATTCCATGGGTAATTCACCTGAAAAACCAGCCGCAAAATTGGTTTGATTCCTTTTTAGCGAGCTCGAACCGCTTTCCTGTCTGAGGGTAGCTCCGGAAGCGAATGAACGGGAATCGCTGATCGTTATATTCTAATCTTATTAGAGCGGTCAATGGTTCGCCGCTGTGCGGTTCGCCATGATCTCTATAAACGTGCCAGTCTACTGAAAAAAGATGATCAGGAAGCAGCCAGGCGTGATCAAGGACTCATCCTTCTCGATTTCGAATGGATTTAGCTATTCATTTATACTGCCCAAATCCACCCCGCCTGAGTTTATAATGTGAACCTTATGCTGCGCTACCTTTTTACCGACCGGATATATTACCGAACTTTACTCCGCCTGGCCGTTCCAATCATCTTCCAATACCTCATTTCGTCGTCGATGAATATCATCGATGTGGCGATGATCGGGCAGCTGGGAGATACGGCGGTCGCGGGAGTGGGTTTGTCAAACCAGGCATTCTTCATCATGACGCTGGCTATGTTTGGAATCAGCAGTGGTTCTGCAATTTTTACGGCTCAATATTGGGGGCAAGGCGACCTCTCGAGTATTAAACGCGTGCTGGCCATCTGCCTGGGGATGGCAATTTCCGCTTCCGCCATTTTTACCGCCATGGGGTACCTTATACCCGAGGCGTTCCTTTCTGTTTTTTCAAAGGATCCGGCAGTCGTCGAGCTTGGCAGCCAGTATTTGAGCATTGTTTCAATGAGCTATGTGGTGACTGCGATCACTTACGCCTATTCAGCAGTGCTTCGCTCCACCCAGGAAGTCCGGTTACCGATGGTGATCAGCAGCTCTGCAATCCTGTTTAAAACCATTCTTTCCTATATGCTGATATTTGGGCATCTAGGGCTCCCTCAACTGGGAGTCGAAGGGGCGGCTATTGGGACGGTTGTAGCCCGCTATCTGGAGTGCATCATTTTACTTGCTCTGACATACAAGCGCAAAACCCCGGCTGCTGTCACCTTCAAAGACTTGCGCGGGTACAACCGGCCTTTTCTGAGAAAATTCTTCAGGACTGTATTGCCCGTCACCTTCAATGAACTGGCATGGTCCCTGGGTGTTACCGTCTATACCATCGTCTACGCCCGAATCAGTACCGAAGCGATTGCGGCTGTCAACATTGTTTTCTCCATTGAAAACCTGGCCTTCGTGAGCTTCCTGGCAATCTCCGATGCAACCGGCATCATGATCGGCAATCAAATTGGCGCTGGAAAGGAAGAAACCGCTTACGATTACGGCCGCCGGTCGCTGACCTTGGGGGTGATCGGCGCCCTGCTTATAGGGCTGGCCATTTTCCTTAATATTGACCGCATAACCCAGATCTATAATATTTCGGAAACTTCACTCCGTTACACAGCCAACGTTCTCATGGTCTCAGCCGGGGTTCTATGGCTGCGCGTGTCCAACCTGCTCATTATCGTCGGTATCCTGCGTTCTGGCGGGGATACGCGGTTCGGTATGGGGCTCGATCTGATATCTCTGTGGATGATCGGGGTGCCGCTCTCGCTGATAAGCGGTTTGGTATTACACCTGCCGATCCACTGGGTATATTTGATCGTCAATGCCGAGGAACTGGTGAAATTTTTAATCGGGCTGAACCGTGTGAAATCCAGGCGTTGGATCAACAATCTGGTTCGACCGGTTCAGCTGGAATCCACAGCCGACATTTGAGGTCGATTTTCAGAGCGGTTTGCGATACACCCGGTAGCGCTTGTAGATTTCTCCACAAAAACGCTCTGCCAGCACGGGGGTCCGCGGGTTATCGGCCGAAGTCAGCGATAAGTCCACCCGGGTATAGCCATTAGCCCTTGCCCTGCGCGTGCGGGTGCGATCTGTCAGATGTCCGATGAATGGATCGTTGAAATAATCCCAGGTGCGCCCAACAAAGATCGCCAGCGCCGCGGTTGCCGGTGGAATGTGAACCACATCGGTGAGGAATATGGCGAAGTAGGCACCGATAATGGTTGCGGTCAGGCTAAAGCCTGTATCGCCAAAGCCGTACATGATTTTTTGCAGAAGGGTAAGCCGCTTGGTCAACCTTGATCCGCTCCACCTGGTCATCCTTAGAT
>JAJZTR010000081.1 GCA_021848775.1 Chloroflexota bacterium | reverse complement strand
GACCGGGGGATAAATAGCGCTCCCAGGGAAGATTCCCAGCCTTCCGACGTAGTTCGACAAACTTGAGGGCGTGAAATTTTCCCAGGCGCAGCAAGATCCGGTTGGCTGTACGCAGCCAAAGGTTTGCCCGATAAATTGTCTCCATCGATCCAGTCAAAGATACCCCGCCTTCACCGGTTTGGAAAAGGGGCTTGGGCACCAGGCTCAATTCACACAGTTCCTTTGCCAGGTAAGGCTCTACACCCGGTAAACAGGCTGCAAACAGTTCCAGGGGGGTCTCAGCGGCCATGGGACTGCTTTGGCGGAAGGACTTGCTTCTCGACGACGATCCGTTTTTGGCGTTCTTTTCGGCCGGATTCTTTTTCGACAAATAATTTTTCACCAGTGAAGGGGTCTATCCCGGTGTAATACATCAAGCTCGAATAGGTGGAAGGGGTGGGGGTGAAAACCTGGACCTGTTCCGGGTGGATATTTAATTTCTGGCTGGTGAAGGTCCGCAGCCGGCGCATATCATCTTCGGAGCAGCCGGGGTGGGCGGCGATCAGGTAATATGTCAGGAATTGAGGCAGCCCGGCTTCGGCGGTTAGGTGTTCGAAAATATCCTTGAAGCGCAGGGTGCTTTCTTTGCTCGGTTTGCCCATGAGGCGCAGCACGTTGTTTTCGGTATGCTCCGGGGCTACCTTCATCTGTCCGGAGACATGATGCCGGACGACAGCCTTCAAATATTTTAATCCATGTGACCGATCAGCCAGGACCATATCATAGCGGATGCCTGACGCGACAAATACTTTTCGCACACCTTTTACCTGGCGCAGTTTATTCAGCAGGTCAATTTGCTGCGAATGATCCACCTTCAACTGATTGCATATTTCCGGGTACAAGCAACGTTTTTTGGGGCAGCTGCCGCTCTTCAGCTTTTTGGCGCACTCGAAACCATACATATTGGCGGTTGGCCCGCCAACATCCTGAATGATTCCTTTAAAATTCGGCAGTGAAGTCAACCGTTCAGCTTCCTTGATGATCGATTCCTGGCTACGCCAGGATACCGTGCGTCCTTCGTGCACAGCGATTGCGCAAAAATTACACTCTCCGTAGCATCCGCGGTGGGTTTGGATGGAGAACCGGATGGTTTCCAATGATTTTACTTTGCCCAGTCGTTCGTAGAAGGGGTGCTGCTCCCGTTCGAATTCGAGGCTGTACACCACGTCCAATTCGGGCTGGGAGGGGGTGAGGGCAGGGGGGTTTTGGATCAAATACCGATCCCCATGCCGTTGTACCAACCCTTTGGCTGTGATGGGATCATTGTTGCGGTAGAAAGTATGGAACATTTCTATAAAAGCAGGTTTATCCGAAGCGACAGTTTCATAATCAGGAAGCTCGATATAATCGCTGCGCGGAATACGGTCCAGGTAACAAAGACCGCGAATATCATGGTAGTCGTGTCCATCCCGCAAGCAATCGGCCAGTTCGACGACACCGCGTTCGGACATGCCGTAGAAAAGCAAATCGGCTTTGGCATCCAGCAGAATCGAACCGCGCACGCGGTCGGACCAAAAATCGTAGTGTGCCACCCGCCGCAAGCTGGCTTCGATACCCCCCAGCACAATTGGACGCGTGTTTTTGAAGTAACGCCGAATCAGGTTGGTATAAACAATGGTTGCCCGGTCTGGACGACGGTTATTGATACCCCCAGGCGTGTTATCATCGCTGCGGCGTTTTTTGCGGGTGGCAGTGTAATTGGCCACCATAGAATCGACCACCCCGGCACTGACCCCCCAAAACAAACCCGGTTCGCCCAGCCGGGTAATATCTGCAGCTGAATGAACGTCCGGCTGGGCGATAACCCCAACCTTGTATCCTGCATGCAGCAGAATTTTGCCTATGACTGCAATTCCGCTGAACGGGCTGTCGACATAACTGTCACCGCTGACAAGGATTACATCCAGGTTTTGCCAGCCCAGACCTGCACATTCTTCGGGGGTGGTTGGTAAGAACAATGAAATATCCTAATCACCCAGGCTTGTTCCGACGAGGCGCGCCCCACGGATCCAGTCATGGTCAGCCGGCACCGTTTTCACCAATCCGGCTACTTTGTCCAACGGCACCGGCTCGACGCCGCCGCTATGAGCCCCTACCATCACACCAAAGATGCCTTGCTGTACTAAAATTGCACAGGCAGTCCCAAGCTGGGTCCCAAGCACCCGGTCGGCGGCAGATGGAGCGCCTCCGCGCTGCAAATAACCCAGGATGGTGACGCGGGTTTCCAGCCCGGTAAAATTTTCCAGCCGGTTAGCCAGGTGAAGCGTATCTCCAGCTGCGCGTTTGGCAATTTTGTCCAGCCTGGCGGAAACCTCGGCTTCTTCTTCGTCGGTGCGATTGCGAAGGCTGGCTTTGTGAGCCGCCTCGAAGAATTTCACATTTTCACTGGAAATGGCGCCATCTGAAATGGCGATCAAACTAAACCGTTTCTTGTGACTAACCCGGTCCAAAATCGTCGCGGATATTTTCTCGATGTGATACGGAATTTCCGGGATGATTATCACATCCGCACCGCCGGCAATTCCCGCTCCCAGGGTAAGCCAGCCGCTTTCACGTCCCATAACTTCGACGATGATAATTCGATGACGGCTGATGGCAGTGGAGTGCAGGCGGTCAATCGCCTCGGAGGCAATTTCCAATGCAGTATTGAAGCCCACGGTCGTATCTGTGTATGGGATATCGTTGTCGATGGTAATTGGCAGGCTGATCAGGTTCAAGCCCTGATGCATCAGATGCGCAGCACTGTCCTGAGCATCGCTGCCGCCCAGGCAGATTAGCCCGTCCAGGCCATATTTGTGATAAGCCGCCACAATATCAATGGTTCTATCGACTTCTTTGCCATCGATCAGCATTTTATTCGGTTGATCTCGATTGGTGCCAAGAATCGTTCCGCCAGTAGTCAATATTCCGGAGAACATGCGACTCTCCATTTCGACCACCGATTCCTGCAGCATTCCGCTAAAACCATCCTGAAAACCAACCAACTGAACCCGAGGCTCGTTATCCAACGCTTTGCCTATGGCACGGATGGCTGCATTAATTCCCGGACTGTCTCCACCGGTTGTCAGAATGCCGATCCTTTTTGTCATTTCATTCTTCCTGGTCAAATCTATCCGTACAATTGGTGATATTTCTCCAGATCAACGGAGGCGATGTAAGGCAGGTTGCGGCCTTTTTCATCGATATCAAGCCCGTATCCGACAACGAAGTAATCTGGAATTTCGAATCCGCAATAATCAATGGATAAATCCACCTTATGACGGGCAGTCTTATCTAACAATGAGCATATTTTGAGACTGCGTGGATTGCGATCTTGCAACAATTTTTTTATCGTGTGTAAGGTTACCCCGGTATCGACGATGTCATCCACAATGATCACATCCCACCCTGCGATGGAGGATTTGTGGTCAGAGTCAATGCGCACAAAGCCGGTTGACTCCGACCCGGCGTAAGAAGAGACCAGCATAAAGTCCATCGTCATTGGCCGGCGAATACTGCGCATGAGGTCGGTCATGAGCATGACACTGCCGCGCAATAAGCCGAGAAGCATTAATTTTTCAGAATTTTGATAATCATTGGTGATTTGTGCACCAATTTCGGATACACGTTCTTCGATCTGATCCTGAGTAATCAAGATTTCGCCAATGAATTCATACGGATATTTCAAGCGCTGGTTCAATCTACTCACCTCAATGGGGGAAGGATGGCGAAAGCTGTATCCTCGTTTCAGGAAAAGCGCTTTCTTTGGAATCATACCATGCTGCTGCAATTTTTCCTAAAATTGCTCCCCTGTCGGGTGAAAAAAATACGGCAGTCTGCATGCTATAATAAAATTTGATCAACAGGTGCTCTCCCACCCAAAAGGTTTATCCCCATGGATGTGATAACCATCTCTCGCCAACTGGGCAGCCTGGGCTTCCAGGTCGGGAAAGAAGTCGCACAGCGGTTAAACTACCAATTGGTATGGCGTGATTTGATTAACCAGGCTGCTATCCGGGCTGGTGCGCCAGAGGTGGCACTGGCGATGTTCGATGAATTTAACCTGCTGGGTATCGCGCCTTCTCCCCGCCAATTTGCGGATTATATTCGGGTTGTGGGACAAGTGATAAAGGAATTGGCGGATGCGGGGAAGATCGTTATTATTGGACGGGCCGGGCAGGTGCTGTTGGCTGATGATCCGCGTGTTCTGCACGTGAGGGTTGTCGCGCCATATCAGGATCGAATAGAGCGGGTTGCGGTTTCCCGGGGGATTTCGGTCGAATCCGCGCAAGCCCAGGTCCAGGCCAGCGACCGCGCCAGGAAAAACTATTTACGTCGTTTTTACCAGGTGAATTGGGAGGACCCCGACCTGTATGATTTGGTCCTTAATACCGGGCGAATATCCGTGGCAACAGCAGCAGAATCTATTTGCCTGACGGCAAGGGTTCAGGAATCAGCCATTGAAACATCTCAATCTGACCAGGAAGAAATGCATTGACGCAGAAGAAAATCTCTAATGCATCCTTCGCGCATCCCGCGGAGGAGATGTTTGCCCAAATAATGGATTACTATGGTATTCAATGGGAGTACGAGCCGCGAACTTTTGATCTTGAATGGGATTCAGAGGGAAATGTGACCCTGGCTTTCACCCCAGATTTCTTTCTTCCTGATCAAAGTCTCTATATCGAGCTGACTACGCTGCGACCGCAGCTCTCCACCAGGAAAAATAAAAAAATGAGGCTCATGAATGAGCTTTACCCTGACATAAAAATCAAACTTATGAAGCGGCGGGATATGCGCGACATGATGGTAAAGTATGGTCTTTATGACGAGGCGGGACAAATTCAAGGAACCGAGTCTCAAAAGAAGGCGTCATGAAATCAAACCAATTGGCCGGGTACGATGAATTTGCCGGGGATATTCAAGAAATAATTATCACCGAAGAGCAGATTCAGGATAGGGTTAGGGAAATCGGCGCCCAAATTTCTGAGGACTACCGTTCGAAATGTCCGGTTTTGGTAGGCGTTTTGAAGGGGGTGTTATTTTTCATGGCTGATTTGCTGCGAGTGATCAGGATTCCAACTGAAGTGGATTTTTTGGCCGTATCCAGTTATTCCAGCGAGGCGCGCAACAAAGGCGTTGTCCGGTTGGTCAAGGATCTCGAATTGCCCATAAACCACCGGCATGTAATCTTTGTCGAGGATGTGATAGACACCGGGTTGACCCTCAATTATCTGTTGCGTAGTTTGCGAGAACGAGAACCTGAGAGTCTGGAAGTATGCGTTTTATTCAATAAACCAGAACGGCGATTGATCGAAATTCCGCTTAAATACAAAGGTTTCGATCTGCCTAACCGCTTTGTGGTCGGCTACGGCCTGGATCATCAGGAGCGCTACCGCAACCTGCCATTTATTGGATTGTTAACAGCGGATGCCTTCAGCAACCCCAATCATCTCCGCGAGTGTGATGAACGTCATTAAAAAACATCCCCGGAATGTATATTCCGGGGATGATGGTACGCAGGGGCTCCTAGTAACCTTCCCACTACCTCTCCGTTTTCCTCGGTTTTCCTCCTCTGGTTGTTACTTCCCTCTTTTTCAAAGGAAGGGGATTTCCTTATCCCGCCAGGAAGCGAATGAACCTTCCAGGTTGACTGTAATCAGTCGTTTTCGGTACACCGGTTATTAAGGGTCTTCCACCTTTTTAAAAAGTGTTACCAAAACAAACCTGCTTTACCGGAGAGAGCTTGCAATTTCTTTGAGCTCCCTGCAATTTTATTATAGAAATTCCCAGAGTGCGAGTCAAGTGATAATAATATTGTCTAGACAATTATAGGATAATATTTTAAGGTATCTTAATTTCAACCTATCGTTATACGCAAAATCATTAAGAGTTATTAATGTTTATACGCTCGACGCCCAGGTGCAGCAGTTTTCCCTTTTTTAACCAAATTAATCAGTAGGATTCCTTCCCAGCCACCTTCACCGCCAATCCGTGTATCGCTGTGTTCGAACCGCCGCCAGGCAAGAAGGCAAAAAAACAACGTGCATGTCAGGAACCAAGCCGGTTAAGTCAAGCTTATCGAATTGATTGTACTAGCGCCAGGATGATACTGACGTTTTGAGGACACCCTTTAATGAGTCAAAGAAGAACCCAGGCTCATGGTTTTTGCAAAGACGCGTATGCTCGCAGGTTCTGCTGGATTTGATCGATATGTTCCCGGGTGTGGGAATCTGCCGTTAATATACCCTGGGCGAGGTGCCAGAAGGTGGTTTTTCGCGAAATCAATGAATCTGGCATGTTCTTTACAAAGGCCAGGGTTTCTTTCTGAGCACGGTTGATTTCGTACAAAAGTTCCTCGACACGCGGGTATGCCTCTACCGTGGCTACCACGCGTTCTTTCGTGTTATCCAGCCAATTGAAATCTTCATCTAATATTTTGGCATGCAACCAGAATTGATTGTCTCTTTCAGTGTGAATAATATGCGCTAGCGTTTCCTTGATTGACCATTCCTCTGGGGCGGGCTTCCATGAGGCTGCTTCATCCGACACTGATTCAACGGCTTCCTTCAAAAATTGTAAACTGTTCTGGAAAATTTCTTCGAGCTTGCTCATAAATTCCTGGTGAGTATCGGGAACCTCCGGAATGGGAAGCTTTTTCAATTCCAGAGTAGCCGTCTTTTTTTCCGCGCCACGGTAGTAGATAACCTTTACCTGGTCTCCCATTGTTTGCCGGCCAAGGAAATGCAGCAGCGATTCAATGCTAGGTACCGCAGTCCCGCCGATCTCTATAACCAGATCGTCTTTTAATAATCCCGCTTTTTCAGCTCCAAGGCCATCGATAACCTGCTGGAGAAAGATGCCTTTGTTTACCGGGAAACCATGTTCGGCGATCTTCTCAAGCGACAATTCCGCCGGATAGATGCCCATACCAGGCCGGTTGACGACCCGTAAATCTTTTCCGGTTTCCAATACCGAGACCAGATTTTTTAATCCTTGCTCCCACCCCAGGCGGATTTCTTTTCGCGGTTCGACCCATATTTCTTCGCTGCCAAGTCCCTGGTGGGTTACTTCCACCCGGGTGGTGCCGTTTTCTTCTATCAACTGAATCTGAACAGTAGAGGGCTGCGGTTCTCCGCGTCCGTGCCAGGTAAAAGATACAAACGCGTTGGGTTCCAAGCGGGTAAATTCACCCACCATGTAATAGCCTTTGTTCCACCACAAGGCGATCATGCCGCCAATTTGGGGTACGGTACGTGCGCCATTGCACAACCATTCTTGCAGCCCGACACCGCGTGTGAAACTCCGATAGACTTGCTGGACTGGTGCCTGGACCGCTGTCTGGAAGAATTCGATTTCTGCATTTGGGCGCATGTCATCCTCCGAGTTTTGAAAATTCACATGCTCTTTCAATGCGAAGGGCATGGACATGTCGAGCAATTTAGTAATAGTTTATCATTAACCACCCGATCTAAACCTTATTATTGCTGTTTGGGGTAACAGCTTGCAGCATTTGTGTTCTTTGGGTGCGAACACAAGCAATCAATTTTGTGTATAATCAGTTAGTTTTTTTTGTCTGGTTGACTTTACACTGACCATTCTGTGCACACCCTGGAACCTTTTGATTATTTCCGGGGAAAATAATAGCGTTCAATAGGAACTATATGAAGCTCGCAGTTGGGCAAATCGCTCCTGATTTCACACTAACAGCCACGTATGATAGAACCATGACCCTCAGTCAATATCGTGGCAAAAACGTAGTATTGGTTTTCTATCCTCAGGCGTGGACACCCATATGATCAGGCCAAATCCCGTCGTACCAGGTCGATTTAGACCGGTTCGAGGGATTGAATGCCCAGGTTCTGGGTATCAGCATTGATCACGTGCCATGTCTTGAGGCCTGGGCGGAAAGCCTGGGTGGAATTACTTACCCATTGATAAGCGACTTTTGGCCGCATGGCATGGTTGCTCGTCAGTATGGTGTGTTGCGTGATGAAGGGTATTCCGAGCGGGCGATATTTATTATCGACCGGGAGGGATTCATCCGTTATATCGATATTCACAATATCGATGAACAGCCGAGGAATGAAGAGATTTTTGCCATTTTGCGTCAGATCGATCCTGAAAATGCAAAAAAACATCCGATAGAACCTGAGTCCCTGGAAAATGAATTACCCCATGGTGGAATCGTGATGTATTGCAACACCTGGTGCCCAGGTTGCAGAAAAGCTCGCGTATTCTTCGAAACCCACCACCTTGAATATAAAGAAGTGGATATTTCCCGTAATCGAGCTGCGGCTGCTCAGGTGCGCCAGTGGGCGAATGGGTATGAAACCACGCCAACCTTCGATATCGATGGCAAGATCCTTGTGAACTTTGATGAAGAAAAGCTGCTAGCCATTATAAAAGAAATCAAAGGTTCAACGCTATAGAATTTCCCGCCAGGTTAATCCGTGTTTGATTTTCCGCTTCCACGATTAATCAGGCAAAGAAATTTTGTTTTCACGTTGATAAACGTACTCTTCGACTATCTCGCCACGCAAAAGATGCTGTTCGAAGATTGTTCGAAGTTTTGACTGGTCGACATCTTGATAATACACCGCACCGGGATGGACTACCATAAGTGGTCCATTTTTACAAATGTCAAAACAGCCGGAGAGCAGGCATTTGATGCGGTTAGGGGAATCATAACGATCAAGCCCCTGTTCATGGATCATCCCCTGTAAGGTTTCATAGATCTCAAGCGACTGTTGTGAATCAGCACATTTACCGTTGTTACAGATAAAAACTTTGCGTACCAAAGGTTCAGGGAATGGAAGTAAAGTCAATGGGTGTCCTGTTGCCGGTGATAGAAAACGCCCGGGAAAAATAAAATTGGAAGGGCAATTATCCCCCTTTCCTGGCTGGTTTAGTATACTATGCTGTAATGCAATTTGGATAAATTAAAGATCCAATCCGCAACATTCATTTTGATATGAGGTGGCTGGATGTCAGTGAAAAAACGTGTTGCCGTGTTAGCCAATCTTAAGCAGAACGCCCCACACTGGGAGGGGATGCCAAAAGATCAGTGGGATGATCTAGATTCGGAGTCCACAGTAAACGCGCTGGTTGAGGCGATCAGGTCTGGGGGGTATGAATCTGAATTCTTTGAGGGGGATTTATCCCTGGTTGATGTACTGCCCAAATTTCGCCCTGATATCTGTTTCAACATTTGTGAAAGCCACTTTGGAGATGCGCGGGAAGCCCAGGTGCCATCGTTATTGGAAATGATGCAAATTCCATACACGGGTTCAAAGGTGCTCACCCTGGCGTTGGCGTTGGATAAACCAATGACCAAGCGGGTTTTGACCTATCATGATTTACCCACGCCTGATTTCCAGTCCTTTGAACGAGCCGATGAGCCGTTGAGCGAAGGAATGAAGTTCCCCTTGTTTGTTAAGCCCAGCCGGGAGGGGACTGGCATGGGAGTGAGTAAAAAGTCGATTGTCCATAATGAAGAAGAATTAAGAGAACAGGTCGATTTTCTGATTAAAAAGTATCACCAAACCGTTCTGGTTGAAAGCTATATCGAGGGCCGGGAAGTTACGGTAGGCATGGTTGGCAACCTCATCGGACCGGTGGGCCGCAGGCTTCCCTTTAATCTTGAAGCCTCCCGCATTCAATCCGGGCTGCATTTCTTTCCTGCGCTCGAAGTCGATCTACATCCTTACGAGGAAACAGACACCGTTTATTCCAACAGGTTAAAGGTCGAACTAGCTACCGATCTCACCTATTTGTGCCCGGCACCGCTGGATGATGAAATGGTGGATGAATTGAATTGGCTGGCTGCTGCAGTTTTCCGTGTCACCGGTTCGCTGGATGTTTCACGCGTTGATTTCAGGTTGGATGCGCACGACAACAACAAACCATATATTCTGGAAATCAACCCGCTGCCTGGTCTTTCACCGGGAATTTCAGATATCGTGATGGAGGCAGCGGCAGACGGGTTAAGCCATACCGATCTGGTGCTTGCCATTCTGCACACAGCCATGCGGCGTTATGGGATGCTTCCATTCGAATAATTAATTGTTCAGGCAATTGATAAGCGAAAAAAAATAGATCCTGGCGAAAACCAGGATCTAGGCTTTTTTATCACGGAAGTAATTAGTTTTGTTCTTCTTCTGAATCTACTAAATCGATAAACTCATCGTCGAAGTCTTCATCGTAATCTTCATGGTCATGACCATGGACGTGCCCATGTTCCAATTCTTCTTCGGTGGGGATGCGCAATCCGGTGATCTTAATGTCGAATTGCAGGGTTTCGCCGGCCAGGGGATGATTCAGATCCAGCTGAACCATATCTCCCTGGACATCAGAGATGGTGGCGGACATAACTTCGCCTTCATCATCGCGCAGGTCCAATTCCACGCCGACTTCAAGCGGGATATCTTCAGGGAATTCATCCCGAGAGATCTCCAAAAATGCATCTTTGTCAATGGTGCCGTAAGCGTCTTCCGGGGCAACAGTAACCTTTTTACTTTCACCAATTTTCATGCCATAGAGTTCGCGTTCCAGGCCCGGGACGATGTTTTGATGCCCTTGGAGAAATTCAAGCGGATCTGTTTCTTCCGATGAGTCAAGGACTTCGCCATTGACTGTCAGCGTGTAATCCATTGACACGACAACATCATCAGCGACAATAGTTGGGTTTGTATTTTCTTCCATGGGTACTCCATTCTTAGCGCAAGGGCTGGTCAATATCAATTAATGGAGCGATTATACCATAGGCAATATATCCATCTGCGACCATGTTCTAGATCCATCTGACCTTTGGATGACCACCCATTAATCCGTACTAAGGTAATAAGAAAAGAGATTTGATCAATAACCAAAAATCTCGCATCTCACCTGCAGGCCTGGTGAGAGAAGCCTATCGATGTTCACCAATCCGAAATCCATGCTGACATTGGAGCGGAAATGGTCGGGGATGATTTCTTTCCATTGGAATCCTTCCAGAAAATTTCTTCCCTGGATTGAAAAAGTATCACACAGGGTCTGCATATAGGATTGTTCAGCCGGGAGCGGATTGGTGACTGATTCGATGTTTAATCCGCCGCCATAGACAAACAGTCCCAACTGGTCGAAAGCCAGGTTATCCAGCAAAATATAATTGTCCCAGGTAATCTGATTTACCTGCTCCAGGGTTCTCAAAAATACCGGGTCGGGAACCTTTTGGCTGGAGAGGGCATAGCGTGACTGTATGTCCGCATTGGTGGCAGTCGCCAGCGGGTACAACGCCTGGAATATTAATTTAGGTTCGGGGAAATAAGCGATCAACCCCCAAACACTGATCAGTTGGGGGGCGTCGGCGGTCAGATCATCCACATGAATAACCAGGTAATTGTTTTGAAATTGTGAAACGGGTGTCACCATCTGGGCTGAATTGTCACCTTCTGCCTGCTTCTTTGTTAGTTCCGGCTTGTAGGAGGTGTAAAGCCCAAATCCCAGGCAAGCTAGAAAAACAAGGATGGTCAGGAAGATGACGAATTTCCGCATGTCAGGTTTTGTATTTACACTTTAGGAGGTTGGTGCTTTTAGGCATTCCTGGACGGGCTGTGCCCGATTCGGGATTGGTTTGATGAATGATCGCTTTGAAGACCGAATAAAAAGGATGGATTGAACCAGCATCCAGAACAAGCGCATCTCGACCGTAGATTGAATGATTGGATTCTGCGGGGTTTAAATTATGGGCAATGACAACACCCATATACAATTGGGACCGCACCTGAATCAATGCTTGCTGCAACCATTCGGTTTGGTGCTGACGATTTGAATACTGCTTATCGTCTGGAATAATTGTACCATCAGGTGCGTTTATTCGTGTCACCCAAAGGAGACTATTTGCATGGTCAAAATCGAGCATAACCTGACGAATTGCTTCGTAATGACGCAATATTGTGCCTGAACCGCTGCTGGTTTGCAGCGGGCTGCCAGTGAGTTGTGAAAATTGAATGCTGAGCACTGGCATCCAGTCTTTTGCTCCAGCCGCATACAGGCCGCGTAAGAAGTCCAGATCGTTCCAATCGGTGCCGGGTGATGAACTGGTCAGCGGTCGCAGACCGCC
>JAJZTR010000080.1 GCA_021848775.1 Chloroflexota bacterium | reverse complement strand
AATCAGGTGCTGCTATCGCAGTTCGTTTGAAGGTGAACGCGAAATCTACCCGGATACGTAAAATCGACGGTGAGGGCACCGTTTTTATTGATATTGTGCGTGGGGAAAATGAACAAATTGACCTCCAACTGCAAAAATATCTGGCAGTGCAATTGGAGGTTAATCCAAGCCAGGTTGAGATCCTTGGCAGCGGTCATTCCAACGACCGATTGGTAATGATTATTGGTGTTTCAGCAGATTATATTGAGCAGAAAATAAAAAAATAACAGAGGTAAACTGTTTTCAAGCTCAGACGTTATGCAATCATAGCTGATTTACGGGTAATTGTCATAACCCAAAGCGAATCAAAAGCAGCGCGGCGAAGGTCCGCTTCTTGAGAATTGAGGCAGGACTTTACTGCGTCGATTGAAGCCTTATCTGAAAACCGGCCCAAAAGCTGAACAGCCGCTATTTTTTCCTCTTCTGTTCCAGAATTAATGACCTGAATCAGAACCGGGATCAGGTTCTCGCCTTTAGGAACCCCATGCCCCTGGCGGGCGGAATAAGCAATCAACCAGGGAGAATCGGAAGGCAAGGTGAATTGCTGATTGTTGCTGCGCCTGTTTTTTTGCAGATATTCCAATGCCTGGGAGGCAAAACTCCTTACAGCCCATTGGCTATCATCACCAGCGACTCTTTCCAGGGTGTCAACTGCCCAGGAAGAGTGGACATGGAGTAACCCAAAGATCATGGCCTGGCGGGTTAGTAGATCGGACGAAGTTTCGGATAACTTAAGAATGTCGTGACCCCACGGGGGGCGTGCTGCCATAGCTTCTGCGGTTGCCAGGCGTAACGGTTCATCAGATTTTTCTAAAACGGTTTTGGCGGCTTTTTTTGCGTCAGCCGTTTCCAAGGCAACGAGTGCAAAACAGGCTGCCCAACGCATATGAAGGTCGGAGTCATTCAATGCGCCGATGATGGAATTGAATGATTTTGTATCTCGCAGCATCCCGGCGCATAAGATCGCGATTTGGCGGATAGAAGAATCTGGCGATTCGGCCAATTGTCGTATTAGCTGTACTACAGCCGTGTCATTCGACAATGAAGCAGCAGCTAAAAGTGCAAGCTTAGTCTGGTAGGGTGTCTCATCGGCTTTGGCATACTGCAGAAGATAACGCAATACCTGCGCTCGATTTTGATCTTTAGCAGGGAGGTCACGCATCCACAATCCGGCTTGGATTGTACGGAAATAAAATGGTCCTTTATCGCCAGACAGGTAATCTTTGAGCCAATCACACCTGCTGGATACCAGCCTGTAATGCAGCGTTTCCGATATCACACTCCAGGTGTCAAATAGGACAAGTGAGGGTTCGAATTCAGAAGATTTATCAGCCAACGCTGCAAGGTAACCCCAAATTACCGGACTGGAAAAATACAGTTGTTCATCGATGTCTTCCCGCAACAAGCCATAATCGACCAGAATATCGATGGTCCGTTCTCCGACCGACCCCCGCCCGCTGGGTTTATCGCGTTCATTCGGAGCCTGGAAAGTAACTTCGTTTTGGGTTAAATTTCCTGGTTCGAATGAAATATCGGATGCGGGTGTGGCCGCAGGAATAATGATTTCTGAAAACAATTTTTCGGCATCGATATATGAGATGTGGCTTTGTTTTGTTGTCAAAAGGCGGTCAGCCAGAGCATTCAATCGCTCCAGATCAACCCCGTAGGTTTGCAGCCGCGCACAATATGACTCGATAGCGTCGACTCCCCGGCTGCCTACCAGATCACCGGAATATGCTCCCCATAATCGCGCTGTCCATTCGATAGGAGTGTAAAAATCCGTGGAATTTGACTGCCATCCAACTGTCACGAGTTCATCGATCTCATCGTCATGTCCTGACGATTTAGAATTAGAGGATAAGAACTTATTCCACAGCGTGCTCCAGCGAGCGATGAAGTGTGAAATATCCGCTCGCGTCCAACCAGCGATTGGCATGGGCTCGATTCCCAATTCGATTAATCCGTAGGCGCGGTCAAATGAGGCGGTTGTCACAACTCTGAGCTTGGGTCGTGATTTCAGTAACAAAGCCAGATAGCCAAGGGCCTGTTCATACTGCGCATCCGGGACTTCATCAAGCCCATCCAAAAGCAGAATCGCTTTGTTTTCCTCGACCTGCTTCTGAACAAACCCCGGCATTTGTGGTCGCTGAGCAGCGGATACATTCCAGGAAATTGCCTTGATTAATGCTTTGACGGGGTCTTGTTCGCGTGAAGAATGCAAAGAGAGGTCGTTGAAATGGATATAAATTGGAAAATATTGTCCCAAAGGTCCCAGAGACACATCTTTTTTCGCAAAGAGAGTTGCCAGATACGCAAGGGCGGTTGATTTACCCATGCCTGGGTGCCCTGTAATCGCAAAATTCACACCCATGCGCAGAAGTCGAGGTAATGCGAGTGTCTCACCACTGTACTGAGCGGAAAATTGCGGAACCAAAGGCAGGTTTGGCAGGACGACAGGTTGTGCGCTTGCGATCAAATCCGGTTTAGTCGGGTCGAAAAGTTTGGCTTGAGCCAATAATTTTGGAACAATGAGAACTTCGTCCAAGGCAAACAAGGTGCGCGCCATGTGCATGTTTTGAGCGCGCCGTAGCACATCCTGCCTGAGTGTTCCGTCAGTGCTGGTGGTTTGTTTAATTTTGATTGTTTTAAACTTTTGGATTATAAACTCTTTGAATGGGACCCAATTCTTGCGCAGACGAAAGGCTAAAAACAAGACAAGGCAGGCTGCGATAAACCCCAGCCAAAATGATAAGCGGTCAAAATTTGCGAATATTCTCATGGTTTATCCAGCGTAAATGAAGCGACCACAGGAAGGGCAATGAAACAGGATGGTAGGAGAACGGGCTGCCTGGCGGTCCGCTGGAGTTAACACTGTCCCGCAGGCTGAACAGGCGTTATCGGTCAGCGAAGCAACAGCGATCCCCCTTTTATTCTTCCTCAAACGTTCATATTCATCATAAAAATTTTGGTCGATCTGACCCAGGACTGCCTGATGTTCGACCTTGAGCCGATCCATCAGCGCCTTTAAGGCGCTGCTTTCGCCGGCTAATACAGCGTTTTCATGGGTCACTTCTGCTTGAAGAATGGCGAGGTGTTTTTGCGCAACATTTAATTGAGCTTGTGCATCCTCGACGCTGATCATCGCTTCAAGCTGTTGATCCTCCAGTGTTGAAATTGAACGTTTGATAGCCGCAGCTTCGTTTTGCAGATCCTGAAGCTCTTTCGGGATTTTAACTTTTCCCCCGTACAGAGATGCTTCACACTGCTCGAGTTTTATCCTGCGCGTGTCAGCATCCTGCTCGATCTTCTTCAATTGCGCTTGAGCGCTTGCCAATACTTTGGATGCGTTATCAACTACCTGCTGCTGATCCTGCACGCGTCGATCCGTCTCGATTTTGGCACTGATCTCATTAACGCGAGCAGCACCCTGGTCAAGCTGAGTGTCGATTTTCTGCAATTGGAAAAGATGGAAGCTTTGACTCATAATCAAAATTATAGATGATATTATGGTAATTACTTGTCTACTAATCTGTAAGGTGCGGTCGTTGCGCCTATTTTTCATCTCAAGTATACTTCAATTCAATACTCTCCATGCCAAAACGCAGCCAAATTATCCTTACTGCACTGAACGTCTTACTGATTACCCTGCCTTATCTCATTGCTTGGGGAAAAGCGGGCGAATCGTATGTATTTAATGGTTTCCTGCTAAACCCGATTGATGGTAATTCGTACCTGGCAAAAATGTACCAGGGCTGGGCAGGGGAGTGGCAATTCACCCTGCCGTTTTCAGCAGAAGCGAATCAGGGGGGCTTTTTATTCCTGTTTTATATTTTCCTGGGGCATGTCGCTCGTTGGCTCGGGTTGAGCTTAATTTTTACTTTTCACCTTGCCAGGGTCGCCGGCTCGATTGTCTTGTGCCTGGTACTGGCACGGTTCATCAAGGTTTATCTTCCCAATTCAAGCGCCAAGACTCAGATCATAGGTTTTGCGCTTTGTTTATTTGGAGCAGGATTGGGGTGGCTGGCAGCGTTTTTTGGCGGTTTCACCAGCGATTTTTGGGTTGCCGAAGCTTTCCCGTTTCTGAGTATGTACTCGAATCCGCACTTTCCTCTGGGACTGGCACTTGTGTTGGATTATTTCACCTATTTGGAGAGTCCCCGGCTTTCAGGAAAGTTAATTGGCATGTTCGTGAAAGGCTTGCTGTTGGCGGTCGTCATGCCCTTCGGCGTGGTGCTGGCTTCAGTGGTGACGCTCGGCTTGCAAGCGTGGGAATATATTTATAAGGACAGGCTTATTCGCTGGTGGTCCCTGGTATTTTTGGTGCCGGGTGGACTTTTCTTGATTTATCAGTATGTCGTCATCGGTTCTGATCCAATGTTGTTGCAGTGGAATGAGCAAAATCTGACCCCCACACCAGCGATTTGGGATGTTCTAATCGCATTCAGCCCGGCACTTATTGCTGCCATGTTCGCAATCTGGCATTTTTATAAGCGGACCAGCCTGTACGAATACCGGGTATTGGTGATCTGGTTGGTCGTGGGTTTAGTTTTGGCTTATTTTCCATTCCAACTCCAGCGGCGGTTTTTGCTCGGGTATTACATTCCCGTTGCCTGTCTGGCTGCGATGTTTCTAGGAGGGGCGCTTGATAAACCCCGATCGATTGCCCGTTTCGGCGTGTTCGTCTTTTTGGCAGCATCCATGTTGACAAACGTTTTTATTCTTGCTGGAGGATTGGCTGCGACCACGAGGCATGACCCAAAATTGTACTACCCGCAAGACATGCAGGCAGCCTTTGAGTGGATGTCTTACGAGAGGACTGACACCCCGCTGATCCTTGCCTCATCCGATACTGGATTGCTTATCCCGGGGGCGACAGGCTGGAAGGTGATCTACGGCCATCCGTATGAGACCCCCAGGGCAGATTTACGAAAGTCCCAGGTGGATGCTGTGTTCAGCGGAATGTTGAATTTGGATACCCTTGACCAATTTATTGCTGATAATGGGATCGAGTATATCTATTACGGTCCTTTCGAACGGAATATGGGCATTGGTCCGGTGATATTCGATTTTTATCCTGTGGTGTATGACAACGGGGATGTGCAAATATATTTAGCGGGTGCCGCACGATGAAAAAACAATGGCTGGTTTTGTTATTATTCGTGCTGGCATTACTGCCCTGGGTGGTCCGTTCAGGCAGCTATTTCTATAACATCGACGCAATATACTCTGATTTGACGGTCAGCCATCTCCCCAATGCCATTTACTTGATGGATGCAATAAAACACAGTGGAATGGTGCCTTATTGGTCGAATTTGATCATGAGCGGTGCGCCATTCGCAGGTGATCCGCTGGCTGGTTTGTGGTATCCACCAGGGTGGATTGCTTATTTTCTACCGCAACCTTTTGGTTTCAATTTGACTGCGCTCTTCCACATCCTGTGGGGCGGATTGGGAATGGTTTGCTTGTTGTCAATGCTGGGGCTTCGGCGTGAGGCAGCCGTGATTGGCGGGTTGGCTTTTTTACTCATGCCCAAACTATTTTCACATCTGGCAGCCGGGCATGTTACGCTGGTATATGCTGTTACCTGGATTCCCTGGTTATTTTTAGCGGACCTTCGCAAAGGGCAGGGCGGCTCGGGAAAAAGTCTTTATCGCATTGCTCCCGGTTTAGTGTTAGGGGTGATCTTTCTGGCTGACCCGCGCTGGGCTGTTTATGCAGGTATTGCCTGGCTGGCTTTCAGTATGGTTAGAACTGCGCAGGAAGAGCAGGTTGGTTCCTTCGGCTTTAAAATTAAACACTGGCTGCCGGGTTTCTTCCTTCAGGCCTTGACAGCATTCTTAATTTCATCCGTTTTGCTATTTCCCATGCTCGAATTTACCCGTTTATCCACCCGATCTGGTTTGACGGCAGCCGATGTCCTGGCTTTTTCTCTGCCCCCGACCCAGTTGGTGGGTATGCTTTTACCTCATATTGGCGGGTACTGGGAATGGCAGGTTTATCCTGGCGCCATCATCCTGCTGCTGGTAATTTATGGCTTGTTCATTCCGAAGGTTCGCAAGAAAGCTGGATTCTGGCTTGTCATGATCTTGCTGGCTGCCATAATCTCTCTAGGTTCGCTTTGGCCTTTTGCGGAAAATCTGGCAAAGCTGCCGCTTGTGAGCCTGGTGCGGGTGCCCAGCCGCGCCTGGTTTTTGACCGGAATTGGGCTGATCGTCGCGGCGGCTTACACTCTGGATGCGATTCTTCGTTTCCCAGCAGAAAAACCAAAGCCTGATCCGATGGTTGTTCTGCTGCCCCTGGCAAGCCTGGCGATTTTCCTCACGCTGGGATTATGGATTATTGGCCAAACACCGCCCTTGGGTTTTATCTGGGGAGCGGTCGCATTGACAGCCGCAGTCATGTTGCTCATGCTCCTGCGTCAGAGAAATTCCGGGAAGGGGATAATGACAGGGTTGATTATTATGCTTGTGATCGACCTGGGAGGTGTAAATTGGCTTGGGATGAATTTTCGTCCCTCGCACGAAGTGAATAACGAAGGCCGGGAAGCGGCCCAATTTCTCGCCAGCCAAAAAGGCGAATTCAGAGTTTATTCTCCTTCCAATTCCATTCCGCAGCACACCGCGGCCGCTAACGAACTTGAGCTGATTCATGGAATTAATCCTCTTCAGTTGCAAAGTTACAGCGATTTTATGGCTCAGGCCAGCGGCACAAATTCTGCGGGATATTCAGTCACAATTCCAAACTTTGCCACAGGTGAACCGGAAAAAGATAACATAAAGGCCAGGATCGATACCGGGATGCTCGGGTTGCTCAATGGAAAATACATTGTTTCAGCTTTCGAAATGGATCATCCGCGGTTGGTTGAGATATGGCATGAGGGCAGCAGTTGGATTTATGAGAATCTCGATGCATTACCACGGGCCTGGGTGCAAGACGTAAATGCACAACCTGGCAAAGGTTTAATGGGTGAAGTGCTGATAGACAGGCAGCAAGCTGATCTCGTGACAGCTCAGGCGAGTGGGCCAGGATTAATGGTATTTTCCATGCCAGATTATCCTGGCTGGGAAGTTTCCGTTGACGGTATGAAAGCCGAGAAACTGCGTATAGCCAATTTATTGATCGGCGTTGAACTTGAATCAGGAGCGCATCAAATTATCCTTACGTATCGACCCAAAACTGTTTACTGGGGGCAAGCGATATCGCTTATTACTTGGCTGGTGATTATTGCTGTTGGGTTTTTCCAATTCAAAAAGAAGAGGGGGAATATTGAAAATTAAGCAATTCCCTCGACTTACAGCAGCCTTTTGGGTGGCAGCAGCACCATTTTTATTCTTCATCATTCCATTATTGCGCGGACGGGCGATCTTCTGGGGGTTGCCATCACTGCAATTTATTCCGTGGCGTCATTACGCGTGGTCTTTGCTGCGCGAGGGGATTCTGCCATTGTGGAATTCGCTAAACGGCATGGGGACTCCCTTGATCGCGAACTATCAACTGGCGCTATTTTATCCTCCATCTTTTCCGCTGTTTCTGTTGGATGAAATTTGGGGTACGGCTGGATTAGCCTGGGGATTTACTTTGTTGATACCCGTTCATTTGGCATGGGGCGCGGTAGGCATGACGCGGTTTTTGCGCCAACTGGGTATTGGATACCGCGGTCAGTTGATTGCCGGATTGGCCTTTGGGATGAGCGGGTATCTGGTGGCACGGGGCAGCTTTTTCAGCATCCTCTGGGCGGCTGCCTGGCTGCCATGGGTGATGTGTTGGGTTGAAAAAGTGGCAGCCGCTTCGGATCGCCAGGTGAGGTTACGGGAAGGTCTGGTCTTAAGCGTGCTTATCACAATGATGCTGCTCGCAGGACACGCACAGATTGCCTGGTATTCCTTGCTTCTGGCTGGTTCGTGGTACCTTTTTCGCATCTTTCAAGGCCGGGGACTTCGAAACAAGCTAAATAAGATTGGGGCCCTGGTTGGCTTTGCGCTGGGAGCTGTTTTGCTGTCGGCAGCACAATTGTTTCCCACTTTCGAGTACCTTCAGCAATCACAGCGCGCGGCAGCATATGATAGCGAAACCGCGATGGTCTATTCCTTCTCCCCCCTTAGGCTGCTTGGTTACCTTACACCAGAGCTTTTCGGCAATCCCGGGTTGGGAGATTTCTGGGGGTATGCATCATATTGGGAAGATGCGGTGTATATCGGATTGGCGCCGTTCATCCTTGCACTGACAACCATTGGCTGGTTGCTGCTGAAAAAACACCGCGGAAACTCATTTCGCGGAATCACCGGTTTTCTATGGAGTATTACGCTGGCAGGAGTTTTTTTGGCTCTCGGGGCAAACACGCCAGTTTTTCCCTGGCTCTACCGGCATGTCCCCACTTTCGATATGTTCCAGGCACCAGCGCGCTGGATGATTTGGCCAACGTTTTCCCTGGCGGTTCTGGCAGGGCTGGCTGCTGACCGCTGGTCTGCGCCATCACTGAAAATTAAGGTTCTTCTCAACCTTGCAGCCTTCGGTGGAATTGTGCTGGTGATTTCGGCAGGTGCCGCTTCCCTGGTTTTTACCGAATGGGAGCCGGGATTGTTTCGAGGTCTGATATTTTTTGGCTTGACCACTGCGGCTACCGCTTTCGTAGTCAGGCGTTTGCCTGCTGAACCTTCCAGCGGGAAGTGGGGAATCCTGACTGGTGTGGTGATCGCAATCGATCTTCTCACCGCCAGTGCATTGTTGAATCCCACTGCGCCGGCTAATGTTTGGTCTGCGGAAAATGACCGATTGGCTGAGATTAATCAAACCAGGAATGGCAGCCGGGTGTGGGTCGATCCATTAACCGAGCAAAAGGTGAAATTTGACTGGTTCTTTAAGTTCGATGACTTTACCAATCGAACACACTGGTATGGATTGCGCTCAAGTCAGCAGCCCAATGTAAACTTGCTGGATAATATCCCCTATATCAACAACTTCGATCCGCTGCTTCCCGCCCGGTACGCATCCTGGAGGGAAGTGTTAGCCGGTCAAACACCGCTGATGCAGCACCGATGGCTGAGCCGGGCAGGTGCCGGAGCTGAAGTTATCCCCGATCCCACTGAGATACAGCAAACCGCAGTAATCCCGATTGCTTCGCAGCCGCGGTTTCTCTGGTTCCCGTGCGCCTCCACGCTGGAATCGCCGGAAAAAGCGTTGGATCTGGTCAAAACACAGATTCAAACGGGACAAGGTTCGAATTGCCTGGTGGTTGAGGGAAACGTGCCTCAACCCGGTGTGGATGGAACTGATGGTAACGGACAGGTGGCGTTAAGATTGGACAGTCCGAACAGGATCGCCTTTGAGGTTAATAGCACCCAACCAGGCTGGGTATTGATCCGGGACAGCTGGTTCCCAGGCTGGCAGGTTAAAGTAGATGGTCAGGATTCTGTCCTCTACCCGGCGGATTATTTGTTTAGAGCTGTTTTTGTTCCTGCTGGAAGCCATCAGATTGAATTAGAATATAGGCCAGCAAGTTTTATGGCTGGATTGTCGGTGAGTCTGCTGTCATGGTTTCTTTGGAGCCTGGCCTGGATCGTTTATCGCAGCAGGCGACCCTTTGAGGTAAAGAGTAACGGATAACCTAAAAAAAGGAGCGCTGCATGGAAAATCCTGCAAAAACCATCCAGGACTTCGCAAAAAATATTATTGAGAATCTTGAGCGTGTTATCGTCGGGAAGAACCAGACCGTTGAATTAGTAGTTGTCAGCCTGTTGTGTCAGGGACACTTATTAATCGACGATGTTCCGGGTGTGGGTAAAACTGTCTTAGCAAGAAGTCTGGCTAAATCACTGGGCTGCGATTTCAGCCGCATTCAATTTACTCCTGACATGCTGCCAAGCGATGTTACCGGGGTGTCCATTTTCAATCAGGTGACGCGTGATTTCGAGTACCGGCCGGGGCCGATTATGGCTCAAATTATCCTGGCGGACGAGATCAACCGCGCGACCCCCAAGACTCAATCGGCGATGCTGGAGGCAATGGAAGAGCGGCAGGTCACGGTTGACGGCGCTACCTACCCGTTGCCGAAACCATTTTTAGTGTTAGGCACGCAGAACCCCATTGAATACGAAGGCACTTTTCCGCTGCCTGAGGCTCAATTGGATCGGTTTTTTATGCGGGTACGGATGGGCTACCCCGCGCTGACAGACGAAATCAAGATTCTGGAATTGCAGCAGCTGCAGCATCCGATCCTCGCCCTGAAACCGGTGGCTCAAGTGGCGCAATTGCTGGAAGTCCAGGAATTGGTAAAAAATATTTTTGTTTCACCCGCCGTAAAACGGTATATCGTTGATATCGTACGCGCAACTCGTGAAAATCCGGATATCTACCTGGGCTCCAGCCCGCGCGGCAGCCTGGGGCTTTTCCGGGCTGGACAGGCGATGGCAGCCATGCAGGGCAGAGACTATGTTCTGCCGGATGACATTAAGTTTTTATCGGAATTCGTGCTTGCTCACCGCATGGTAGTTCAGCCTGCGTCGCGCCTACGTAATTTGACATCTGACCAAATTGTCCGCGAAATAGTAGGCACCTTGCCGGTTCCGGGTGGAGACTTGAGCTCCAAACAAGAAGCTGGATGACCGTACAAAAAACCTTCCTTGGATACCTAATCTTGCTGGCAGCGGTGTTTGTTGCGGGTTTTCTGTCAGAACCTCAAAACGCATATGTTTTCAACCGGATTGGGTTCCTTCTCGTTTTCATCGGTCTGGTTTCTCTGGGGTGGACAGCGCTTTCATTACGCGGCATAGAAATTCGACGGACGTCACGAGTTCACCGCCAGCAGGTTGGTCAGATCTTTGAAGAGCGGTTCGAGATTATTAATCAATCACGATTGGGTCAGTTATGGTTGGAAATCCGCGATCAGACGGATATGCCGGCAAAACGCGGCTCCAAGGTGGTGGCTAATATCGGTCCGCATCAGTATCGTTCTTATTATTCGCGCACTTTACTCACCCAGCGCGGTTCGTTCACACTCGGTCCGACAGCCATTTCATCCGGCGATCCTTTTGGCCTTTTTTCTAAACAGACAATATTTCAAGCCGACAAGACCCTGGTCGTGCTTCCTTATATGGTAAATTTGCAGTCTTTTCCGTCGCTTCCCGGTAGACTGCCCGGGGGAAGAGCCTTGCGGCGTAAAAGCCTCGAAGTGACACCCTATGCCGCGGGCGTCAGAGAATATGTTCCGGGCGATCCTTTGAGCCGTATCCATTGGCGTACTACCGCGCGAAAAGACAAACTTATGGTCAAGGAGTTCGAACAGGATCCCCAGGCAGACGTTTGGATCTTGCTCGATGCGTTGATGGGGGTGCACATCTCCTTGCCCCATGAAAACCTTGAAAATCAGCAGCGGGAACAATTTTGGGTGCTGCCGCACCGGATCGAAGTTCCCTTGCCCCCTGATACCTTTGAGTATGCTGTTTCCGCAGCAGCCTCGATCGCCAACTTTTATATCCTGGAAGGGCGTTCGGTTGGATTTGCCAGCGACGGGCGGCATTTAACGGTCATCCCCGCGGAACGTGGAGAGCGTCAACTTGGCAAGATATTGGAGACATGCGCCTTTCTCAAACCCGAAGGAAAAGTACCTTTGCTGGGGATTCTTGAGGGGCAGGCCAACCAGATCGCACGAGGAAGCACAGTGGTGCTGATAAGTGCATCCAGCAGTGAAAACATGGTCGTGGCTGTCGATATTCTATTGCGCCGTGATTTAAGACCCATTGTCATACTCATCGACCCGGGCAGTTTTGGGTCAGCTGTCGATTCAGCGCTGCTAGCCGAACGAATTCGGCAATACGGCGTCCCGGTCAGTTTAATCCACAAGGACGACTCGCTGCAGGCAGCTTTGGAAAGCAGCTTGGTTCATACCCCTCAGCCTGGTGGAGGTCAAGTAAACACCGCCTGAACTAGTGAGCTGAAAAATTGTGACCCGCTTCAGAATCCGGGTCTTCATTCATGAGTTCCACAGCGTGGGGGAGGATAGGCAGCAGATATTCCAGAATTTCCCCGGCTGCTTTAGGGCTGCCCGGAAGGTTAATGATGAGTGTTTTTCTGCGAATTCCAGCAGAATTGCGTGATAGCATTGCATGAGGTGTGATCTTAAGGCTGAAGGCTCTGGCAGCTTCCGCGATACCCGGCGCGGGCCTGTCGATTACCGCCCGGGTAGC
>JAJZTR010000079.1 GCA_021848775.1 Chloroflexota bacterium | reverse complement strand
TCTGGTATTACCTTTCCACGAAGCGATTCGCACAAAAATAGAAGATCCTCCCCTGGTTGCATCCTTCTATGTTGACCATCCGGATGGTCGGCAATGGGCAAAGGTTTACCTCGCACACATTAAAGAGATGCCTGTTTACCTCATCGATGGAGCAGCCATAAATCCGGACGGATTGGTTTACAGCCGTGATCCGGAAGAAGACGGCAAAAAATATGTTTTTTTCTCCCTGGCAGCCATAGCAATGATCCGGCACCTGGATTGGAAACCGGATGTAATCCATGCCAACGACTGGCACACAGGTGCAGCTCTATACAGCTTGAAATTGCAGCAGAAAAGCGATCCGTTCTTCAAATCCATCCGCAGCCTGATAAGCGTTCATAATTTGCCGTTTATGGGCAAGGATGCCGTCCGAGCGATGATTGATTTCGATTTACCCCCCGCCAGGGCTGCTCACTTACCTAAATGGGCTGAATATTTTCCACTCCCGCTTGGCTTATCCTCTGCCGATCATATCGTGGCAGTATCACCAGGGTATGCTGCAGAAATACTCACGCCTGAGTTTGGCTGCGGTCTGCAAGACTATCTCGCGACGCGGACGAAATCCCTGACCGGGATCCTCAATGGTCTCGATCAACAAGCCTGGGGCCCTTCAACGGATAAGGAAATCGTCAGCCAGTACAGCGCAGCCACTCTGGACCAAAAACCACTCAATAAATCTGCGCTACAAGCTGAAATGGAAATAGCTGTTGATAACGATATTCCCCTGTTAATTATGGTTACTCGGATGGATCAACAAAAAGGCGTGGATATCGCCGTAAACGGATTGCGCCTGGCTGCCGATCTTAAGTGGCAGGCTGTGATCCTCGGCACAGGTGATTCCTTGCTGGAAACAAGCTGCCGCAGCCTTGAGGCTGAATTTCCAGAAAGAGTACGCGCGTTGATAACATATGATGGAGCCTTATCCCGCCGCTTGTATGCAGCCGGTGATATTTTGCTCATGCCGTCGCGCTACGAACCGTGTGGGTTATCGCAAATGATCGCCATGCGTTATGGCACCGTGCCCCTTGCGCGGTCAACGGGTGGATTGCGTGACACCATCCATGACGACCCGACCCTGGCTGAAAGCACCGGTTTCCTGTTCGATGAGGCGGATCCGGAAGCATTTGCAGACACGCTTCGTCGTACCCTCTACATCTTTTCAAACCAAATTGAATGGCGAAACATACAAATGAGGGGGATGAACCAGGACTTTTCCTGGAGCAAATCTGCTTTGGAATATGGAAATCTTTACCTACATCATTCTGGGAGGTAACGCATGAATATTCGGGCAGTAATCCTGGCAGGTGGCGAGGGAACACGATTGGGGGTTTTGACAGCCAAACGAACCAAACCCGCTGTGCCTTTCGCGGGTAAGTATCGGATCATCGACTTTCCCTTGTCGAATTGCGTCAATTCTCGAATTTTCGATATCATGATCGTTGCTCAATACCGGCCGCATTCGCTCATCGATCACATTGGGGCGGGCGGTCCGTGGGATTTGAACCGCGACTTCACCGGCGGAGTGCGCATTTTAACACCTTATCGGGCACGGGGATCCTCCTGGTTTATCGGTACGGCTGATGCCGTCCAACAGAACTTCACTTTCATCAAGCATGGCAATCCGGATGCTATTCTGATGCTTTCCGGTGATCATATCTATTCGATGAATTACGAGCCGCTTATCCGCTACCATCAGGAACGTCAGGCGGATGTGACCGTCGGGGTGATCAATGTCCCATACGAAGACGCTTCGCGCTTTGGAATTGTCGGCGTAGATGAGAACAACATTGTCACATCCTTTGTGGAGAAACCCGCTATCCCGCCTTCTACCCTGGCGAACATGGGTATCTATATTTTCAATATGGATATCCTCAATCTCTTTCTTTGGGAAGATCATCTCAACCAGGAATCTGCGCATGATTTCGGTAAAAACATCCTACCTACCCTGGTTGAGAGGGGCAAAAAGGTTGTCGCCTACCCATACGACGGCTATTGGATGGATGTGGGAACTTCATTATCCTACTGGCAGGCGCACATGGATTTATTGTGCGCTCCACCGGCTTTCAACCTGTACAATCCGAAATGGGTTATTCACACCCGAACTGAGGAGCGCCCTCCGGCGCGGATTCATAAAGGCGCGATGGTGGAAGACAGCCTGATTTGTGATGGCTGCACAATAGAGCCTGGTGCAAGAGTCATCCGCTCAGTCCTGTCACCTGGAGTGACTATAAGATCCGGGACAGTCATCGAGGAATCGATAATTTTGACCTACACAACCGTATCCAATGACTCCACCGTTATCCGCTCGGTATTAGACAAACGCGGGCTTGTTGGTGAAGGCGTAAAAATTGGTGGAATACTGGCTGATGAAATAAAAATATCCATGGTGGGACGGAATTCAGAAATACCCGCTGGGACCGTAGTGCACCCAGGTGGAACCGTCGGGTGGGATGTGATATCATCCGATTACACCAGTTTCGAAATTCATGATGGGGAATTTGTCCAACCCAGGAGGTTACCCTTTGAAATTTGAACGCGCTTCCGGAGTAATACTTCATCCAACCAGCCTGCCAGGACCCGACGGAATTGGTGATCTTGGCCCTGAAGCCTATCGCTGGGTAAATTTTCTGGCCGATACCGGCTGCCGTCTGTGGGAAGTCCTCCCTTTAGGCCCCACCGGCTACGGTGATTCACCGTATCAATGCTTTTCCGCTTTTGCCGGCAATCCATACCTGATAAGCCCGGCGTTATTATTGGCGCAGGGTCTTATTGCGCGTGAAGACCTGGCTGACCGCCCTAGTTTCCCAATCGATCACGTCGATTACGGAGAAGCCATCCAGTGGAAACTCAAGGTTCTTGACCGGGCGTATTTGCGGTTCAGCCGGGACCATACCTCTAGTTTATGGGTGGAGTACGAAAATTTTAAAATTCAACAGGCATTTTGGCTGACTGATTTTGCTTTGTTCATGGCGATCAAAGAATCTTACAGTGGCGTTTCGTGGGAAAATTGGCCAGCCAATATGCGCAGTCGGGATAGAAAGACCATCGAAGGCTTTATTCACAACAATGCAAAGCAAATAGAACATCACACTTTTCGACAATTTATCTTTTTTCATCAATGGAATGAACTGAAAAAGTATGCAAATTCGCGGGAAATAAAAATCATTGGCGACATCCCGATTTTTATCGCCTACGACAGCGCCGATGCCTGGTCGCACCCAGAATTATTCTATTTGGATGATGATGGCAAACCCACAGTTGTAGCAGGTGTTCCACCGGATTATTTTTCACCAACCGGCCAACTCTGGGGAAACCCTCTCTACCGCTGGGATGTGCATCAACTTCAGGGATATTCCTGGTGGATCGAAAGGTTCAAGTCCACCCTGCAATTGGTGGATATTGCCAGGCTGGATCATTTCCGCGGTTTCTCCGGTTATTGGGAAATCCCTTTCGGCATGCCAACAGCTGAAGTTGGCCGTTGGGTACGCGGCCCCGGAATTGACTTTTTCGAAGTCGTGCACGCTGCGCTGGGCGATTTGCCAATCATCGCAGAGGATTTAGGCGTTATCACACCCGATGTGACTGAACTTCGTGAACGTTTCGACCTGCCGGGCATGAAAGTATTTCAATTTGCTTTTAGCAGCGACCCGTCTGATCCATTTTTACCGCATAACTACCCTCAGCAATGTGTGGCTTTCACCGGAACGCACGATAACGATACCGCCATTGGCTGGTACGAGACTGCCCCTGAGACCGAGCGGGACTTTATCCGCCGCTACCTTGGGCGTTCCGGCGAAGACATCGCCTGGGATATGATCCGTGCCGTGTGGTCTTCTGTGGCCGCATTTGCTCTGGCTCCCCTGCAGGATGTGCTCAGGTTGGGAACCGAAGCCCGTATGAATTTGCCGGGCAGCGCCTATGGCAACTGGACATGGCGTTTGCATCCGAATGCCTTGGCTGATCATGTAGTCAGCCGGTTGAAAGATCTCAATTATCTATACGCAAGAATGGAACTCGAGGAACCGGCCAAGCCTGAGATCAAACTGGATTATCAGACCTGATCGGCGGTCTTGAACCCGGCACGCGACGCCAAAAATATCCCGCTGAGGATCATCACCCCACCGATAATTTCCATAGCCCCTGGATCTTCCCGCAGGAATATCACTGCCAGGATGGTGGTGCCCACCGGTTCTCCCAATAAAGCCAGCGATACAAACGCAGCCGGCAGGTATTTCAATGCCCAATTAAACGAGGAGTGCCCAATCACCTGGGGTATGAGCGCCAGGAGGGCAAACCACAGATAGGTCTTCGTGCTATAACCGGTCATCGGCTGCCCGGAAAAAGCGATTAAAAATAGAAGTGCCGCCGCCGATATGCTGTACACCCAAAAAGTGTACGAGATCAGGGAAAGTACCGGGCGCACCTGGCGACCCACCAACATATATCCGGCAGCTGTAAAAGCTCCAAGCAAGGCCAACGCATTTCCCCATAATGCCTGCCCACCTATAAACTCACGGAACGGCAGGCATTGAAACTGCCCAGCCTGGTATAAACAGGCGTTCTGCAACCCTACCAGAGCGCCGCCTAACATCGCGAGGATTAATCCCAGCCATATTTCGCGGCGCATCCTTTCTTTCAGCACCAACGGAGAAAGAATCGCTACCCAGAGTGGTGTTGTGGTCACCAAAACCACTGAGCTGGCGACGGTCGTGTATTCGAGCGAGGTAATCCAGGTTGCAAAATGGATTGCCAGGAATATGCCCGCGAGTATAACCAGGCCCTTTTGCCTGAAAGAAAGGGCGCGAATAGATTGCAATGCGCTGGGCAGTGCAAATGGCGCTAACATTAGGCCTGCGAGTGTCATACGGTAAGCCGCGATGACGATCGAAGAAGCTTCTTGCTGGGCAAAGCGGATAAAAATGGAGGCGGTGGAAACCGCAAAAATACCGATCACCAGAATCAGGATGGGCGACGCGGTAAATTTCTGGACGAGTTTCATGAGAGGTTTATGCTCAATTTCGGTTCAGCTTGACAAAGTCCTCGAGGGTGAATACAATTTTTTCATTCCCTCGAAAATAAGCGATCTGGTTGTTTATGTTACTTTTCTTTAACCAAAATCGGTTTGGTAAAAGGAGGATTATAGAGATTTTGACCGGGCGGGTTGCGTGGATTATACAGCCAATTTTCCTTAAACCCAAAGGAATGCTGCCTTAAAATTAATTTCGGATGTCATCACTGCTTTCTATAATTCATAAAACTAACCAGCAGCGATTCCCGGCTGAGGGTATAATAGAAGAACCCCGTTCGTTTCTCAAATTCAGACCAATCTGGAGGAAAAGATGACCCACATTATTACCAGTCTTTGCTTGCGAGATGGTGGATGTGCAACAGTATGCCCGGTGGAGTGTATTATTCCGGGAAAGCCAGAGGATAAGTATCCCTGGTTCTATATCGATCCTGATACCTGCATTGACTGCGGAGCATGCATCCCAGAGTGTCCGTTTGCCGCGATCTTTACGGAGGATGAAGTTCCCTCTGCTTACACCGCAAAAGGAGGCGAAAAAGTCTCCTGGCCGGTGGGGACCCCGGGTTTCACCGAAGTGTACGATGGAACCAACCATGATGGCGAACCAGTGCACCTGGAAGCCACCCGCACCCTGGCTGCTGGGGAAGTTGTCG
The DNA here is from genome assembly GCA_021848775.1 of Chloroflexota bacterium. Taxonomy (GTDB): domain Bacteria; phylum Chloroflexota; class Anaerolineae; order Anaerolineales; family Anaerolineaceae; genus Bellilinea. The sequence continues at coordinate 6,550 of JAJZTR010000079.1, read as the reverse complement.
ATTTGACTCCCGATATTCAGGAAAACTACAAATTCTACTCCGAAGGACCCGGTTACAGCGCAGCCGGATAATAGTGTCGAAATCCAGGAGGGAGTCTTGCGGCTCCCTCTTTTTTTAATTAAATTTAAGACTTGTACGATAAAATTGGTGCATGATAAATACTACCTTCCGCACCGAACGTGATTCATTAGGGGAAATCCAGGTCCCCGCGCAGGCGCTATACGGCCCTCAAACCCAACGGGCTGTTGAAAATTTTCCCATTTCCGGGTTACGCCCTTACCGGGCTTTTGTCTGGTCGATGGCGTTGATCAAACGCGCCGCTGCCACGGTCAATCGAGATGTTGGATTGCTGGATCCAACGATTGCCAGGGCGATTATTCAAGCCAGTGAAGAAGTAATGGCTGACAAATGGAATGACCAGTTTGTGGTTGATCCTTTTCAGGCAGGAGCTGGTACAAGTCACAACATGAATGTCAACGAAGTGATCGCAAACCGCGCCACAATAATTATGGGAGGGAAATTAGGCGAATACAGGGTCAACCCAAATGACCATGTCAATATGTCTCAATCCACCAACGACACCATCCCCACCGCCATCCGCCTGGGTTGTTTATGGCGGTTGGAGGAGTTGCTGGAAGCGGTCGGAAATTTGGCTGGCGCACTCAAAGCCAAAGGGGAAGAATTCGACGGTGTGGTGAAATCAGGACGCACCCACCTGCAGGATGCGGTTCCTGTCCGGCTTGGGCAGGAATTCCACGCTTACGGACGTGCCGTCGAAAGGGATGCGGAACGTATTCGGCACTCAGCTGAAAATTTACGGCGGTTGGGAATTGGTGGTACTGCCACGGGAACGGGGTTAAATGCTCATGTTGAGTATCATCCGCAAATGATTAAAGTGCTTTCACACATATCTGGATTGAAGCTGTATGAATCCGACGATCTATTCGAAAGCATGCAGTCTATGGCGGATATGGCTGATTTCTCCGGATCGCTGCGCACACTGGCTATCACCCTGGTCAGAATCGCCAACGATTTGCGTCTGCTCTCCTCCGGCCCTGCAACCGGATTGGACGAAATCCGTCTGCCAGCGGTACAGCCGGGCTCATCCATTATGCCGGGCAAGGTCAACCCGGTGCTGGCCGAGATGCTGGATATGGCGATGTTCCATGTCATCGGATTGGATACCGCCGTCAGTCTGGCATCACAAGCCGGGCAGCTGGAACTCAACGTGATGATGCCCATCATTGCGCACGACCTGTTCGAGATGATGCATATCACCATCGGTGCTGTTAAAGCGTTCACCGACCGCTGTGTGGTGGGGATCAAAGCCAACAAGGACAAAGCTGAAGGGTGGCTGGCCCGCAATACCATCGTGGTGACTGCCCTCAACCCCATCATCGGTTATACGGTCGGAGCAGAGTTGGTTAAAGAGGCGCTCAGCCGCGGTCTGACGGTACAGGAAGTAGCCCTTGAAAAAGCTTCCCAGGGGACATTATTGAATAAAGAAACCGGTCAACCCCTGGCCGTGACCGAAGTACAGGCAGTGTTTAGCGATATGCGTAAATTCACCGATGGCGGCCTGGTTGGCAGCGGTGGCGGTGGTGGTTAATCTGATTTTTACGTAGTTGCGTATAACGCAGCACCAACGATACCCGCCTGGTTCAACAACTGGGCCGGTATAATTTTCGCTTTCGTATTTACAAACGGCAGAAATTCATAAGATTGCTTGCTGATCCCGCCGCCGATGATGATCAAATCCGGCCAAATCAAGGACTCAATCGCATCCAGGTATTCCTGCAGCCGTCTGGCATACTTCTCCCAGGTCAGGTTCTTTGCCTGCCGAACAGCATCTGATGCCCGCTGCTCGGCATCTTTTCCTCTGATCTGGATATGACCCAACTCGGTGTTGGGGACCAGTTTACCATCCACAAAAATAGCCGAACCAATGCCTGTTCCCAGGGTTACCACCAGCACCACCCCTTTTTGATCGCGCCCTGCTCCGAAGGTCATTTCAGCCAATCCTGCAACATCCGCATCATTTCCGGTCAATACTGTACAGGCACTGGCCTTGGATAACAACCGGTCGACATTTTGCCCTATCCAGCTGGCATGGATGTTGGCAGCAGTTTTAACAACCCCATGCAGAACAACCGCCGGGAACCCGGCGCCCACCAAACCTTGATACTGAAAGCGGGATACCAGCTGCCCGACCGTCTCAGCAACATCCGCTGGCCGGGCTCCTTCTGGGGTGGGTATTCGAATCCGTTCGGTAGCCAGTTCCCCCTTCGCGATATCGACCATCGCACCTTTGATGCCACTGCCGCCGATATCGATTCCTAATATTGTCTCCATAATGAACTCCACAATAAATTGCAAGGAGAAAGGCTAATCATGGACAGCTGTTTTGCAGATGCTCTTCAAATGTAACCGCAAAATTGTGCAGGGCGGTTCCATCACATCGCGCTCTAAAATAATAATATGGCGAAGATGCCGGGTTCGCGACAGATTGCAATGCAGTAATACCAGGATTGCTGATCGGACTAGGTGGTAGACCGGCATATCGATAAGTATTATAGGCGGAATCGGTTTCCAAATCTGCGTAGGAAAGCGGATTTGTCCACCAGGTCCCCTGTACATCGTTATACCCGACTGCATATTGCACAGTTGGATCTGAATCTAGCTTGATCCCTGCCGCAAGCCGATTATAAAAAACTGAAGCGATCATGGGTCCTTCATCTTCCACCATGGCCTCGCGCTGAACGATGGATGCCAGCGTAACCGCTTCCTGCAGATCGAGCCCTTGCTGTTCAAAGCCGGCTTTAAGTTCTGGCGTAACGCTCGCGTTGAAGGCATCGATCAAGGTGGTGATCAACCCGGATAGATCAGTTTCCCGCGGTAGCTGGTACTCTCCCGGGAACAGGAAACCTTCCAACGTGCCCGAAGAAATTCCAAGAGCAGCCATCCACTGGGCTGACGGATTGCGAACCGCTTGCAAAAACTCGCCCGGAGAAATATCCAAACCCGTTGTCGGCAGGGATGCCGCGATTTCCTCCACCCTCCATCCTGGCAGAATTGTAAAGGTGATAACTGCCGGGGTGGCATCCTGCAGTTTGGCAGCTACTTCGAGAGAATTCCAGGCCGGGCTGATTTCATAATTTCCTGCTTGAAGATTGGTATCCAGCCCAGCGTAGATGAGATACAACCGAAAAGCTTCAGCACTTTGAACCAGTGATGCCTGCTCCAGGCGCAAACTGACGGAATTGACAGATTCTCCAATTTCGACCTTGAAAGGTACTGCCACTCCTCCCGAATTTACCGGGGTAAGCAATTTCTCCCGGTTTAATAATAGCTGCGTGGAATATTGGATTTTCTGAAAATGACTCAGGCTGGGAGAAGCAGTCCCGAACGTTTTTTGTGCCATCCCTGGTATGGAATCGGCGGCCCAATATGCCCCGCCGGCTACAATGCACATGACAAGAAGCAGCAGCAGGCAGGTCAGTGGGAATTTACGGCGTTTTGTATTAGCCATCGATGCTAACCTCAAAGGTGATTAATTTTCGGGATTGTCAGACGGGAATGGTCGCCGGGCATTCAGGAAAGACTGCAGGATGACCGTGGCAGCCATCTCATCCAGATGACCGCTGCGTTTGCGGCGGGAAACCCCCATGGCAATCCTGGCAGATTGCGCAGCCCGCGTGCTGCCACTCTCATCCCATAATTCTACCGGCAAATCGGTTTGATTGCGTACCGCCTCGGCCATGCGGGCTGAACTTCGAGCAGCTGGCCCGGGCAGGCCTTCTTCGTCCAGCGGGCAGCCAATGATGATTTTTACCGCCTGCTGATCGCTAGCAATTTGGGCGATTTGGGCAGCATCGATCTCGCGGGATACATGCCTGATAATGCCAAAAGGGCTGGCAATCGTTTGTGTAGGATCGCTGACAGCCAGACCAATCCTTTTTTCGCCAGGGTCAACGGCTAAAATTCGCCCTTTGGGTTCCATCATGTTCCGGTAACCTCAATTCGGAATGGGATTAGCGGCAAGCGAGGCCACCAGGACGGATTCAAGTTAATCGCCGGGGGGTGATTCAACCCCAGGTGGTTTTGAACGAGTTGCTGCGCATCCGTGATTTGATGGCCTTTGACCAGGGCAGGAATATTCTGGAATTGTGTCGTTTGGACAACGTTGCGGGTCGCTTGAATATCCCAGACGATTCGCCCATCGGAAAGAATCAATGGTGGATTTACTCCCTCGAATGAATAGCTCCCCGGTTCAACTGATTTTCCTTTGGGCAGGGCCGCATCCATCGACGGAGCAGCAGCCGCTTCCAGGTCAGTCCGGCTTACTGCCAATCCGCTGATATCAACCACCAGGGATAATTTCGCCCGGTCAGCTGGAGTATTTACAGCTGGCTGGCGCTGCTCCTCGACAATTCGATCGACTTTCATGCTCTCGGAAATGATCATCAACTCATTTCCATAGACAGCTTCCAGGTTGTGAACAGCCGTTTCGGTCAAAGAAGTGATCAACGCATCATACAATTGGTTGTAATCCGATTCACTGGCGGAGCGCCCCGGTCGGTCGGTCCCACCTTCTGCTGGAGTAGTGTTGGTCACCTTGACGAGCAGCCCTATCGGACCTTCAGCGGCGTTGATCGATGCTGCTGGCAGGTTGCTAAAACTTCCGGGCAGCTCCGCCTGTGCCTGTAGTTCAATGGTTTGACCAAATCCCGCTGCCAGTTCTGCTCTTGCTTGGGTCAAAAAGCGAACAGGGCTGGAGGCCGAGGTCATAAATACCGTACCGGTAGGAATTGGAATGGATTGGTCAGTCTGGTTTGTCACCAGCAGGGTAGTTCTGGCTGACGCATCAGGTACCAGCATTTCGCCGGTTGCGACGGTTTCCAACTGCCCAGCTACAGTAGTATGAACCGCTGCAGCTGGAATTTGCACCCCCGGCAGCACGGAAGTACTGCCAACCGTTGGCCTGACGGTCATGTTTATCGTCTGAACTTCAACTGTTATAGGCACTTCGATCACTGCCGCTGGTACAAATAACAGGACCAATGTCAGAAAAGCGAGAGCCCCAAGCATAAAGGCAGTATAACGCAGCAAATTGGGTGTGGGTTGGTCCGGCTCCGAAAGTAGACCTTTCCGCAGTTCAACCAGATTCGCGCGTTCAGACCGCCGCCGAACGGGCAGCCGGTGTTTCCGATCTGCGGTCAGCCAGGGCATACGCTGAGCGGATTGGATGGATGTAAAAACTGGTATGCCAAGCAGTTTAGCCAGCTTGATGGAGTCCGGATGGCGCGTGGTGAAGGCTAATTGGCCGCCCATCTGAGAGGCTGCCCGTTGGATAAGAATGATATCCAACCGGCTTAACACAGGTGGGCGTCGTCTCGGAAATGCCAGCAGAATACGCGCCGCTTTAGCCCAGCCTAGTTTGTCGCGGATTGAGGTGACATCATCTTGGGTTTCGAGACGTAAGATAAATGTTTTCATTACCGGTCCAATGCAATTATACTGGCGATCTCAACCAATATTTCTCTTGCCTTTTACGTTTGAAAATGCGAGCTCTCTCAACCGCACTTCTTCATTCATCGAGAGATTACGCCACTCACCCGGTTTCAATCCTTCCAGAGAAACATTGCCAATGCTAAGACGGATGATACGCAAGGTCGGGAAACCTACGGCTGCGGTCATATGCCTGATCTGGCGCTTTTTTCCTTCGCGCAACACAATTCGCAGCCAACAGGTTGGACCGTGCGGAGTGACCGGTTTTGACCGTTCGAACAAAACAGGTTCCGGGACGACCATCGCCTGACATTGGCGAGTTTTTCTGCCTTTTACTTCTACACCACGCTCCAATTTTGCCAATGCTTCTTTCGTCACCTCGCCTTCGACCTGGACCAGATAGGTTTTCGCAACATTATGAATCGGAAGCGTGAGATGGTGAATTAAGTCGCCGTCATCGGTTAGCAGCAAAAGCCCTTCGCTGTCATAATCAAGCCTGCCAGCCGGGTATACATCCTGAACAGGAATATAATCCTTCAAGGTTTGTCGTTGACCTTCCGAATCGGTAAAAGAACACAACACCTCATAAGGTTTGTAAAACGCCAGAATACGGACCGCCTTTTCAACCATGACTGATTTTCAACCATTCATTGGCTATGCGAGTACAACTAGGGTGGTAGTTTCTCCAGGTCATTATCGGAAATAAAAACATCTTTGTGATTATAATTCCATAAACCATGACCGCATTAAAGGGAGCTGCCATGAAAAACGGGTTCTTAACCATATTTCTAATTGTTATTATCCTCACCGGCTGCAACCTGCCCTACGGACAGGCTCAAACACCGACCCCGGACATTATCGCTACCCAGGTAGCCACCCTGCTCACCTTACAGCCCACAGCCGAACCCATTGTTGACATACCCGTCCAGGTTGATACGCAGCCGCCGGTCGAAACCCCCACCATCCCCCCCACCGCAACGGTCTCAGCCACGGCAACGGCTACCAGTTCATCCGAAGACCCGCGGGTTCAACTCGGAAATCC
>JAJZTR010000078.1 GCA_021848775.1 Chloroflexota bacterium | reverse complement strand
TGGTCATGGCAATAAAGGTCAACGCGGCGGCAAAATCCAACGACCAGCTGGTGGGGATGACAGTGCCTAAAAAGATCCCGGCGGCTGTGCTGATTTGCCAGAAGGTCCATAAAGCCAGGCCTGCCCCGAGAAAGAACCAGTGCCGGTGAGTATTGTTGCCATCCTCCTCATAATTGAGAATGGTCACGGCATATGCTTCATCGGTCAGCAGGTAGCTGAGGCCCATCTTCCAGAGTGTGGAGAGGTGCTTGGTGTAGGGCGCGATCGACGCACTGTAGAGCGCATGGCGCAGATTAAGGATGAATATCGTGCTGATCAGGACCAGCGTTGGCGCACCACCAGAAACCAATTGAGCAGTGGCGAATTGGGCTGAACCGGCAAAAACCACCGCAGACATGGCTTGAGCCGCACCCGCCGGCATGCCAGCATTTATGGCAACCACACCGTATATCAAGCCGAACGGAAATACCCCCAGAATCAGGGGGAGTTCAGCCCGCACACCTGCCCAGAATTCGCTGGTCTGCAGCTTTCGCAGGGAGTTGGTTTCGGCAGTTCGATCCACGTAGACGCGTTTACTCGAGGTTATACCGATAAAGATTGGTCTGGCGCAATTCGAAGCCGACGCGCTGGTATAAGCGGTTGGCAGCCACACGCGAGGGGCGCGAGGTCAAATCGACGGTTTTGGCACCCAACTCAGCCGCGCGCACGAGTGCAGCACGGGTGAGCGCTTCACCAATGCCCTTGCCGCGCATGGAAGTGTCCACGATCACGTCTTCGATCCAGGCGCGCACCCCGGTCGGGATACGAAAGGTGACCAATGTAAGCGATCCGACAATCTGACCGTCCAAATCAGGGTCGCGCGCAATCAAAAAGGACTCGTTATCGGCGATTTCCTGCAATTGTTCGCGGGTGGGGACTATCGCGCTTGAACTCAACTGGGGCAGCAGTTGTGCGAATGCTTGAACGACTTCATCGGTTACTTCGGTGAGGAGAGAAATTTCCATGCCTTGTTCTTTCTTCTGGGGATTATTATTAGATTGAGCGATTCTACCTTAATCCATTGAAATTTAATTACCCACCTTTGTCGGAAAGTTCGTTTTCAGCCTTGATTGGGCTGCCGCGCTTCACCAATTCCATGCCCTGGGTCAGAAGTCCAATTTGCGCCAGTCCCAGCCAAATCAAAAACAGTGCGGCTGCCAGGGTCACCCAGCGCATCGTTCGCGGCAGGTTAGTTTGCATGCGGTCGACGTCGTCCTGGAGGTCGCTTACCATCAGCTCATAATCTTCGATTACCTGTTTGGCTTCGCCGGCGCTGGAGCGAATTTGAGCTGTGCTCTCGGTTATGCTGCCAAGTTCGGTATTGATGGTGTCCAGATTTTTAATCGTCAGATCCAGACTTTTTTGGGCATTTTTCAACGAAGCAGGTATGCCATTCAGACTGTCAGAAACAGCTCCAATGGTTTCGTTCAGCGGCACCTTCGGGCTGTAGACCAGAGATCCCAATAAAGGGATCTTACTAAGGCTGGTTAGCAGGTTATCAATGTTTTTAGCGCTGGTCTCTGCCGATTCAAGGGAGCCCTGGGTTGCGGCGATAGTATCCGGCAGTTCGGTGCCGAGGAGTTTGCTGAGGGTTTTGAAGGTCGGGTTGGAATCGCGCAATGAAGCATTGACCCCTTCCATGGTGGATGCCAGGGAATCCAGGGCCGAATCGGCGTCCTCCAAAGCACTCCCGGCAATTTCCAATGCGCTGCCTGTGGCAGATAACGCATCCGATACTCGAACGATGGATTTCTCCAGACTGGCTGTGATTCGAGCAGAATATACAGCCAGCAAGATTAATCCGCTCAAACTAAAAATAATTCCAATTACAGCTGCGCCAATGAGTGTCGTTCCGGCTATGCGAGAAAATATAGGTTTCATGGGACTCCTGGGGGTTATAATTACAATTCATTCTCGGGAAGAAACCCAAACTTAATGGGACAGCTTGTTTTATTGTACACGATTCGAAAACCGGCTGAGATTTGGATTTTCAGCCGGGGATTGCTTTAAGCGTATTGAGATTAAAAGTTTTGCTACCCGCCTTTTAACTCTTCCTGATATGCCTTCAATTCATCCCAGCGGTCTTCCGCAGCCAACCTGCTTTGTTCAGGCCAACTGGTTGGATCTGTTAAAAAGATTCCAGCTGAAGCAAGAATTACCTGTAACTTATCGACACCTGTGTGTGCTAATTGGTCGTAGCTCTGGATGTCTGATTGAACCAGTAATTTTGAAATTTTGGAGCTGATCCCTTCGATGACAGTGAAATCATCCGGCTTCATTTTAAACTCTTCGAAAGCAGGCTCTTCCAAACCTTCTTCATCGAACCCATCCAGAAATGGTGCTGGCGTGCGCTGCACATCATCTAAAAGCACACGGTCAGGTTCCGTTTCATAATCGAACACATCTTCGGTTAAATCAAATGCTTCTTCCTGGGGAGGGCTTGGCTCAGGTTCTGGTATCTTGACTGTTTCAACCCGGACATCTTCTTTTTCATCTTCCTCTTTTGGCTGGTTGAACAACATCCATAACAACAGGATGAGCGCAGCTGCCATTATGACCCAAAACCACCAGGGGATCACTGGCTTTACTTCTTGAAGCAGGCCGGAAATGACATGAAATTCAAGACCAGTATGAACCATTGACGACAGGATTAAGCTCATTTTGATCCTCCCTGGACGGTTAAATGCCGCACCCCGCGTTCATTTTGTATCACTTTACAACATTTCCAAACTTGTGTCAAACCGGTTAAGGTCTAAACAATTGATTTAATTCCTGAAACGCCAGCGTGTGGCTGATTTCGGGAAGTCTTTTTCACACCAGGCTAACACGACTTGTGGTCGGACGGCAAGCAAAATATTTTCCGGATCCGGGTCCGCCTCGGATGGCATCCCCGGGTATTTTTCGGCTGTGGCAGCTGTAAAAGCGTCAAACAGTTCCCGGTCGTTAACCTCCTCTATTATGCCTTCGATGATGACCGCCTCATCACCGCTTTCGGTATGGACGCTCACGTTGGGATTGGCTGCCAGGTTCTGCGCTTTGCGTGAGTTTCGGGCTGTGGCAAAATAGACCGTATCCTGCAGCCAGACTCCCCAAACCGGCATGGCATGCGGTCGCCCGTCGGTGCGGGTGCTGTGAACCCAGTAATTGCGCGAATTAGCCATGCACTGGCTGACCCACTCCCAGGTTAACAGCCCTTCAGAACTCTGTGAAATTCCATAAGCTGATGGCATCTTCGGCCGGTCTGTCTGGAAGTTGCTGCTATCGGAAGGGGATTTCATTTCACCTCCATGGATCCGTTTCCAAGTATATTTCTTCACAGGATGCGTTACAATTTTAACATGGAGTAAAAATGTCCATGGACCTTACCGATGTTTCTGGATTGGTGTGGCGCGCAATCAGGCCTGAGGATGAATCGGCGCTCAAAGTGCTGGATTCCGCCTGTAAAGCGGTTGACGGCGACGAGCCGGTGAGCGAACTGCCAGGCGATGCCCTGAAAGCAGCCGCTGAACACATGGATAATGCCCTGGGTGTGACGGCTCCCAACGAAATCGTTGCTGTTGCGTGGGTGCATGCTAATCCTCCACAGGAAGGCCTTCAGCAAGTCATGCTTGGCGGCCGGGTTCATCCCGAGTTTCGCCGAAGGGGCATTGGAGAGGCGCTCATCGCCTGGGCTGAATCTCGGGCACTTAATTTGGCAAAACCTGACATAACACTGCAACTCATGATCGCGAATGAGGCCCTTACCGAAGATGCTAACGCCCTTTATCTAGATTATGGGTATGAAAATATTTTTACTGAATTTATGCTTGTCCGCCCCCTGAATGAACCGCTTCCGGAAATTCCACTGCCGGAAGGTTTAACCGAACGCCGCTGGGATACTGTTTCTGCGCCGTTGTTTTTTCAGGCTTATGCAGAGGGGTTTAAAGACCGGTTAGGGGATGTCGTTCCTGTGAAAGAGGAATGGATTGCGGGATACGCCGAGGAGGATGAGGATTTTCGTCCGGATTTGTCGCGGGTGGTGCTGGAGGATAATAATCCGGCAGCGTTTGTCACCTGCGAGGTTTCCGGGCAGACGGGGTGGATTGCGCAAATCGCCGTGGTACAGGAGCGCCGTCGCAAAGGTTTGGCGCGTGCAATTCTGGTTCAGGCTTTAAAGCGATTGCAGGAGGAAGGTTGTGTTGAGGCGGCATTGCATGTCAATGCCAATAACACCCGTGCGGCAGCTACATTTTTTGACGCTGGCTTTACACGGCGGTTAACGAGGGCCCGGTTTTTAAAAGAAATCGCAACCGGGCGGTAGAATTTGGTAAAAGCAGATTAATGGCAGTGTTTTGAGGAAAGCGGCTGGCTGACTCCAAAATAAAACAGAGGCGCAATTCATTTGCGCCTCTGTTTCTAAGTAAACGAAACTAATTAGTGACTGGCTTCGAATTCCTTCATGGCATCCGTCAATACCTGAACGCTTTCCAACGGCAGGGCATTGTACAGGGAGGCGCGGAAGCCGCCAACTGAACGGTGTCCCTTCAACCCGACCATCCCCTTTGTTTTGGTGAACGCCATAAATTCTTCTTCGAGGTGTTCGAACCCGGGCGCCATCACAAAGGTAACATTCATACGAGAGCGGTCTTCTTTGGCAACCGTTCCGACGAACATCTTGCTGTTGTCGATGGTTGTGTACAGAAGGGTGGCTTTGGCGCTGTTAATGCGTTCCATGGCAGCCACGCCGCCCAGGTTCTTTAACCAGCGCAGGGTCAACATCCCCGAATAGATGGGAAGAACTGGCGGGGTGTTGAAGAGCGAATTATCTTTGACGTGCGTGCGGTAGTCCACCATGGAGGGGAGGGGGCGGCTTACCTTGCCCAGCAAATCTTCGCGAACAATGACGAAAGTGACGCCGGCGGGGGCAAAATTTTTCTGAGCGCCGCCATAGATCAGTCCGTATTTCGACACATTCATTTGGCGCGAAAAAATGTCGGAGGACATATCTGCTACCAAAGGCACCGGCGAGTCAAGATCGGTCAAAATCTCGGTGCCATAAATGGTGTTGTTGGTGGTGATGTGGAAATAGTCAGCATCAGCCGGAATCTGGTATTCCTTCGGGATATAGGTGAAATTCTTATCCTCGGAGGATGCCACAACCTCAACGGTGCCAAATAGTTTCGCTTCTTTGTAGGCTTTTTTGGCCCAGGCGCCGGTGACCAGATAGGCAGCTTTTTTCTCGAGCAAATTGTAGGGGACGTGGAAGAATTGAGTGCTGGCACCCCCGCCAACAAACAGGACCGCGTATCCTTCTGGGATGGCAAGCAGTTCTTTGAAGAGTTCGACGGTTTCATTCATCACCGCTTCAAATTCCTTGCTGCGGTGGGAAACCTCCAGAATGGAGAGACCAGTCCCCGCAAAATTCTTCACAGCTTCGATGGTTCCATCGATCGTTTCTTGAGGAAGAATCGAAGGACCGGGATTGAAATTATGTTTTTTCATGCTTCCCTTCCTTATCGGAAATTATGGATTGGCAAAAACTATTCTGTCCTTATTACCCAAGCTTTATTATAGGTGTAATTTTTACTTTGTGGATAGTGAAAGAATTCTGGCTTTTGATGTTCGTTTGTCAGATGCTTGGAAAAATATTAGCAGGAGCCTCATTCAGACAACCAAAAAAAATGACAGGTGATCGGTATAACACAAAATGATGAATTTGCAACTAATACGGTAATTTTATTTGACTTTGTCCAATTCGACTGGTATCATTCTATTAACGGTAGCAACCCTCCGGTTCTACGACCATCGTTTCGGTTCAAGCCAGCAACCTGCCCGTTTCATTATTCTCTCCATGAGGTGCAATGGAAGATCAGCTTTCCCCCGGTGCACGCTTCCGGGGCGCCCTGGTAGACGAGAAACCACTTCAAGTGGTGGGGGTCATTGATGCCTATGCGGCCCGACTCGCTGAAAAAAGCGGTTTTCGGACAATTTACCTTTCAGGTGGAGGAGTATCGGCGGCGTCATTAGGCGTGCCGGATCTTGGGATTACCGCGCTGGAAGACGTGCTGGTTGATGTCCGCAGGATCACTTCGACCACGGACCTGCCGCTGCTGGTCGATGTCGATACGGGTTTTGGGGGAGCTTTCAATATTGCCCGGACAGTGCGCTCGCTCATCCGCGAGGGAGCCGGTGCTCTGCATATCGAAGACCAGGTGCAGGCCAAACGCTGCGGTCACAGGCCTGGAAAAGAGCTGGTATCCATCGATGAAATGTGCGACCGCATCAAGGCCGCGGTGGACGCCCGCAGCGACCCGGAATTTGTCATTATGGCCCGCACGGATGCCCTGGCCGTGGAGGGTTTGCAGCCTGCTCTCGATCGAGCCCGGGCGTATGTGGATGCCGGGGCGGATATGATCTTCGCGGAAGCGGTCACGGAATTGAGCATGTACCGCGACTTTTCGCAAACCGCCGGTGTGCCCATTCTGGCGAACATGACCGAATTTGGCAAAACTCCGCTGTATACCGTACAAGAATTGGCGGATGCTGATGTGAGTCTGGTGCTATATCCGCTGTCAGCCTTCAGGGCGATGAGTGCAGCGGCGCTGAAAGTATATCAAGCGATAAGGTCTGCCGGCACTCAGGAGGGAGTTCTCGAACTGATGCAGACTCGGGCTGAATTATACGAATTTCTCAACTATTACGCCTACGAAGAAAAGCTTGACGAATTATTTTCAAAGGAGAAGACAAAATGAGTGAGCAGGTGATGGAAGAGAAGAAGGTCGTAAAAAAATCAGTTCAACTTTCGGGGGTGGTAGCGGGGAATACTGCTATATGTACGGTAGGGACGCTGGGGCACGATCTGCGGTATCGCGGATATGATATCAATGACCTGGCCGAATTTTCTACATTCGAAGAAGTCGCATACTTGTTGATTCACGGCAAGCTTCCGGTGAAGAACGAATTGGAACGTTATCGCCGCCAGCTGAAGAATTTACGCGGACTGCCGGCGCCGGTCAAAGCAGTGCTCGAGTCAATTCCAGCAGCCGCTCACCCGATGGACGTTCTCCGAACCGGTTGTTCGATTCTCGGGGCAGTGCTTCCTGAACGGGAAGACCACAATGAGGAGGGCGCACGTCACATCGCTGACAGATTGGTGGCGATCTTCCCTTCCATGCTGTTGTACTGGTACCATTTTGCGCATCACGGCCGGCGGATCGAAGTCGAGACCGATGATGATTCAGTGGCGGGTCATTTCCTGCACTTGCTGCACGGTCGAAAGCCGAGTGAAATTCACGAGCGCGCGCTGGATATTACCTTTATCCTATACGCTGAACACGAATTTAACGCCTCCACCTTTTCCAGCCGGGTTATCACCGGTACCGGAACGGATATTTACTCGGCGATTACCGGTGCGATCGGAGCGCTCAAAGGGTTCAAACACGGCGGGGCGAATGAAGGCGCGATGGAGGTAATTGAACGCTACGCCTCCCCTGAAAAAGCCGCCGCGGGTGTACGCGAAATTTTAGCGAACCACGGAATTATCCTGGGTTTCGGCCACCCGGTTTACACGATCTCCGATCCAAGAGCAAAAATCCTCAAAGGGCTTTCCTGTTCGGTGTGCAAGGATTTCGGCGACGAAACCATGTGCGATATCGCTGAGAAAATCGAAGACGTGATGTGGGAAGAGAAACGCATGTTCCCCAACCTGGACTGGTACAGCGCGGTCACCTATCACATGATGGGTATTCCGACCTTTATGTTCACCCCGCTCTTCGTTCTGGCACGTACCTCTGGTTGGTCAGCGCACATCATCGAACAGCGTCAGGATGGCAAGATCATCCGCCCGACCGCCAATTACATCGGCCCGGACCCGGTGGAATTCACCCCCATCGATAAGCGCGGATAAGCCACTCCATGTCAGGGCACATTTCGAATGTAAGACCGCAGCCCGATCAAGTGCTGGTGGATATTGCTGAGTACGCAAGCAGCGCAGTCCTAGACAGCCCGGAGGCTTACACAACGGCGCGTCTGTGTCTGATGGACACATTGGGCTGCGGGCTGGAAGCACTGGAGTACCCGGCCTGTACCAAACTGCTCGGCCCCGATATTCCCGGTACGGTCGTGCCGCATGGAGCCAGAGTGCCGGGCACCGCCTTTGTGATGGACCCGGTCACGGCAGCCTTCAATATCGGTGCCATGATCCGCTGGCTGGATTTCAATGATACCTGGCTGGCAGCGGAATGGGGTCATCCGTCGGATAACCTGGGCGGCATTCTGGCTGCAGCCGACTGGCACTCCCGTTCCCGATTGGCAGAGGGCAAAGCGCCGCTTTTGATGCGCGATGTGCTGACCGGTATGATCAAAGCCCATGAGATTCAGGGGGTGATTGCGCTGGAGAACAGTTTCAACCGGGTGGGACTGGACCATGTCGTCCTGGTGAAAGTTGCCAGTACGGCTGTGGTAACGGCGCTTCTTGGAGGGACGCGCGTTCAAATCATCAACGCATTGTCCAATGCCTGGATCGACGGGCAGGCCTTGCGCACCTACCGGCATGCCCCCAATACCGGTTCACGCAAATCCTGGGCAGCGGGTGATGCCACCTCGCGCGGGGTGCGCCTGGCGCTGATGACTTTGCGCGGCGAAATGGGATATCCTTCAGCACTCACAGCACCCACCTGGGGCTTTTACGATGTCCTGTTCAAAGGACAGCCGTTCAAGTTCGGCCGGCCGTTTGGCTCTTATGTGATGGAAAATGTATTATTCAAAATTTCTTTCCCGGCTGAATTCCATGCCCAAACCGCGGTGGAAGCTGCCATCCAACTGTATCCGGATGTGCACAACCGGCTGGACGAAATCGAAAAAGTGGTCATCACAACGCATGAATCGGCGATCCGCATCATCGATAAAACCGGTCCGCTGTCTAACCCGGCAGACCGCGATCATTGCATTCAATATATGACAGCCGTGGGTTTGATTTTTGGTGAATTGACCGCCGCGTACTATGAAGATGCTGCCGCCAGCGATCCACGCATCGATGCGCTGCGGGATAAGATGGTACTGGTTGAAAATCCGCAATACAGCCGCGACTATTTGGATCCGGAAAAGCGCTCGATAACAAATGCGGTGCAGGTATTCTACCGTGATGGTTCACAGTCGCAGAATGTGGTGGTCGAGTATCCACTTGGACACCGCCGCCGGCGTGAAGAAGGCATCCCGCTGCTGATCGAGAAGTTCAAGACCAACCTGGCGCGGCGTTTCCCGCCATTCAGAGCGGACCAAATCATGGCGCTGTGCAGCGATCAAAATCGATTGGAGGCGACACCGGTCAATGAGTTTGTGGATCTTTTCGCCGTCTAATCCGGGAACGCGGCATTCAATAAAAATGCATATTGGCATAACCGGGCAGCAGGATAGCCCGCATGATCGTTACACAATTTAGCTAACCAAGAGGACATAAATGGAAAAACAACGAATTACCGTAGCCGCCGGAGACGGCATTGGACCAGAGTTGCTGCGGGCAGTATTGCATATTTTCGACGGAGCGGGTGTCCCACTGGACTATGACGAGGTCGAGGTCGGTGAGAAGGTCTATTTGAAAGGGATCAACACCGGAATCCCGGCGGACGGCTGGGATATCATCCGCCGCAACAAAGTGATGCTCAAAGCACCGATTACCACGCCGCTTGGCGGTGGATATAAAAGCATCAACGTTACCATGCGAAAAGCGCTGGGTCTATTTGCGAATGTCCGGCCGGTGAAGGCTTATACACCTTATGTGCCGTCCAACTTCCCCAAAATGGATCTGGTGATCATCCGCGAAAATGAAGAAGATTTATACGGCGGCATCGAGTACCAGCAGACCCAAGAAATGACGCAGGCGCTCAAATTGATTAGCAAGCCCGGGTCGGAAAGCGTAATCCGCTACGCGTTCGAATACGCACGCGCTTATGGGCGAAAACATGTGACCTGCATGACGAAAAATAACATCATGAAGATCACCGATGGGCTGTTCCAGCGCATATTCGATGAGGTCGCCAGGGAATATCCTGAGATCGAGACCGACCAGCAAATCATTGATATCGGCGCAGCCCGTGTGGCAGCCAAGCCGGAAACCCTGGATGTGATTGTGACTCCCAACCTGTACGGTGACATCATTTCCGACATCGCGGCGCAAGTTTCCGGGTCGGTGGGGCTGGGTGGTTCGGCAAATGTTGGACGCCAATATGCCATGTTCGAGGCTATTCACGGCTCTGCGCCAAAGTGGGCCGGGAAAGATGCCTCGAACCCCTCAGGGTTCCTGCAGGCTGCGGTTATGATGCTGGTGCATCTCGGTCTGACCGAATACGCACAGAGCATCCACAACGCCTGGCTGCGGACACTGGAGGATGGTTATCACACCAGGGACATCTACCGTGAAGACGTGAGCACGCAAAAGGTTGGCACGATGGGCTTTGCCGATGCGATTATTGCCCGGTTGGGTAAGATGCCGCAGAAATTGACCCCGGTGAAATTTCAGGGGAGCGGTATGCAGATAAATCTAGCCTCTCCGCAGCCTGTTCGCAAAACCTTCAAAGGTGTCGATGTGTACATCGATTGGGATGCGGATGGACGCGATCCACAGCGGATCGGTAGAGCATTGCATGCGCAGGGGAATGACCACCTGATGTTGAATATGGTTTCCAACCGCGGTGTGCCGGTGTACCCCGAGGGTTTCCCCGAGACCTTCTGCACAGATTTCTGGTGCGCGCGTTATGTTGCCGCCGATGAATCGGTGGGCAGCCCGCAGGTGATAGACCTTTTGTCACGCATCCATACCGCCGGGTTCGAAGTGGTGAAAACCGAGAATTTGTACGCATTCGATGGTGAATGCGGTTTTTCCACCGATGCCTGCGCGTAAAGACAATTCAAATTATTTCTAGAATAAACTCCGGCCATTGATAATCGGCCGGAGTTTTTTATAAACAGGAAACCTTAAAAAGGTCTGGTGAACAAGATCTCAATAAAACACAAAGCGATGATTTAGAGTTCTTTGCAGTTTAATGATTAATCTCTTACCCTCAATCTGGAATACCCTTCATCTCCAAGAAAATAGAGCAGTTCAGGTTTAAAGGTTTCCACCAGCGGAATTTCTGATTCGGATGGTCGCAGGCAGGAGCCGGGTTCATCCAAAAGCGCTTCATTCTCATCCAGGGTGATGCGTCCCTGCTCATCCAGATCCAGCGGATGCAGCACGCAGTAAAACGGTTTGAAGCGCCATGGGTGGAGACCTTTGGCATCTGCTGCGACCTGCAGCGCACATTTGAAATCATCCCGCAGAAAAACGCAGGCAGTCTTGCCGTAATGGGTGGGATCAGGCAGCACCCTGGAATGCACCACTTGACCGCTGCGAGAGAAGGGATCGCTATCCCGGCGGTCGTCGATCCAGAACACTGGGTTATTCCAGCCAGGCGGCATATGCGGTATGATTGAGTCTGCGTGATCCTGAATATCCTGCCACTCGGAGCTGTCGATCCAAACCCCGTGCAGGCAGCAGGCAGCCCGGCATTCATCAAGGCGGCAGCGCCGCAACGGCTCGCTTTGCAACAGGCGGGGATTAATTTGATCAGGCATGAGCTGGATTGTACCATGCAGCAAACAGCCTTCTGGCAGGTTGCAGCTTTAGGAGGAATTCGATGAAAATTTCGCTTGGCGCTGACGAGCGCACTCCGGTGGTCGACTTTGTTTTAGATGAATTGATCCAGGCCGGGCACAGCGTCACTTATTATGGCCCGCGCAGCGGTGAGTCGCATCCTTCGTTCGAAAACACCTGGCCGGTTGTCGCCCGGCATGTGGCTGAGGATGTGGCAGCCGGCCGCTCGCAGGAGGGGATCCTGTTCTGCTGGACCGGTACCGGGGTGAGCATGGCTGCCAATAAAGTGCGCGGGATTAGGGCTGCACTGTGCGCAGACGCCGAAACAGCGCGTGGCGCCCGGCTGTGGAACGATGCCAATATTTTATGCATGTCGCTGCGCTCGACCGCCCAGCCGATCGCCAAAGAAATCCTGCTGGCCTGGTTCGGCACACCTTACCAGCCCAATCCCGAAGATGATGCCAGCCTAAACCTATTGAAGGCGATCGAGGAAGGAAAAGATTAATTTATTTATTTCGGCTTTGGGTGGTAATTCGCCGGATATGATTGTAGAGCGGTTTAAGCCGGTCGTACATCTGGCAGTAGACGTTTTCGTATAAATCCATATAAATGGCGTGCGCTTTAGGGTCGGGGACAAAAGTAGCCCCGGGGTGCGTCATCTGGTCGATAGCAGCGGGGAAATCAGGGTGGATGCCCAGACCGACTGCCGCATCGATGGCCGCCCCCAAACCGGAAGCCTCATATACATGCGGGCGCGAAACAGGCATGCCAAAAATATCGGCAGTAATCTGCATGGCATGGCGGCTTTGACTGCCGCCCCCGGCCACGCGAACCTCGGTTACCTTCACGCCAGTCCGTTTATTGATTCGTTCCATCCCATCATACAGGGCGTAACCCAGACCTTCCAGGATTGCG
>JAJZTR010000077.1 GCA_021848775.1 Chloroflexota bacterium | reverse complement strand
TCTGGTAGCCCATGTCGGAGTGGCAGACCCGTTTTGTAATGAGTTGTCCCAACTGCTGGTTGAAGCAGCCGAACAGAGCGGCGCAGCAGTACATAAAGGCGGGGTATATATCACCATCGAAGGACCACGCTTTTCAACCCGTGGAGAATCGAACCTGTTTCGCACCTGGGGAATTTCCATCATTGGAATGACCACCTGCCCCGAGGTATTCCTGGCTCGCGAGGCTGAATTGAGTTACGCCTCCCTGTCGCATATCACCGATTATGATGTTTGGCACATTACTGAAGAGCCTGTCAGCGTTGACATGGTAGTTCGCACCCTGGGAGAAAATGCCCAAAAAGCAAATGAAACCATCCTAAACCTGGTTAAACTGCTCCCCGACCAGGCCAATTGCAGTTGTACCACTGCCCTTGCTGATGCCATCATCACTGACCCGGCCCGCATTCCGCCGGAAGTCAGGCACAAATACGGGGTGTTGGTGGAGAAATATTTGCCTTCGTGAACTTATTCTTCCCCCCCTCCAGCATTGTGGATAACTCAACCCAACGCCGGTTAATGGTCCTGGCAGGGATTTTTCTATTTCTTTATTCGGTAATCCTCACGCTTTCCCCGGCTGTCCGGGTTCATAGTTGGGATGCCAATTACCGCTGGCAGCATTGGATGGGGTTTGCTGCCTGGCTGGCGGGATTTTCACTTGTTTTTCGGCAAGTAAACCAGTGGTTGCCCAATCATGACCCTTACTTGCTGCCCATCGCCAGCCTGCTGAGCGGGTGGGGGCTGCTAACAATCTGGCGCTTGGACTCTACCTTTGGCATGCGCCAGACCCTCTGGCTTCTGGTCGCCCTCGGCCTGGTCTATTTGTTCTCCCGCTTTTCACACTGGATTGACCTGCTGAGGCGCTATAAATATATTTGGCTCTCCATTGGTCTGGGATTTACCGCGCTGACTTTTATATTCGGGATCTACCCCAACGGTGAAGGTCCGCGGTTGTGGCTGGGATGCTGCGGACTCTATTTCCAGCCATCCGAACCGCTCAAACTGCTGCTAATAATTTACCTGGCTGCGTATCTCGCCGGTCAACTATACATCACTCTCAGTTTCGCACAATTATTGGCTCCCACATTGATACTGGCAGGAGCAGCCATCACGCTGCTGGTTGCGCAGCGCGACCTTGGCACCGCGATGTTGATCATTATCATCTACACCATCGTGGTGTACCTTGCTTCCGGCCGCAGGCGGGTTTTGCTTGTTAGCCTGATATTTATGACCGCTGCTGGAATAGCAGGATATTACATCTTTTCGGTCATTCGATTAAGAATCGACGCCTGGATAAATCCCTGGCTGGATTCTTCCGGAGCATCCTACCAGATTGTTCAATCCTTTATTGCCGTCGCCACCGGCCGGATTTCCGGGACCGGTCCCGGCCTGGGCAGCCCGGGGTTAATACCGGTATCACATTCCGATTTCATTGCTGCTTCGATCGGTGAAGAGACCGGGTTGATGGGGCTTACCGGTTTACTATTGTTGATTGGCATATTCGTCATTCGCACCTTGCTGATCGGCATGCGGGCGGGAAACAATTTCCACCGCTTCCTGGCCTCCGGGCTGGGAATGTACATCGGCATTCAATCGATTTTAATCATCGGGGGCAATTTGCGGATGCTGCCGCTTACCGGCGTCACCCTGCCTTTCGTATCTTATGGCGGCTCATCGCTGACCACGGCTTTTGTTGCTTTGGGATTGCTGTTGATAATCAGCAATAACGAGACGCAGACTCAGCCGGAAATTCCCCGGTTGCAGCCGTATCTGGTTACAGCGGGATTCGTTGGCAGCGCGCTTTTTATGCTCAGCCTGATAGCCGGCTGGTGGGCAGTTGTACGCTCGGACGACCTTCAATTCCGCACCGACAATTTGCGATGGACGGTACATTCACGCTATGTGCCGCGTGGAGCCTTGCTCGACCGTTCGAATGAACCGATAGCCATCACCGAAGGCGTGCCAGGCAACCTGACAAGAACCTTGATCTATCCACAGTTGGGAACAACCATTGGTTTTTCGGATTCTGTATATGGAAAGGCGGGCTTGGAAGCTACCCTGGATGGCTACCTGAGCGGTTTACAGGGGAATGCTTCCTCCACCATCTGGCTTGCTGAATGGATCTACGCTCAACCCCCCACCGGCCTGGATGTGCGTTTATCGCTTGACCTTGGTTTGCAGGCAGCAGTGGATGAGAGCCTGGTTGGTCAGCTTGGGGCAGCTGTGGTTCTCAATGCTCAAACAGGTGAAGTTCTTGCAATGTCATCAATGCCTTCCTTCGACCCCAATCAACTTGCTGACTATTGGGAGCAATGGCGTACGGATCCTGCGGCCCCGTTTTTGAACCGGGTTACCCAGGGTCAATACCCGCTCGGTTCGATGGTCGGACCATTTTTATATTCACTGGCAATCCCCAACAATGCAACCCTTCCAGACCATCTATCTTATGTTTTGCTCGGCAAAACACTCGATTGTGCTAAAACTCCCGCGGTTCCTGTCACCTGGGACCATGCGATAGCAGCGGGCTGTCCGGGAGCTTTGGTAAGTCTGGGCGAACAATATTCGAATTCTGAAATGAATAGACTTTTCCAGGAGTTTGGTTTTTACACAACGCCGGATTTCGAACTCCTTCCGGCTGCTGCAACACTGAACAGGCCATTAAGCGACCCTGTGCTGGCATCTTTGGGTCAATCGGATATTAAGGTATCACCCCTACAAGTTGCATCAGCGATTGCTCAGTTAAGCAATTCTGGAGTGCGTCCATCTCCCCGGCTGGCACTGGCAGTCGATACACCCCACCAGGGATGGGTTGTGCTGCCCGGGGCTTCCACCACCTCCACCGCTCTCAGCATGACTCTGCCGGATGATCTGCGGTTACCCGGCCTTGAAGGACTTCCGGTATGGGAAGCGGTAGGCAGGGCTGAAACTGATGATAAAAAGATAATTACCTGGTATGTCAGTGCTACGCTGGAATCATGGCCTGGAGCACCGCTGGCGATGTCACTCGTCCTGGAAGAGGATAACCCGGATCTGGCAGTGCAGATCGGAAGGAATGTGATGCACGCGGCGATCGATCCGAATTAATGCTTAACCAAATCTCTCAAGGCTGATTCCACATTCGGATACTTGAAGACAAACCCTAGCTCGAGCAAGCGGGATGGATCACCGCGCCAGGAATCTAGCACCACAGTACTCAATTCACCTAGAACAGCCCGCATGGCGAACGCTGGCACAGGAAACCAATAAGGTCGTTTGATGACCCGGCTAATGGTGCGTCCCATTTCTGAATTTCTCACCGGTTCAGGCGACATCAGATTATAGACACCAGTCGCTTCCTGATTCTGAATGAGAAAGAGAATGCCCTCGACCTCATCGTCGATATGCAGCCAGGAGATGTACTGCTTCCCGCTGCCAATTGGGCCGCCTACCATCATGCGAAACGGCAGCAGAAACATGGTCAGAATAAAGGCGCCGCGTGCAAAAACGACCCCGGAGCGCGTAATAACCCTTCTAACTCCCATGAATTCTACCGCCTGGGTGGAATTCTCCCATTGCTGAACCAGTCGGCCTTGAAAATCCTCCCCAGGCCGGCTATTCTCGTCCAATATTGAATCCTCATTGGCAGCGTAGTAACCAACCGCAGAAGCTTGTAAAAGAACTTTAGGCCTGCGCTCAGCTTTCTCAAATGCCTCTACCACGGCATGCCCGGCAGATAGCCGGCTGTTGAGCAATTGTTCTTTACGCTTGCGCGTCCACAGACTGCCGCCGAGATTAACTCCGGCAAGATTAACCACCGCATCCACTTCATTCATCAAATGACCCCAGCCCTCAGCCGAGCGCCCATCCCACCTGGCGACATTCACGCCGTTAGGCACAGAATGCGAATCTGGATTTCTGCTCAAAATGGTCACGGTATGGTTTTCAGCCAGCAAACGCTGAGTCAACGCCGTTCCAATCAGTCCGGTACCGCCTGTGATAAGAATGTGCATCTAGCCCTCGTTTTTCACGATTTGGTATTTTCAATGATGCGGCTATGTAGTATTCATTGGACTTCGTGAATTAATTTCTGATTTATGGTAACACAAACCAGTCAATTTACGCTTTAATGAAGGTTGCTAATAGGCAATTTTAGGAGGAAATCGATGAGGATCTGGTTTTCTCTGGCTGCTGTCGTAAGGCACATTCCAGGATAGTGCTATAATCACCCGAAGTGAGAACGCCATGAACCAAAGCGTTTTAGTCCTTAACGCAAATTTCGAGCCGATCAATGTATGCAATTTGCGGCGAGCGGTCGGACTCATTCTGGCAGATCGCGCATCGATGGTGGTAAACGGACGCGGAGTCATCCACACAATCAACAGCACCTTCCCGCGCCCATCGATCATTCGGCTGCAGAAGATGGTTCATCGACCCCACAGCCGGGTACGGTTATGCCGCCGCGAATTCTTCAGGCGCGACAATTTTACCTGCCAATATTGCGGCAAACACGCCCATGACCTGACCGTCGACCATGTGATTCCACGACATCTGGGGGGAGCGCATACCTGGAACAATGTCGTCACAGCCTGTGCATCCTGCAATCACCGCAAGGGGGGGAGAAGATTGGTGGAAGCCGGCATGACTTTGCTGCACGTACCCGATGAACCGCCCGGGTCAGCAATTTATGTTTTTGGTAGGCATCTGAACGAGAATGCCGAATGGGAACCATTTCTGAACGGCTGGTAACCCCCCCTCGATGTCAATTTCTGTTCAGAAAATATGGCTGCCCAAACTTAATTCCGAGGACACTGGCGGCGGTCTTACCGAATAAGCAGAACAGCAATTCGAGGTGTAATCCATACCTCGATCGCGGCAGCGATCAACAACAGCGGCACCACCAGCCCCACGATTACGCGTGCCCATTTACCCAGGGATCCAAGGATAACTTCGCCAATACTTTTCCCGGAAACTGGCGTTGCCATCATCACTCCCATTTGAAGGACTGCTGCGCTGGCCAGGATCAAGGCGGGAATCTCGATTATCCCGTGGGGCAAAAACAATCCAAAGATGGTATTTAATGCGGGATGCCATTATTAGCCAGGGTTTGCCCCAGGAATCCGACCACTCCCAAGGTGGCGATCAACGGCAGGACCCCCAGAACACCCATCGAAAAGATTCCCAGCACCAAGCTAAAAGCGATGACCCGTAAATTCTGACCAAATCAGCCAGACCAAACTGCTCCTATAAAGCTTGAATGGTTGTGTTTCTTTCCACCAGGTCAATGGAATAAAGGTCGGCGAAGTAACCAAGGTACTCCAGCGCATTCATGCGCCCGTAAAGACCATGGTGCTCCGTTAAAACCCCCACCCGCCTGCGTACAATATCTGGTCGGGCGGTTACATCATAACCGGCGACAACCGCCCATCCGCGAGTCAGCTTGAGGATGGAGGTCAACATCCGGACAGTTGTTGTTTTTCCTGCACCGTTCGGTCCGAGCAGCACCAAAACCTGCCCGGAACTGACGCTTAGATTCACACCCTCCACGGCCGAAAATGAGGAGAACCACTTCGTCAAGTCCTCAGTCTGGATCACATGTACGCCGCTGTATGAACTGGTTCAAATCCGACTGGCTTATCCCTGATTTTCCACCTGATCGACTTCGACTGTTGGTGACCTCTTCCAATGCCGAAATATCAAGACTGCTGCCGCCGATATGGCGGTCACCGCCATGAGCGTCTGGTTGATGTTGATTCCTGCCACCGGGGAAGGATCCAAGCGCAGGAACTCAAGAAGGAAGCGCCCAACCGGATAGATGATCAAGTACACCAGAAACACATCCCCAGGTTTCAGGCGGTCAGCGTATTTTCGCCCAATCCATAACAAAACGGCCATGTTGATCAGGTTATAGATGGCTTCATAAGCGAAGAGTGGATGGTAGGTAGCCTGGTCGGCATACTCGGGCAAACGATAGGGTTTGTCGATCGTAATCGCCCAGGGTAAATCGCTGGGGGCGCCATAAACTTCCTGATTTAAATAATTGCCCAAACGGCCAATGGCCTGCGCCAGAGGCAAGCCCGGAGCAATAATATCCGTCCAGGTCCAAAAACTTAATTTTCTCTTGCGGCAGTACACGTAGAGTGCCACGGCACCGCCAATGATTGCGCCTGGAATTCCCAGTCCGCCTTTCCAGATCGCCACTGCATCCAATGGATGGGTCAAATAATACCAGGTCGTGATACCTTGTTCCACCATCGAAGCAGGAGGGGTAAGGATATGCCAGATACGCGCTCCAATAATCCCACCGATAATCAAAAACGTGAACATATCCCAGACCAATTCCGGGTCGACTTTTCGGCGCTTGGCTTCTTTTGTCGCCAGCCAGGCAGCGGCAAGAGCGCCTAACATGATCAAGATTCCATAAAAATGAATGTATAACGGACCAATACTAAAACCACTGGGCATATTCAGGAACCCTTTCTATTTTTATAATAACCAACCTGTCCGGGTTGGTTTATTTTAAGAGATCGTCATCCGCTTTCGATTGTTTGAAAACCGCAAATATCCGCTGTAACGCCGTGAAGTTGGTGAACAAAGCGAGTACCCACAACAGGACCAGAGGAATGTTGAATAAAAGGCAGGGAATGATAACCAGGTAGCGTTCGACCCGGGTAAGCAGTCCAACATTAACCTTGAATCCGAGGGATTCGCCGCGGGCCTTGGTGTAGGATACCATGATCGATCCAGCCGCAGCAACATACGCCAGGGCTATTGCCAGCCAATTGGCTTGTTGAATATAATAAACCAGCAGGCCGCCTACCAGGATCAACTCGGCGTAACGGTCGACCACTGAGTCCAGAAACCCGCCAAATCGCGAGGTCTTTCCCCGCAGGCGGGCCATTGTACCATCCAGCGCATCGAAAGGTGCCATCAGCAGCACCACCAATCCGCCCCATTGAATCTCCCCATAAGCAAGCAAAACTGCGGCTCCTATATGTCCCGCCAGACCCAACAGAGTCATGGTGTTGGGGCTAATACCGAGTTTGTTGAGGTGAGCGCCTGCCGGATCCAGCAAACCTTTAAATCGGATGCGTAATAAGTCGGTGAATGAAGCAGGCGTTTTTTTATCTGTGGATTGTTCCACCAGCCACCTTTAATCTATCCAGAGTTTTACCACTTATGGCATGTACGCAATCTTACCACATCCGTCAGACATTATTCATCCAAATAATCATTCCCGGTATCGCCTTCATCATCGTCCGCGGAAACTAAAACCTCACGATCTTTTCCGCCTCCCAGCGGTGGGCCTACAATACCCATTTCCTCAAGCTGGTCCAATAACCTGGCGGCACGGGGAAACCCGATGCGCAACCGGCGTTGAAGCAATGAGGCGCTGGCTCGCCGCGTGCGGGTGACCAGTTCCACCGCCTGATTCACCAGTTCATCCCCGGCATCCCCCTCCTCCTGCACCATCCCTTCCCAGGGCGGCGCCTCTCCGGTTGAAACGGTTTGTTTACTCTTCCAATACTCAACGACACTGTCTATTTCTTGATCCTTCAGCAGAACCCCCTGGGCACGCTGAGGTGTGCCGACTTCCGGATTCAGAAACAGCATATCACCCCGGCCCAAAAGCGATTCAGCGCCATTCACATCCAGAATAACCCGCGAATCGATCGAAGATGCCACTGAAAAAGCCACGCGAGCTGGGAAGTTGGCTTTAATCAACCCGGTTACAACATCTGTGCTCGGGCGTTGGGTGGCTACAACCAGATGAATGCCTACCGCCCGGGCCATTTGCGCCAGGCGCACCACTGCATGTTCGGTCTGATCCGGTGCAGCCATCATCAAGTCGGCAAGCTCGTCCACCAGGACCACCACATAGGGTAGGGTCGGCTGCCGGCGGCGTTCTTGTTTGCGATTGAAGGACGCCAGATCTCGCGATCGAGCAGATTCGAGGAGCTTGTAGCGCTGATCCATCTCCGCCAGCGCCCATTTGAGCACCGCCAGCATGCGTTCGATTTGGGTCTCGACCTTTCCCATGATATGTGGCAGACCGTTAAACCGCATCAGCTCGACCATTTTTGGATCGAGGATTGCCAGCCGCAAATTTTCAGGTGAGTTATTCATCGCCAGGCAGGTGATAATTGCCGCCAGGCACACCGATTTACCGGATCCGGTCGTCCCCGCAACGAGCATATGCGGCATGCGCATCAGGTCAGCGACTACAGGCTGGCCGGACACATCCCGGCCGAGAGCAATTGCCAGCCGCGAATTGATCTGCTGGAATTCAGGCGATTCGATAATCGCGCGTAATCGAACCAAAGCCGTTGATGTGTTGGGAACTTCGATCCCCACATAAGAGTGCCCGGGGACCGGAGCTTCGATGCGTATTCGTTCAGCTGCCAGAGATAGGGACAAGTCGCGCGTAAGGGCTGATATTTGTGAAACCCTCACCTTCTGCTTTTGCGGCTGTCCATCGGGACCGATGCGCTCGACATAGCCCGGTTCCACGGCGAATTGTGTAACTGTCGGGCCAACCCGGTAACCGACGACCCGCGAGGGTATGCCGAACTCGGCTAACGTTTTTTCGATTTTGGTAGCCACGGCCAAAATACGGTTTTCATCCAGACTGTTTTTCTCATCCTGCACCAGCAGCGTCAAAGGCGGAAGCTGCTCGATGCGCTGACTCTGGGCTGCCTGGACCGGGATCGTGTGGGGGGCTGCGGTCTCACCTTGAGGTTGCCTTTCCGGGTATTCTTCAATATCCTCATCCGGGACTTCCTGGATTAACCAGGCTTCGAACCTGGAAAATATCCAGCCGCCAATACCTGTTCCAACCAGAACGAACCATATCAGCAATCCATACAGCAGGAACGCTCCCCAGGGCAAGGGGAATCCCATGGTGATTAGTCGAGCCAGACCCCAGCCGATGACCCCGCCATCTTGCCCGGCTTCCGCCCGCTCCAGGGATAAACCGCTGAAAAGTGCGAGCAGCGCCATAAAAACAAACACCAATCCCTCGAGCGCCAGCACCCGCCCCAAATTCAACCTGCTGGTGGAATCTGGCTGGTGACGCAAAGCGGTAATTCCAAAATAAGAGATCAAAATAATAATTGCGTAACTGCCTGCACCAGTCCAATGTTTTAGAAAACTCCCCCAGGGTGAAATAAAAGTCCCCTGGGTCAACCCCAACAAAGCCAGCGCCGTCAAGGCGCTGACAGCAAGCAGAAGCACGCCAAGCACGTCCCAGCTGAAGCGCTCGAATCGCAACCAAAACCGGCCCATCACCTCCATAACCGAAGAGGATGACTGCGGTGGTTCCGGCGGCATTGATTTTCGGCGGGGGGAATTTTTTCGAGGTTGTGCTGCGCTCATTGTCCTTGCACTAAACCCAGACCTAAACGGCGCCGTTCGGTTTCGATATGCAAAATCCGGACTTCCACCTCCTGTCCAATTTCAAAAAAGTCCGAAATCTGATCATAGTTTGACGGGAGTTTGATGGAAGAAAGGTGAATCAATCCCTCGACTCCTTCTTCCAATCGGGCGAAAGCCCCAAAGCGGGTGATGGAGGTGATTTTTGCCGGCACGATGTCGCCTGGATTGAAGCGTTGAGCCAGGCTCTCCCATGGATTAGGCGTCATGCGCTTCAAACTCAGCGCGATCCGGGCGTTTTCTTCGCAAACCTGCAAAACCATGACATGCACTTCATCATCAACCGCCACAACATCACAAGGGTGATGAACGCGTCCCCAGGACAACTCCGATACATGGATCAAACCTTCCACGCCGCCCAGGTCAATAAATACACCAAAATCTGTGATATTGGTCACACGCCCTGTCAGGATTGCGCCTTCCTGCAATGCGCCAAAGATGACCCTGCGCTGTCCTTCGCCAGCCAGGGCAGCTCTTTCCGAGAGTACAATTCGTTCCTGTGCCTGTTCGCATTCGATGACTTTTAGATTGATATCACGGTCAACATATGCGGCAAGGATGGTGCGCCGCTCATCGTCTGATGCAGTGTTTGGCATATCGATCAGGTGAGATACCGGGACAAATCCTTGAACACCGCACCCTTGTACGAGTAATCCGCCCCGATTAAACCCATGCACTTTGAGGGAAACAATTTCATCTTTTTCGAAAACTCGCTTGACAAAAGGCCAATCTACCGCAGTTACGGCAGGTTGTACTGCTGCTCGATTACTGGTTTCCTTACGCGGTGTCGCATACGATTCCTCATCCGAAAGTACAGCGGCCCACCAGCTTTCATCCGGCAGTTCAGGGATTTCTCCCTCCGGACTCGAAGCCACCTTCTTGCTAATCATTAATTCACCTCCCCATGGATCATACGGATAATCTTGTTATTGTATTTTATACGCGAGCTGAAAATTATTGCAACTCATTACGCCGTTCACTTTGTGATTCCATTTCAATGATTTCTTTAGCAACCGCTTCAATGGCTACCCGCTGTTTACGATAAAGGTCGGCTTCGGACATTGCCAACCGCAGTGCGATTTCACGCACTTTCTTTCCTTCGAGAAATTTCATTTCAAGGATATTGTACAACACCCATTCCCCTGTGAAACGTCTCTCGCCTTCAGGCCGTATTCGTTCTATGCCTTCCCGCAAAATCGTGCGTAGTGCATTGGACGAACTTCCTTCAGATGACTCTGCTATGTTCTGTACGATGCCAAGTTTCAACAATGGACTATCGGTTAATTTTGGTCCGCCCCAATAATGGGTAAGGGCATCCTTGACCCATTGAGAAAAATCAGATTTGGGCAAAGGTTCTTCACCTGAGAGCACTTTCGCCTGATCGAATCGTCCCGCCGCACGTAGCTGTTGGATAACTTCCACCTTCGTAGACAGCTCGCCCAGCGATTCGAATACCTGCTCCTGCAACCGGCGGTCTTTGAGCGCCAGCGCAATTTTCTCAGAGAACGCATCTAAGGCTTCGAGCTGTTCCTCATCCAACGCTTCCAGCGCCCCATGCGAAACCCCCAATACACCAAGCATGTCGATATTACCATCATCATCTTGATCGTTCAGCGGAATGAGGATATCTTCGCCCCATTGGAACATATCGTAATAGTCATCATTATCGGCAAAGAATCTGGAAAGGTCCTGGGCAGGAGTCTCGCTGTCGAAAAAGGTCTTGCCGACCTTTACCGCCAGCTCCAGGCCTTCTGCATCCAGGGCAGCAACATACGCTCCCGGTGCTTGCAGCCGGTCACAAAGGGCTGCCAGGATCATTTCGATGAATTGGCGAAGATCGTTGCGGGTAATTAACCGGTCTTCCAGACCCATTAATGCCTCGATCTCTTTCTTATCATTGCCAAAAAACAGCCACCGCTCCAGGATTGGAAAGAAAAGGGTTATTGAATATTCACCAATAAGGATTATGGCCACCATCGTAATGGGTACGAAGGTGTTATAGGGCAGCCCCTGCAATTCGCCTGCCCGGCGGACAATGGTTACAAATGCCAGGGTAAAACTGGCAACCACCGGGCCGCGCAAAATCCATTTAAAAAGACGAGATTTGACCCGCCGGTCCGGCAATGAGACGCCGAAAAAAGCGACCGAATAAGCCATGATAATTATCAGACCCCACACAGCAATATTCGAGAGGATCGCCACCAGCCAAAAAACAATCGAATGCCTTCCGGCAAATCCTGAACTAAACAACAGGAACGGGAATGAACCCAGGGTAGGCGCCAGAGAACCCGCCAGCAAATACCCCATCCGCCGTTTTCCTGTGGCAGTTGCCGACCTACCGTAAGCGCGGATAAAGTTGTACCAGGACATCACCATTGCCCCAAGGTAATAAAAAATGAAGGCATCGGTGAGCCAGGTTGGCTGTAGAAATGGCGCTGTATTCGGTTGTTCAACCACAGGTCCGACCAGCCATCCCAGGGGCAGAGAAAGGAGAAACAGGCTGGATAGCAGATAGGATAAACGAATGGTCCAGCGGCGCTTTCCACGGCTTGGTTTGCCGGTTGTGGCAAGCAGTGCGTCTGAAAAATGAAGGTACGATGATGGGATAAAAACGATGCCGATCCATTGCATTCGCAGCCAAAATTCAAGGCGTGCTGATGTTTCAGCGACACTGGCGAGCGCCTCAGCGGCATACACGACGACCAGACAGGCTAAAATTACCGAAAATGAACGTGCCACTCTTTCCCGCAAGTTAAAGGTTAATGCGTACAACAAAAGGGAAAAAGCGGTGATCGCAATTCCCGCCATCAAAATCTGGTTAAGAGTAATTAGCACGCTCAAGATTTCGATATCCTTAATAACTCAGACTCGGCTTTCAATCACCGCAACGGCTGGGCAAAAAACAGGGCGATATCCTGATTGGCAAAATACTGGTCGTTATATCCGCAGAATTCGAATCCCAGTTTCAGCGCCATGCGCAGAGCCGCGTTGTTTTTTGACTGCATTTCCAGAATAATCCGGCGCAGCTTTCGTTGACTGGCCCAATTCTGCGCAGAAAGCAGCAGCGCGCTGCCAATCCCTTGCCGGCGGTGCGATTCGGAGACTGCCAGATCGGTCACCCAGGCTGCGCGTGGGGCTAATTGATCATTGATGCTGACATACCCAACGGGTTGACCAGCCAAAACTGCCATCAATATTCCGGCAGATTTTTTCCACCCTTCGACGATCTGGTCATGGGTGTGCGGGTACTCGATGTGAATCGAACGAGGCAAGCGGATTTCACGGAAACCTACGGATATTTGACCAATTTCGAAGGACCGGTCCATCTGCCACACATATTCAGTCCGGCTGGAATGGTCGATTTCAGCAAGAACAGAATAATCGGTAGTTAGCGCGGGTCGAATTTCAATTTCAGGCATAGGAATTCCTTATGGAGCAATGATTCGCACATTTACAATACACGCAGGGAACAAGTTGTTGGCA
>JAJZTR010000076.1 GCA_021848775.1 Chloroflexota bacterium | reverse complement strand
CAGGAATATATAAATCGCGAGGTGGAACCGCCTGGGGTTCGAGCGAAATCCGGTTGGTATTGGAAAGGTGAATCGTATCCCGCACCTGTAAAGGCACCATCCAATTGTCGGATTCAATCTCAGGGTCGAGGATGCGCAGGCAGGCGGGCGGCTGGTAAAAAAGCGCCAGTGATTGGCTGGTATTTCCCAGAAAAGTGCCCACCAACAAATCATGAGAGAAATCCTGCCCCGGCTGTAAATCCTCGATCTCCTCTCCGACGCGGATGGTTGGGTAGTACAGGGCATACGCGATCGCGTTTGGGTCATTTCCACCCTCAGGATCGTAAATCCAGTTGAGCGCAGCGGTAAGAGAGTTATCGCTGAAATAAGTCAGGGGAAGCTCATGAGCAAAGACCACGGTTCCATGTTCAATGGCTGGCGCCCGCCATAACAGCTGCCAGAAAAACCGTGATTGCGCCTCCCAATCGCGCTGGTATTTGATGCCGGTTTGCAATTGATGGGCGGTGGATACGCTGACCAGCACGATCAGCAGCACCGTCCGGATATTTCTGCCTACCGGCAGCGAGAAGATGATCACCGTCCAGAACAGGCTGAAAGCCAGCATGAAGGGGATGGTGAAGCGGTCATACGGGAACACCAGGTTGATTGGAAGATCGGTGAGCCAGAAGGGAATGCCTGCCAGCAGGAATGCCAACAGGCTTAAACCGAGTGCCCACAGCCAATTCGATCGCGGCAACAGAATTTCCGTGGATTGTTTACGCTGGACGATGAAAAAGGCAATAAGCAACAAAAGCAAGGTGAGCAGGGTCAACCCTGCCACAAGTTGCAGCGCCCGCGCCCCGAAGGTTTGAGCATCGGGGAATTGGAAGACATTACCCCAGGGGAGAATAAGCGTGGTCCAAAAATCCTGGATGACCCGCAGCAG
Organism: Chloroflexota bacterium; assembly: GCA_021848775.1. Taxonomy (GTDB): domain Bacteria; phylum Chloroflexota; class Anaerolineae; order Anaerolineales; family Anaerolineaceae; genus Bellilinea. Next base: position 12,017 of record JAJZTR010000076.1, on the reverse strand, counting down.
TAATCCCCACAGGGTGATGAATGGCTGGCTGAGGACCGATTGCATGGTGGCAGGTTCGTAATTCTCTGTCTGATAGCTGAATACGAAAGCCCGCCAAATACTCGCACCAATGAACAGCAGCAAATAGGGCAGCCACAGCCGGACTATGTGTTTCAGCGGTTTTGATTGGTTCGTCACCTGCTTGCCGAGAGTCAGCCACATCAGGAAAGGTCGCAGCAACTCGAGCATGAAGAAATATTCCATCGCAAACAGATTGACTGCCGATAGAATCAAAGCCGCGCCATGCAGGAAGAATTTCTTTTTTGGGTTATGGATTGCCAGCAGGCTGAATGCCAGGGAATAAAAGAAAGCGCTCAGAATTAGGAAGAAATGCCCGTACACCATGGCGATGTACTGCTGCCCAAAACCGGGATAAACCATAAAGAAAAAGCTTGCCCAAAGTGCCGGCTCTTTTCGGTCTCTCCACAGTTGTCGTAAAAGGAAATACAAACCGGTCGCGGCCACCCACCGCCAGAAAAGGCCAAACGCCTGCCAGGCCCAGGTGGAATCGCCTAAAATGGATATCGACCGTTGGTAGAACCAGCCCCAAACCGGGCGGTTGGTGGAAAAATAACGGGCCAATCCTTCAGCCCCATACACCTCGGCAATCCAATGAATGGCAAGATCATCCCAATAAAAATTTAACAGCGGAATGAACACCCCATATGTCAACAAACCAACCCACAGTAGAATCAGGACGGGCTGGAAAAGGAACTGGATGATTGGGTTCAGTTTGGCAAACAGGCTGGCGCGGGTCAAAGCTGTTATTTGGAATTGTCAGAGGATGGGTGATCGAGAAAACGACGGATAAGATAAACAGGGCGGCCTTTAACTTCCTGAAAGATGTAGCCGAGGTAGACACCAATGAAACCCAGGCTGATCATAATCGTGCCGCCGACAATAAGCAGGACGAACATCAAGGAACTCCATCCTGGCTCCAGCGTGGATTGCTGTCCGCTGATCCAAAAGCTGAGCACATAAATCGCCTCAATAATAGCCAGCACAATAAACAGCCCGCCCATCGCGATGGCAATATACAGGGGTACCAGCGAAAATGAAAAAATAGCATTGGCGGCCAGGTTGACCATTTTCTTGAAGGAATACTTGGATTTCCCGGAAATGCGTTCAGCCGGTGTGTAAGGCAAAGATATCGAGCGGTATCCCATCCAGGCGAACATGCCGCGCAGAAAGCGGTGGTATTCATGAAATTTTTTCAAAGAATCCACCACAGGCCGGGTGATCAGCCGAAAATCTGCGGCACCCGGGCTGATTTTTGTATCCCCAATGCGATTTATCGTGCTGTAAAAAGCGCCGGAAGTCCAGCGCTTGAACCATGAGGCTTTCTGGCCAGTCTCCCTTTGTGCAACAACGATGTCATAACCTGCATCGGCCAGCTGCAGCATTTGCCCAATCACGGCTGGCGGATGTTCGCCATCCCCATCCATGGTGATCACTGCATCGGCGTCTACCAGATCAAGGCCGGCGCTGATCGCCGCCTGATGCCCAAAATTGCGGCTTAATTCCACGATGCGGACGTCTGGAGCGCCGTTGAAAATTTGCTCCAGCTGCAGTTGTGTCTCATCGGTTGATCCGTCATTAATATACAACAGCCGAAATTGGTAAGGTAAAGCTTCCAAAGCCGCAGTGAGCTGGTGGTGGAAGCTTTGAATAGCCTGGGACTCATTGTATACAGGGATTACGATATCGACGGTATGGATCATGGAATGAAGGTAGGTTGGTTGCGTAATACGTGTTCTGGTCCGGTTTGATATGAGGTAATCATACCTTGTTTTGCGAATTTGGCAGGCTGAAATAATCCCCTGAAACCATGGATTCCAGGGGATTCGGGTGGTAAAAAAACTGTTAAAAAAATATAATTGGGCCTGGCATATACATCCTGACCCAATTAATGAAAAATCAATCCAACCAAATTTTACTTTTTACGCATTCCCTCTTAAGATCTTCCCTTTAATTGAGGGAATAAGCAGCAGCGCCAAACTGATGCCAATCAGGATGATCCCCAGCAGGAATTCAAATGTATCAAAATTGGACAGGTAAAGGACTGCGGTACCCACCAGGTTGACAAAAAGACCCATCACGGCCATGCGGTAACCGCGGGGAGAAAAAGCCGCCAGTAATGGAATGGAAACCATCACCATCAGAACGCCAATCCAGACCACCGGGATTCCCAGCAGTAATCCATATTGACCGCTGGTGAGAACATAAGGTTCTGGTCGGGCCATAAAAATGCGCAAAGCCGAACCGCCATTTGAGAAGCTGAATGCAGCGACCACCCCTAATAGCAAGAAGACAAAAAACTTTGACCACTTCTCGCCCTTTCCTGTGCTTCCCCAGAGCAAAAGAACGAAATATGGGATCAACCCGATGAGCGCGATGATAAGAAAATACTGCATGGCGCTCTTGTTGAAGAACATAATCGGACCTGAAAAATATGCGCCGGTGATGGCTGGCAAGGCCAGCAGACCGATCGCGACCGGTTTCGCCCAGATTTGTCCCTTGTAAATTGCCCAGGCAACATACAGCAGGATAACCCCCGCTGTGATGCATAAACCGCCCCAGAAAGGCCAGAAAGTTATCACGATCTTCGGCCCGGTGGTGAGCAGTTGATTACCCGTCGCCTGAATCTTCAATGCCGAGCCTTTTAGCACGGCATCCATTGCCCTGGCAACAGCCACGGGCACAACACTGAACATAAGCACTCCCGCCACCGCCGTCAGGACGGCTAAAATTCGGCGATCTTTGACTGCCTTTTGTTCTGACATTTACGCTCTCCTTTTACTACGGATATTTGTTTCTACCAATTATTCTTTTGATGTTTCCCAGGCATAGCGCTGCTGCGTGGGCGGGTAGTCCTGCCGGCGTTATGACCTGATGAAGGGAGGTAATGATTATTCGAGTAAGAGAACCGCACCTCTGTACGCAGAAACGATCAGGGTTGTTCAGCTTCCTACCGCTGTCGCGTGGGATGATACCGTGACCTGGCCGCCAGTGGCGGGTAATTCAAAACCATTAATCAGGTACCGCATCGTCGACCTCAACCTCCCGCAGTTTTTAACCGCAAACCCCGTGCGATATGCACAAAATAATGCAGGCTGGCAGAGAATAATCCGCCACCAATCCCCAGATAAGCGACACCCAACAATGATTTTGGGACTGGTGAATAAACGCGCAGGAATACGCCAAGGGCGATCATGAATACAACCAACGGATAATTCGTCCAGGACTGGAAAGCAAAAAAACACACTTTTTTACCATTTAGGGCATCTACGCGGCGAATGTTCCTCCGAGCCAACTTTGAGAATCCGAAATAATAAATACCGGTTGCCAAAATAATGCCGGATAAAGCAAAGGAATGTTTGGTGGAATAACCTGTCAGGTTCAACCAGCGATGAGCATACCCCATCAACATCAAGCCCACGCCAAACCAGACCAGACCGGCAACCAGCTGCAACCAGATTTTTTCGACCTCAGGTTTTAGTTTGTAAAGAAAGCGAGAATCGAGACGCATTACAGGACCATTAATATCATCGAGGAAAGCATATAAACAGAAGCGTACTTGAACAGGCCAAAATTGACCTTATCCGAAGGCCTAAAAACCATGACCACAGCCAGAACAAGCAAACCCGCCGAAAGCACAGCCAGCACTCTTAAGAATCCCCAGGAGAGCCCGATGCCCCAGGCAGCTGCGCCCATTGCCAGTGCAGCCAGAATACTGGCTAAAGCAGTCGTCGCCCGGGAAGAACCAAAGCCATATCTAGATGCGAAGGTAGGCACTTCAGCAGCCTGATAATCGCCATAGTAACGCATACTGAAAGTTAAGATATGGGTGGGAATCCAGAAAAGGATGCCCAGCGCAAGGACTATTCCTATCCAATCAATCGAACCCACACCCAGGGCGCGTCCTGCCAGAATGGGCATGGCACCTGATATACCCCCCCAGATAATGCTCCAACAAGTGCGCCGCTTCAACCACATGGTATAGATGACTACATCAAAGAACAGTCCCGCGAAAATGATCAGACCATAGAGAAGGTCCATGGCCAAAGCCACTCCAACACCAATCCCGGAAAGCGCCAACCCTACAATTAACGCCTCGCGCGGTTGAATTTTACCGGTCACCAGGGGTCGTTTTTGTGTTCGTTTCATTCTGGCATCGATGTCACGATCCCACCACATATTGAGGATCGTACTACCGCTGATCGACGCAACCAGGCTGATAAACAGCCCGCCCAATGTAGACAAATTATCAACCGGACAGCGGGCGGTTAAATACCCAGCTATTCCTGTGATGACCAGCAAGCCGGTTTGCAAGCCTTTAATCAACGGCCAGTAAAGTTTTATTTTGGCCAGCAATGTCCTCATTGGGTTCCCTCCAAACAGTGGTAAGTGGGGCGTGGTTACTGGAACCAGCCCCACTTTTATCCAAACTATTGACCATCCGATACGCAGCGGAAACCTACACCGGGACTGTAGTAAGTCGGGGTGGCATTATTGCGCACCCAGATCCGCAAGTCCATTTCATAAGTGTCTTTCGAACCACCACGCATGAAGCGGTAGTGCATTTTTTTGTAAACATCGCCTGTCCATTGCCAGACATTGCCTGCCATATCATACAAACCGTAGGGTGAGGCCGAATCAATGGTTTCGAACCCGTCATAGGTTTTGCCGTTGTAAAAACCCACCGGCGTTGTCCGTGAACCATAAGTCATCATGTTCTCAAATGGATCACGGCTGGCATAGTAATTGGCATTTCCATGCCCAATTTCATCGCCCCAGGGGAAAGGACGATTATCATCACCGCGGGCAGCTTTCTCCCATTCCACTTCCGTAGGCATCCGGTAGTCATAATATCCGCAGTAACCCCAGCCGCCGAACCAGGTAACCGAGGTCATGGGATGGTTCTCGTACCCTGCCTGGGGGGTGAAAGTACTACCGTCGAACTTAACGCGCTGCGAGGGATCATCCAACGGGATGAAAAGCCAATCACCAGCATCGATGCGTTCTTCATGCTTGTAACCATGAAATTTGTCGCCGGGGTAGTAGCCAAGGACTTTGTTGTCTTCAACCTTGACATAACCATCGGCCAGGGCTTGGTTGAGGAAAGCCGCATACTGCGCTGTCGTCACATCGGTGATCATGATTTCATAAGCATCCGTGGTAACAACCTCATCGAATTGACCAAAGTAGAATTCTCCCGCAGGAATCTGAGCCCAGGAGTCCGGATCCACATCTGTGACCACCGTGGGGAGTGGAGCGTTCAAATCTACCGGGGCGCAGGATGCGAGCAAAAATATCAATACAAGGAGTGTTGGGATTAGTCTCTTCATTCATTCACCTCCTGCGAGATGTCGTGGTTCACTTCTTCCGTCCAACGCCCTTTTTTCTTGAAGAGATCGGTCAACCGCCAGACCATTACCGCGGCCAATATGACCAATAACGCCCCCAGGCCAATATCCATGGCGTACATTAAGAAATTGACCAGGGGCTGCTGTTCAGCCTCGCTGATAAAGAGGCGTTTCATCTCAAAGACGGTAACGGATGCCAGGGCGATATCCGAGAAAATCAGGATGCTCCAGCCATAGAACTGCCTAACCTTGCCTTTCAAACCGATCATGTCACCATAGTAGAACAGAATAATGGTGGCGATGATGGCGGAAAGGGCATGCCAGTGACCGGTTAACTCGATGCGTTCTTCGCGTGCCGGCCAGACCCGAAAGATTTCATCCAGGCGGATGGCCATGAAAATTCCAAGAAAACTTGTGGTGAAATTCATGAAGAGCATCTGCCAGGTTGGACCAAATTTGAGCGGGTCGCGCACCAGCGCGGCCAGCTTCTGAAGTGCATTAGGCTTGTTAAGGTGCTTTGTCCCATCCTTGATTAACTTATTCCAGCTCCATATCAGCAAGAGCAGCGCAGCGAACATGGAAGGTGTTGCACCGACGTAAATGATGGTATGGGCCGTAGGCTGCAAAGGCGTAACCACGCCCCACACGCCAAGATTCAGCACGATCGTGCCGAGGATCATCAGCGGCATGGCGATCTTGTGCAGGATCCCCTTGAAATTCAACCAGCGACCGATGATGAGCGTAAGCATGATGGCGATTAGCGCCAGCATGATGTGCAGATGGCCGATGACCGAATATTGAAGGACTGATTTACCCGGGTAGCGGATGGTATTTTCAGCCAGAAAGACAGTAAACCCATTTCCAAAGAAAGAGCCGGGAATAGCGCCAAACAATGCCGAAATCAAGGTCGTTACGGTGGTGGCAAAGATTGCGACGCGTTCCACATCCACACCAGATTTTGTTCGGGCATAGGCCTTATCCGGCTGGTAGTATTCTTTGTTCCAGGGCCAGATTGCGATGGCCAGCAATATACCGGCCATAAAAATCAGGGATAGGCCAAAAATGTACAATCCGTGGAATATCCAGCTATGGCCAAAGTAAGCGAACAACAACCCGAAGATCATCGCCAGGATATAGCCAAAGGTGATGAGGCCATTGATGAAAGTCTTGTACATAGCCTTCATTTTGATCAGGCCGGTGAGCATATAGGTCTCAATAGCGATTACCGCCATGGCTATCGAATGGTACAGGATGACAATGCGGCCTTCTCGCTCAGCCTGCACGATATCCATGCCAAGGAGTTTGATAACCACCTTGCTGACACCCATCTCCGCCATTGGTCCAGAGAGCGTCCCCCAGACAGCGGCGACAACTGCAATCATGGCAATGGCAACCAGGATTAGGCCTTTGGTCGAGTTGAAGAGGTAATTAAAGCGATCCTTGATAAACTGCATGGGGGCGCTCCTTTTAGCTTTTAATCCTCTGACGCATTCCACGCTTCGAGCATTTTACGTGTGCCGGGTAATGCCAGATAAACGACCAGACCAGTGCTGATCATCGGTGCGGGCAGGAACATGGAGAAGCGGTGAGCCTCGAAAAGCGCATTGTTGAGCCCCAGAGGATAACCGGCCAGCATGGACATGGCTCCCGCAAAAATTCCCACCGGAATCGTCCAGGATTTCTTCTTTAAAAGCGCAAAGATGAAGACAGCCCAGGCTGCCGCACCCCACCAATTGATCTGCTGTGTCATAACATACATGCCATTCCAGAATGGATCATCATGCGAGGTTGTGTATTTGGAAATTGGCGCAACACCATCGATGAAGCTGAGCACATAAGCCAGTCCGGCAATGAATGCCAGCGTGATGATGCCCTTCTTCACTCCGCCAATAAACAGCATGGCGAACCACAACACTGCCGCCAGGACAAATATCCACATCGTGGGGGTAGGCAGGTCGCTGTCCATAGCCGGGATCATCGGGAAGAATCCGACCAGCAGTTGAATTGTTGATGCCACCACGCCCCAGAACCAGGCCCATTTCTCTTTACGGCAGAAGCCGTACAAAACCACGGCCCAAATAGCGCCGGCTGTAATCCCGATCCACCCGAGAACAGCATAAGTGATTGTGACCGATGTCGCCTCGTCGAAACGACCCTGCAGCTGCTTGGTATCGATCACCAGATTGTATTGCTGGGCCATCAGGTAGTAAATTAAAAGGCTGGTCAAAATCCCAACGACCGCAAGCACAGCTCCTAATTTCGCATTGTTTTTCATTAATGATCTCCTTAGGTGTTAAAGTTTGGATTAAGAAAAATGGTGTAATTCCGTTGCCCTGGCGACCTCAACCAGTCAAAGATCAGGCCAGGGCCGCAATAAACCCGCTCGTGAACAACACGACAACCGCCAGTCCTGCATTAACCATTAACAGGATGAGATTTAAGCGTTCTTTCTGGGGAGTTGTTGGACCCTTGGCGCTTCCAAGAATAAGCGAGCGCTCTAACGAGATACCGATCATGATGATGACAAGGATATGTTTAATGGATAAGGCAGACGCGTAGGGGCTGCTAAAGTTGAACAGATGCACAAAATCCGGGTTCTGTTTGCTCAACATCAAGCCGGTCACAATCAAACCAGCCATACTGATATAGACCCAGACGCTCTGTCGTTTCTGGTAAGCCTGCATTACCTTTTTAACCTGCGGCCCAGGTCCAATTGATTCTTTAATAGCCGGCAGATAGCTAATTACAGTGACAATCAGACCACCCATCCAAATCACTGTGAATAGATCGTGAAAAAACGTGGCTAACACGCTTACAAAATCAATCCCTCCCATAACACCTCGAAATTACGAATTATTGATTTATGGTGCGGCTGGTATTATTTCCGTTTTAACTGGTTGTCCACCTCATGATTGGGAACCGTTTTCTTTTTCCGCTGCCCTTTGACAATGTAAGGCAGTAAAAATAAATAGGCTCCACTAAGCGCCATAATCAACATCAATATTGATGGAAGATTATCGATTTTTTCCCACATGCTTTTCAATTCGGGATCGCCAATCAGTTTGATGACCAGTGCCGCCGGAATTGCCAGCGCGGTGGGTACCGCAATCCAGCGGTGAAACTTTCTGAACCATTTTGCTAATAACTTTGTCATTTACCAATACCTCTAATCACTCATAAGATTTAATTCTCCTCATCCAGGTTGAGGTTGATGGTTCTCGCCGGACTTGGTGCACCAGGCGATTCGATCCGGTTAACCACACCGCGCACTCCGGGCACCAGCTGCGCAATTTCTTCAGCTGCTGCGCGTTCTTCCAGAGAGTCAACCTTTCCAGCCAGGTGCACAACGCTGTTCAAGACACCAACGCGCAAGGTCATGAAAGGCTCTCGGTTTTCTGCTTCAAACGCAGCCAGGATTGCCTTGCGCAGGGCATCGTCAAGATTTGGCATCGGCCATTGATCCATCGTCACTCAAAGTACCAGTTGAGAAATTCTGCACTAGTGTAAAGAATTGTCGCTTTTTTGTGTACGACTTTTATCTTGTCAAACAGTAAATTAATACATTCGGCTGGCATTCTTTATTTTGAAACCGTCTTCCTCTGTGATTGAATGATCAATAATCCCAGGATGACTGCCCAAACGATCAATCTGACGGTCATCGCCCGGATACTGTCAGGCGCGACAACATCCCGGTAACCTGTCTGCAGGATTACCATCACCAGGCCATGAATAGCAAATGTCCCGATGGCAATCGGCAAGGCAAGCTTATGGTTTAACCAGATCAGAGTGCCTGTGACACAGAATGTCAAAATACCAGCCGTATAGTTATAAACAGGCAGCCAATTGATTACATAGTAGCCGGGGTCTTGCCCGAGCAATACTTTTCCACCGGCGAAAATCGCCATAATACCAATGATGAAAGTAATAACAGAAGCAATTTTGTTCAGATGCTTTTTCAATCTCTTGTCTCCGTAGTGGAATGTAATAAAATGATTTACGATTTGATTGTAGAATCCAATAATATTTGTTGTAACGACAAAAGTCGTGTATGGGATGATTTTGTTCTGAATTGTAGGATTTAGAGCTCCGAATAGAACAATTGAGAATAAGATTGACGAGAGAAATCAATTACCCTGCTATTTTATTGGGCCATTCAACCAATGCAAAATGGTCTGCCTAAAGTCGGGCAGACGATAGCTTCAGGGGAATAAAATTTCACCTGATTAATGAGGATGGCAAACGATTTTCCAGATTTCCAACGATTTTCCGTATGGATCCGGTTGTCCAGCCTACTATGGCTGAAGCGTTAAAGATGGGCGCGTTCTGATAACCCCTTGGGGTCGAGCAAGAGGATCGCTTTTTTCTCCACCTTGATGATGCCATCCGCTTCAAGCGATTTAATGACCCGGCTGAGCACATCGCGAACCGTTCCAAGCCGGACAGCCATCTCATCAAAGGTGGTCCAGAAGCGTCGTGGGACAACCAGTTGTCCATTCTTTAATTCGGCATGATAGAGGAGTGTATGCGCCAATCGAGCCTCGACGCTCCTTAAAGAAAGATCTTCGACCAACCCAATATAATACAAAATCCGCTGGCTTAATTTACGGATGATCATTAAAGCCAGGTCTGGATACTGCTGCACCAGTTCCAGCAGTTTGAGGGATGGAATCGCCCATACATCCACAGATTCCAATGCTGTTGTTGTGCCTGGATAAGTGGTTTCGGTAAATATGGCAATATCCCCGAAGATTTCCACAGGCCGCAGAAAGAGTAACCCCTGCTCACGACCCTCATGGGTCATGCGTGTCGCCTTGACCCAGCCACGTTCAAGAATGTAGACAAAGGTCGCAGGTTCCCCCTCGACATAAATGACCTGACCCGCATCGAAATGACGCAAGGAGGAAGCCATCATGATCGCTTCTTGAGCCTCGACCGACAGCGTGTCGAAATTCTTGATTTGCATCATCGTCGTCCTGAGACGCTCGAGCGGTGGGGAAGAAGAAGTGGGCATAGGATTCAAAAATAGGAGCCTCCGGCTGTTAATCTTACTATTGATTTTACATACACTTGCTATTTTCGCACGCTCGGATGAGGCTGCGTTTGCAATGGGAATAAGGCCGTTTCGGAATTCCAAAGCAGCTATTTTCCCTTGAATCGACGCTGTCAGGCGTTAGTGTAGAACGATCTATCCGTTTGAGTATGCCTTTAACACACGCTGTCTGGCAAATTGATGGTCGACAATCGGTGCCGGGTAGTTTCGGCCTATGATGACACTGGCGTTTTTCTGCTCACTTTCCGGCATTTCCCAGGGGGCGTGAATGTATTTTGTCGAGACATTTCGCAATTCAGGTACCCAGCGGCGTATATAAATTCCATCCGGATCAAATTTTTGACCCTGCAGGATGGGGTTGAAGACGCGGAAGTATGGAGCGGCGTCGGTGCCGGTCCCGGCAGTCCACTGCCAGCCCCCGTTATTCGAGGCGGGGTCTCCATCGACCAGCATCTGCATAAACCAGCTTTCCCCCTCCTGCCAGTTGATTAACAGGTGCTTGACCAAAAACGAGGCAGTAATCATGCGGCTGCGATTATGCATCCAACCGGTTGCGGCGAGCTGCCGCATTCCAGCATCCACCATCGGATAACCGGTTAATCCAGTCTTCCACGCCTGGAAATCCTCGGGGGCATTCCGCCAGCGAATGGAACGCATGGAAGGTTTGAAGGCTGTCTTGAGTACATAAGGGAAGTGATACAAAATTGATTGGTAAAACTCACGCCAGATGATTTCATTCAACCAGCTCTCACAGCCAGCGCGGGATTGCGCATCCGGCACCAGCCGGCTCGCCTGGCGTGCAGCAGCCGCGGCTTTCCGTGCGGAGATCATGCCAAAGCGCAGGTAGGGCGACAGGGAGGAGGTGCCATTAAGATCAGGCCGGTCGCGACCGGCCTCATAATCGAAGATAGGGCCTGCTAAAAACGCGTTCAGACGCCGCCTGCCCTCCAACTCCCCCGCCGGAAAAGAATCCGGAGCAGGCAGCAGGGGCAGCGGAACCGAAGCAAACCCGGGAATGGCTGGCAAGCTGGCGGGAGCAGGCAGGACATGGTCGCTGGCCGGCAGGGCCTTCCAGGCACGGCTGAATGGGGTGAAAACGGTGTAAGGGCTGCCATCGGACTTGGTAATTAACGATATTGGGTGAATACCCAGACCGTGGACCAGGATTAAATTCACCTTAGCGGCGACTGCTGAGTCCCGCTGAAGGGAATAAGGTGAAACATCCTGCTCTGCGAACACGCTGCCGGCACCGATTTCCGCCGCCAGGTTAGCTATCTCCTCCACAGGATCACCGCGGCGAATGATCAATCGCGAACCCAGGCGGTGCAGATCTTCATCCAGCGCACGCAGACCCTCAAACAGGAAACCATGTCTTTTCTCAGCTGGTTTTGCCAGAAGATGTTCATCCAGGATAAATGCCGGTACGACCCCGGTTCCTGCGTTCAAAGCAACAGTCAGTGCCTGGTTGTCTTCCAATCGAAGGTCACGCCGAATCCACCAGATGTTCATGAGCTTTAGAGCCGCCTGTTATTTAAAAGTGAAGGATCCCTGCAGCGGGCTAA
>JAJZTR010000075.1 GCA_021848775.1 Chloroflexota bacterium | reverse complement strand
GATAAATGCCGGTACGACCCCGGTGTCTGCGTTCAAAGCAACAGTCAGTGCCTGGTTGTCTTCCAATCGAAGGTCACGCCGAATCCACCAGATGTTCATGAGCTTTAGAGCCGCCTGTTATTTAAAAGTGAAGGATCCCTGCAGCGGGCTAATGCCGGCCGCCCTTAACCAAATCCATGATCTCCTCCCGGCTGGTGTAGACCCGCACCAGTTTACCATCCTGCATTTGCAATACCCGATCCACATATTCGCACATCCGTAAATCGTGGGTGACCATGATTCCAGCCCGGCCTTGTTCGTGAATCAGCCCGGCAAAAGTCTCCACCACCTGATAGGCGCGCTCAGTATCCAGACTGGCTGTGGGTTCGTCCGCCAGCACCAGACTTGGGTTATGGATCAGCGCACGGGCAATCGCCACGCGCTGCTGCTGCCCGCCTGACATCTGCCCGGGCAGATTGTGCAAACGGTCTGCCAGCCCCAGGCGCGCCAGCAATTCACGGGCACGCAGTTTACCGGTCTTGTCGAGTTTGTTGTTCAACCGCAGCATCAACTCCACATTTTCAACCGCAGAAAGGTAAGGCACCAGGTTATTTGCCTGGAAAGTAAACCCGATTTTTTCCCGGCGCATGGCTACCCGGTCGATATCTCCCATCACAGCCAGATCCTGCCCATCGAGCAATATTTGACCGGAGCTGGGCTGCAGGAGGGCGGCCAGTATGGAAAGCATGGTTGTTTTGCCTGAGCCGCTTGGGCCAACCAGAGCGACGAATTCACCGGCTGACACCTGCAGGGAGACATCATCAACCGCCTGAATGGTCCCAGACTCGCTTTGATACGTTTTAATCACCGACCTGGTTTCGAGCGCATAAGCTGACATCGTAGATTCCATCATGAAGATAATCCCAACGCTTTAAGTGGTTCGATCCGCACGGCATAGCGGATGGAAACCAGCCCGCCTAAAGGCCCGATCAGAAGGAGCGCGACCACCGCGATCGCGGAAGTTGTTCCATTGAAAACGATGGGCACTGTGGGTGGGAACGAGAGAGAAAACAGGAAAGTCATCAACCCGCCAATGGCAACCCCGATAATCGTGACCAGCGTAATCTGGATGATGGAAGCGGCAGCCACCACCGGATTGGCAGTCCCGATGGCTTTGAGCACCCCGATCTGCGCCACTTTCTGTAAGATCTGGATTTGAAAGAAACCGCCAATGACCAGAATACCAATGAATAAGGTGAATCCGCCCTGGGTATTGAGCGTACTTTGCTGGGCTGAATATCCAGGCAGCGCCTGGATGGCCTCATTCAAGGTCGCTGTTTCGATGTTGTCAACCTGGGTGATGAGCCGCGCCCGGACGTCCTCAATCGCGGCAGGATCTGCAAGTTTTACCAGAATCACGTTGGCAACCGGATTCGAGCTGTTCACTTCTGCTTCAGATTTGGGACGAATCCTGTCCCAGGTAAAGAAAGGTACAAAGGCTGAAGGCTGCAGAGAATACTGCTGTCCACCGGTTACACCGACCACGCGTAAATCATAAAATTCGTCCTGGGTGCCCTGGGTGACACGCAGGGTCAGAATATCCCCCACGGAAAGGTTGCTGCGCAAGGCCGTGTTTCGGTCAATGATCACTTCCTCCGCCAGATCTGTGCTGAGCTGCTGCCCTTCCACCACCATCGGTTCGCCGGTACGGCCAGGTTCCACACCCAACAATGCCACTTTCAAGGGTGAATCCGCATCCGATAAAATCAAACTCGCGCTGGCCGTGCCAAGCATTCCGGCATCTGCCACACCCTCAACCCGTCGTACGGCAGCCAGACGATTTCGTCCCAGACGGCTGGCCTGAATCAGATACTCGGATTTTGCCTGATAAACGATCAATTGCGCATCGAGTTTCGAGATGTACTCGCGGTTTCCATTCCCCAACCCCTCGCCTAACGCTGCGATGAAAAGCACCAGGAGTGTGATCAGAGCAATTACCAGGCTGACCAGCAGGAAGCGGCCGCGATTACGCCACAATTCCTTAACTGCCAGGTAACTTGAAATTGATAATAGCTGTCTCATCATGCCATCCTGTGGTGGTTACTGTATAAAACGGACCGCGGCGGTCATACCCCAACGCATTTGAGGGTCAACCTGCTGCAGCTGGATTGTCACGGTGTAGGTGATATCGCCGCGTTTTTCTTCGAACCGGCTATTGATGTGGGTCACCTGGCCCGCCAGGATAACCTCGGGCAGCGCATCCAAAACCACTTCCACTGTTTGCCCAACCTGAACACCGGCGATTTCCATCTCGGTCAGGTTTTCCGTTTTTATGATCCAGTTCGAGAAATCGGCGAGCACAATCACCGGATTTCCCGCCGAAACCTGCTCGCCAGCCTGCAGGGAGAGGTCAACAACCGTTCCATCGACGGATGCTCTCAGTACGCGTGCGTCGATCAAGAATTGGGCACTGGCGACCGCAGCCTGGGCAGAAGCCAGCCGGGCTTGCGCTGCGGCCAGTTGTTCAGGGTTGACCCCTCTGCCGCTTTCCAATTTTTTAACTTCAATTTCAGCCAGCTTTAACGCAGCCTGAGCTACGTCGAATTTGGCTCTATTGTCATCGGAAGCATCGTCCTCAAAACGGGATTCAGCTGCTTCGGCCTGATCTTTGGCCTCCTGATAAGCCAGCATGGTTTGCGCCAGATTCAGGTCGGCTGAACTCAACAGAGAGTCCAAAGCTTGTTGGGCCGCCAGCACCTCCATTTCAGCGCGCGCCAAAACCGCTTCAGCATCCGGGGAATCGGCCAGTCGGGCAAGCTCCTGGCCTGCGGTCACAACATCCCCATCCTCGACTATAACCTCGGTCACCTGACCGGGCACAGTAAAAGATTGACCGAGTGAGTTAAGCGGCAGCAATCGGCCTTCGGCGATCAGCGCTTGCGGCTGCGAAACCTGCAGTTCGGTAGTCGGTTCAGCCGGGTTTGGGCTGCACGCGGATAGGGCTAAAGGTACAACTCCAACCAAAATAACCCATAAAGACAGTTTTTTCATTTTCATATCTCCAGTAATTTATTCGTTCACTCAATACCCGGTCCGACTGGACCGTCAAAAGATTCATCCCAGCGTGTCGAAAGCACCCCGCTCAATAGCAGATCCAGCGGCGGGTGATCAGCGATATGGTCGTAGTAATAAGGAAGCTCAATTTTTCCGTTGGTGCCAATGATGAAAGTGCCCGACATCTGCATGGAGTCCTGTCCAACAGGAGCAGGCGCAACCTCGTAGCCTTTCTTGCGAGACTTCGCTACCGCCGACCACACCTTTGGGTTGAGGAAGGTCTGAAACAGGTTGCCGCGCTCCAAGCCGTAAGCTTGATAGGCTATGCGTTCCGGATCTGCCAGACAAAATAGACCGGGTGCATACCGGCTGGCAAAAATGGCAGTATGTTCAGGTGTTCCCTGCATGACCACCGCAATTTCCAGCCCAGCCTGATGAATGCGCTCTTTTCCAGTCACCAACTCCTCCAGCATTTCTTTGCATTGGGTGCAGCCAAAATGCCGCGTAAACGCTAACAGCAGCGGTTTCTTTGCCCACAGGCTGGATAGCTGGACCTGTTCCCCCAGGGTGTTTTTCAGACTCAGGTCTGGGGCAGAATGATTAAATTGAATTTGTTGATTTTTCGCCATGGTATCTCCGCGTGTTATTGGGTACTGGTGCTTAACTTTGTCACATAAGAAGCAAGCCACTCCGTGATAACGCGGCCTGACTCTCCCATCGCAAGGTCAACGGCGTGCTGGTATGCAGCAAGATAGGGGCTTAACAAGTTAGGAGGTAAGTTTCGATCCATCATTAACTTATTTACCCATTCAAGATCAGGCTCCAAAAAGCGAGGATCTCCCAACTCAAGCGCCGCCGATAGTTCCGCAGTAAAGTAGGCATTTACTTCTGCCATGTATTCGAAGGAAAAGCCTTCTTCCTTTAATATTTCCATCAAAGTCGCTTCGATCAGCGGTATTTTTGAACGAAAAACCGCTGCCGCTTCATCATCGGTCCCCTTGAGCAGAATTCCCTCTGGGAAGGGCTCAGGGGACGCCAACAGTTGCTCGATTCGATCGATACCCTCCTCAAGCTTCTCGCCAAGGAAAAATGCCGGGATTTTTCCGCGCAGTTCAGGGATTCGGTTGAAAACGAGCCCGCCATACCCCAGTGGAATATGTAATTTCTGGAATAAGAGAGCCGCAAAGTGGATTGCCGATGCGGTGCTAAGCTGCTGACTTGAAAGGATGATCAGGTCTGGGCGAACAAGCGCTGCCGTTTCTTCCATCTTCTCCAGAGGAATATTCGGACCAAGGTAAAGCACATTCAACCCTTTTCGTCGCAGCAACAATGTCAGCAGTAAGACCGGGAAACTATGCCACTCTCCAGCCGGGCAGCCGACCAGGATTGTTTGATCGCGGGTCGGTTGCGGCGTAGCGCTAATCAGGGTTTCGATTCGGCGCATTGCCAGGGCAGATGCGAAGTGCTCCTGATGTACTGTGGCTTTATTCTCATACCAGAGGTGCCCAATTTCATGAATCCCCTTTTGAAGGATCTCAAAACATACTGTCTCAACTGGATAGAGAGCAAAAGCCTGGTTAATGATATCTTCGGCAATTAATGCATCAAAATTCAGGCATGCATTCAGCCAATTGGTCCTAAACATATCGATCCGATTGATATCGGCCTGAATCGCTGGTTCCTCGGCAGCGGTTAACTGCAAGCTCTCCAATAGCGGGTCTTGCCCTGCCCCGGAAATTTCGTTCCATAATTCAACTGCGTGGCTGATGCTCAGACCTTCCGCCTGCCTTGCCCGCAGCCATTTAATCGTCGCAATATCGTACTCGGAATACAGCCGGTGACCGCCGGAAGATCGTTGAGGGGTAGGCAGCCCATAACGACGTTCCCAGGCACGAAGCACATCTGCTTTAAGGGTTGTCTCCTTAAGCACGGCCTGCAGGTTAAATAATGGTGATTTACTGATCATTACCTTTCACCTCTCCGATGCGGTTGGCATGCTGCGATGCGATGATAAACCATACTATATCATATTGTCCATATTTTGTAAATGTTAAACTGGAAAATATCTTGACAATATCTAGTTTTCTGGTAAGATTAATTTGATAATTCGCCGGTCATCCTCCTGAAGTTGAATCATGCCTACATAGAGGGAAACAACATTGGGGGGTGGGAAGGAATAATTCTCAGAAATTGATCAGCGCTTGGAATTAAATTTTTTATCCGCTGGGAAGATTAACTCCCGATCATGAACAGGGAAAAGGGAAATGAAAGATACTTTGCGTCAAATCGTAGTAGGCATCACCTTGATCGCCACCATTGTTGTTAATGGATTGGCCAACGCTCTGCCCATAAATGGTCAAAACACTGGGGAAATCTCGGACCGGTTTCAGGTTTATTTTGTACCGGCAGGGTACGTGTTTTCAATCTGGGGGCTCATCTACCTGGGGTTGATCGCCTATGGCATTTTCCAGGCACTTCCGTCACAAAAAGCGAATCCCCGCCTGCGGGCGACCGGCTGGTGGATCGCCCTTGGCAACCTGGCAAACGGCATCTGGATTTTCCTGTGGCATTATGAACAATTCCCCCTGACCATTATTGCCATGCTGGTATTGCTCGCAAGCCTGATTATCACCTACCTGCGTCTGCACGAGGGCCGTACCCCGGTAACACTTGCTGAAAAGTGGGCGGTGCATATTCCATTTAGCATTTATTTGGGCTGGATTACTGTCGCGACCGTTGCGAATGCGACTTCCCTGCTGGATTATTTGAACTGGGATGGGTTCGGCCTTTCTGCCGAGATCTGGATGGCGATTATGCTGGCTGCAGTACTGATCATCACGGTATTGATGAATTTTACCCGGCGCGATATTGCCTATGCGGCTGTCATCCTCTGGGCGCTGGCGGGAATTTCGTTGAAACACGCTGCCGTGCCGGTGGTTGCAAACCTCACCAGGATCACTTTTGGATTGGTAGCAATCACCCTGGTCGTAGCGTTTTTTCAAAAATTACCCGGCCAGACCTCAAAAGCGGTTAATTGAGCGTTGAATTCAATCGGGAACAATCACTATGCCTAAAGTTGCTTTGAACCTGCCCGCACCAGAATTCACCCTGACGAATTTCAAGGGAGAGCCTGTTCGTCTATCAGATTACAAGGGAAAATCCAACATCCTGATTGTCTTCAATCGCGGATTCACCTGACCCTTCTGCCAGCGGCATATGGCGCAGTTGCGCCAGGACTACCAAAAATTTTTGGACCGCCAGACACAAATAATTGTGGTTGGACCGGAAGATGACCTTGCTTTCGCAGCGTACTGGAACCAGCATGATTTACCTTTCATTGGTTTGCCCGACCCGAAGGCCAGTGTCCTCAAGCTGTATGGGCAGGAAGTTAATCTCTTCAAACTTGGGCGGATGCCCGCCCAGGTCATTGTCGACCGGGAGGGCATCGCGCGCTATGTTCATTACGGTCATTCGATGTCCGATATCCCTGAAAACCTTGAGCTTCTTGATTTACTGGATGAAATAAACATTCCCCTTGGAGAACATGCATGAACATATTGTTGATTTTAAAAATGATTGCCGCACTGGGTACCGCACTCACAGGTGTTTTGGCGTTGGTGAAACCCACTGCTGTATACGGCTTTACCGGTTTGATGGCAGAGGGTGCCCGCGGAATATCTGAAATCCGTTCGATATTTGGCGGTCTATTTATTGCCCTGGGGATCGCGCCGTTCATTTTCGGGGAAACAGCTTACCGGGTCCTCGGCTTTGGATACCTTGCCATCGCACTGGTTCGTTTAATTTCGATTTTCCTGGACAAATCGACAGACTCTTCGAATCTGATCAGCCTGGCCATCGAAATCGTATTTGGAGTCATTCTCATCGTGAGGTTCTAATATGACTGTTCGAATTCTTACCGACAGCACCTGCGATTTACCGGTTGACATTATCACCAGGCTTGGTATTCAAATTGTGCCCATCTATATTCGCATTGGCAACCGCGATTTGGTGGACGGAATTGATATCAGCCGGGAAGAATTTTATACAAACCTGCCTACATATATTGACCATCCTACGACCGCAGTTCCTTCCCCGGCAAAATTTCATGCAATGTACGACGTGCTGGCCGATGAAGGGGCTACTGAGGTTCTATCGATTCACATCTCCTCGACTCTAAGCGCAATGACCAATGTGGCACAAGTTGCAGCAGCCGAGACCACTTCGGTTCCCGTGACCGTTCTTGACTCACGTCAGCTCAGCCTTGGAACTGGTTTTCTGGTTCAAACTGCAGCTGAACTGGCCAAAATGGGCCACACTGTGGCAGAAATATTGCCTGTGCTGGAGGAGCAAATCAAACGCACCTTTGTCGCAGCCGGATTGGATACCCTAAAATTCCTCCGGCGCAGCGGGCGCATGAACAGCGCGGTCTCAACCATTGGCGAATTGCTGCATATCAAGCCCATTCTTACAATGGTCGATGGTGTGTCTTCGGTGGAACGTGTGCGAACGCATTCAAAATCCATGGCACGACTGGTGGAGATGCTCAAGTCCCAAAGTCCTTTCGAAAAGATTGCTTTCCTGCATTCCGGTGCGCTCGAATCTGCACGAATGCTGCAGGAAGAGGTTCGTAGCCTCCTGCCAAATCATGAAATCTGGCTGGAGATGATTAACCCTGTGTTAGGCGCCCACATCGGTCCTGGTGTGGTGGGCTTCGCCAGTGTAGCCAGCAAGTAGATTGGGGCGAGGATGACTTTCTTACAAATTTATTGGATTGGTCTTGCGGTAATCCTGGTGTTCATGACCCTGCTGTGGCTGTTGAGCCTGCGCATGAAAAATGCCAGCATTGTGGATATCTTCTGGGGTACCGGATTTGTTTTAAGCGGTTGGCTGTATTTTGCCCTCACGCCTGACGGATTCCTTTTGCGCAAGCTGCTTATCGCCGCCCTGGTTACCATCTGGGGACTGCGGCTTTCCATCCACATTCTGCTGCGCAACTGGGGGAAACCCGAAGACTTTCGCTACCAGAAATGGCGTGAGGAAAACGGGGACAAATGGTGGTGGCAGAGTCTATTCAAGGTGTTCTTTTTGCAGGGCTTGCTGTTGTGGATTATTTCCATCCCGCTGCTTGCTGCGCAGTTGCGGCCAAATCCAGACCACCTGACCTTTTTAGACTTCCTGGGGCTTGGATTGTGGCTGGTCGGCTTTTTCTTTGAGTCGGTTGGCGACTTCCAGCTCTCCCGATTCAAAGCCAACCCCGATAATAAGGGAAAAGTCCTGGACAGCGGCGTCTGGCGCTTTACCAGGCATCCCAACTATTTCGGTGATTCAGCGCAGTGGTGGGGATACTACCTGATCGCTGCAGCTGCCGGTGGCTGGTGGTCCATCTTCAGCCCCATCCTCATGACCTACTTGCTGCTGCGGGTGTCTGGCGTGGCATTATTGGAAAAAACGCTGGAAACCAGACCTGCTTACAAAGAATACATCGATAGGACCAGCCCGTTTATCCCCTGGTTTCCGCGCAAGAAATCGATTCAGTAAGCGGTAGTGAGAAATTATGCACTAAAAAGAGGCGTGCCTTCAAAACACGACCGGATTTTGAAGGCACTTTTGACGAAACTGCGTCGCCATTAATTAAAAATTTTCTGAGCCCCCCGGGGACCGACCGCGTGCACAGCTCGTCCTGGGAAAAGACTCACCGTACACGCGGCTTTAGGGAGGGAGTCCATCAATGGACCAGGGGTTATTTAGCCGGCAGGTTCCTTCTCTTTTACCAGCGCGTTCCTGAATTTTGGAAATAGCAGGGCGAACAGCAGGCCAATGATCATCGGCAGGCCGTAGGAGTAATCCCAGGAGGTTGAATCCGTCATGGTCAGCCGGATAACCTGCATGGAGATATCCATCAAGGCCAGCGAAACCACTGCTGTCAGCGCCAGCCACCAACCGGAAAACTTGCGAGCAGCAATGAGATAAATGGCAATGAACAGCAGGATGGCTGAAATCCACTGAATAGGCGCCGACCAGGCCAAGACCCATTCGCCCAATCCAGCGTACATCGGTTTATCAGGCCGGGTCAGCAGCACGCGCATATTTCCGGTGCCGGTTATCAAAGCGTGGGTGGTCAGCATGCCTGAGAAGGTCAGCGCCAGGAACTGCCCCCACTTCACCCATTTATCCACCTTGCGTAAAAAGATGAAGGACCAGAAGAATAACAACCCGACCAGCGAGACCGCAAATGGCAGCGGAAAACCCTTGATGAAGGACACATAGGGCATGAGCATGAACATCCCGCCCGCTGAGGGGAAGGCTGAGGCCAGCAGCCCGACCGGGAATGTCCATTCCTTGCCTTTGGATATCCACGGAGCAAGCAGGATCAGGGTTACTCCCCCAATAAAGATCAGCCCGCGGTACATCGGAAAGAAATAAGAGAACAGCAAAATACCGCTGGCGTAGGCCGGTTTCCCTCCTGCGACCAATGCAGACACCACCCGTTCTACCGAAGTTTGAATGAGGAAGGGTGCCACGGCGACCATATAAAGACCAACGATCACAGCCAGGATAGCCAAAATCGACCGATTAAGTTTAGGGGCGTTTTCCATGAACTTCTCCTTGTCATACGAAAAATATTGCGGTTAGAAAATTTGATTATCTTTACACCGGTGGGTCGGAAAAGTTGGTTTATATCGCTTCATACAACCTCCCTGTTTTATGGACTACAAGGGTTCGAGGCATGCCGCTTTGACTTCTAGTTTGTTTAAGGACCTGGCGACTATATCCCCCTCCCGAACCAACAATCATCGGCGCCTGGAATACTTTGCCCGGGTTTTTTATGGTTAATGTTGCCAGAAAGTGATAAGGCCCCCCGAAAAAGCTATCTGTAATAACCCCTCTTGGAAAAAATGTCATGATCATCTGGAGACCGCCTGATCTGACGATCTCCAGATGGTTAAGCGGGTCCTGTTAGTTCAGTTCGGTGACGACAAAAATATCGGCGTTATGGAAAACGAACCTGGCACGGGCATTCCACCACTTGACATATTCAGCTGTTTCCTGAGGGGTGGCAAGACCTTTCGCCAATTTTATGCCCAACGCTGTCCACTCTGGGTTCGTCGCAGGCTGCACAGCACCAACGTTGTAGACAACGCCTACCTTTTTACCGGTGTCATGGCGTTCGAAGATCCACTGCATCTTCGCAGGCGGTGTTCCTGTGGTGGTTTCAGCGAAGATGAGCTTGTTGCGGCGTGCATATACATCATTGGCCTGTTTATACTCTGCACCGTTAAATCCGCTCTTTGGTGCTGCGCCGGTGATGTACATCATCACCTCGGCCAGGACGCCTACGTGCCATTCGTCTTCTGCACCGGGTGCATAAATATAAATTTGACCGCGAACGGGAATTTCACCGTCGGGATACAGCACCTCCAACGCCATGCGGGTAATCTCCCAACCGCCGGCGACCGCGCCGCAGGAATGTCCAGCCAGTTTGACGGCTTCCTCATAGGTATAAGGGATGGCCCCATCTACCTGTCCGAACATTTCGAGCAAGGGATCGCGCATCATGATGGGGGGAACATCCGTGATGTAATCCTGGGTCCATTTAATTTTAGGTTGGTACGCCTGAGGCAATTCATCGGGGGCAGCGATTGCTGCGGGGTTATTTATGGCTGTGAGAATTAATAGGACAACGATCAGGATGGAAAATGGAATCAATACTTTCTTCATGGCATTAACCTCCGTAAACGAGTAGGGATGTCTCCACACTCATGATATCGGTTTTCCCAGGCGTGTCATTGCCTAAAGTTAATTATTAGTGGGCAATTTCACTTAAAAGCAAAGATTAATTTACTTATGTGAATGTCCGAATAAGTATTCCAGGAGATTTCAACCCAGCGTACGACGAGGATCTATCTTTCACCGTAAGCAGATACATGAATAACATCCAGAACCCTTACTCCCCCATATCACGGTTCGCGAAATAAGCAGTAATCCTCAACCTATGCTATTATTCGTTGAACCCTTCCATGATAATAATATGTCAACCTTGAAAGAAACCTATTTCACCCCGTCCTCCATCACCTCTGTCTCACAGCGGATGCTGGATTCGCTGGCAGACTACACCCGCCGTCATCCGCTCCCCTCCACGCTGGAGCATTCGGCGCTGCTGGTGCTGGATATGCAAGCCTATTTTCTCGACGCTGCCTCGCACGCCTTTATCCCCAGCGCGCTGGCGGTTCTCCCCCGCGTCAATGCCCTCATCTCCGCTTATGCCCGGCGTGGTCTTCCGGTTTTTCTCTCGCGGCATATCAATACCCCGCAAAATGCCGGCCGGATGGCGGACTGGTGGCAGGATTTGATCCGCCAGGACAGCCCGCTGAGCGGTTTCGCCCCCGGGCTGGATCATCGAAGCGGCACATCCTTCACAAAAACCCGCTACGACGCCTTCATCGACTCCCCGCTTGAGGAATTTCTTCGAGAAAATAATATTACCCAACTGGTCATCTGCGGAGTGATGACCCACCTGTGCTGCGAGACCACCGCCCGCTCCGCCTTCATGCGCGGGTATGAGGTTTTATTCACCGTGGACGGCACCGCCACCTATAACCAGGCTCTGCACCACGCCAGCCTGCTCAATCTGGCGCACGGTTTTGCCATCCCGCTGCTGGTTCAGGATGTCATCGTCATTCTGGAAGGCTCGCATGGATGATGTGCTGATCATCGGAGCCGGCCCGGCAGGTCTTGCGGCCGCCCTGCAGTTGGGACGGTATGGCATTCGGCCGCGCCTGCTCGAAGGTTCGCGTCCCGGCGGATTGCTGTGGAACGCCAACCGGGTCGAAAATTATCCAGGTTTCTCCGGCGGCGTCTCCGGCCCGGATCTGGTGCGCGCCTTCCTCGACCAGACAGAGCATATCCAGATCACGCGTGAACCCGTGCTCGATTTAACCTGGCAGGATGGCGCCTTTTATGCTAAAACGCCCGCTTCTGTCTATCCGGCGAAGACGGCGGTCATCGCCTCCGGCACCAAACCCTGTCCACTTACCGGGTTCACCATCCCGGATACCCTGCGCGGGCAGGTGGTGTATGATGTTGCCGGTTTGTTGGATTCTGCCGGCGCGAAGGTGGTGGTCGTCGGCGGCGGTGACGCAGCTTTCGATTACGCCATCAACTTAGCACGAAAAAATTCGGTTATAATCCTCAACCGTACAGAACAGGTGAAGTGCCTGCCGCAGCTTTTTGCTCAGGCTCAAGCCTGTCAAAATATTACCTACCGCCCCAACACCGGGATCATACGGTTGGAAAGCGCCCCCGCGGGCGGTATGGTTGTGGAATGTTCCAGCCCTAAAAAAACGATCAAGCTCCAGGCTGATGTCCTCATCGGAGCCATTGGCCGCGAGCCGCAGCTCGATTTCGTCTCCCCATCGCTGATGGAACGGTCAGCTGACCTCGAAAAGATGGGCATCCTCCACTTCGCAGGTGATGTTAAAAATGGCATGTTCAGGCAGACGGCCATCGCTGTTGGCGACGGGATCCGTGCCGGCATGCTCATCCACCAAAGATTAATGGAGAATGCCAATGAAGCTGATCGGATCCACCGGTAAAGAAGACACCGCCATCGTTTACATCCTTGACCTGGGTCAGGGGAAATTCGTTGAATGCGTCGAATCCGTCCAACCGCCTTTACCGCGCTCTGAAAAGTGGGTGCTGCTGGTCTCGACCATGTTCGGCTGCCCGGTCGGCTGCGCCATGTGCGACGCCGGGGGATATTTCCAGGGGAAGCCTTCCGCCGAACAAATATTTTCGCAGATCGATTTCCTGGTGCGCCAGCGTTACCCTGACGGGATAATCCCTAGCAGGCAGTTCAAAATCCAATTCGCCCGCATGGGTGAGCCCGCGCTCAACCTCGCTGTGTTGGACGTCCTGGAGGCGCTGCCCGGTCGTTTCACCGCCCCAG
>JAJZTR010000074.1 GCA_021848775.1 Chloroflexota bacterium | reverse complement strand
TTCCACCTGCCTGCAGCCCTGTGAGTTGTTCCACCTCGCGCAAAGTCGGGACTTTGACTTTCTTTTCACCAAAATAGGCTGCCAGGGTTTTCAGGTTAACCACATGATCACCTGGGATTACGGCGAGGATTGGCTTGCCGGGTTTTTCGCGCATGACAACAATCGTTTTGTAGATCGCTGACAAGGGAACATCCAGCAATTTTGCGGTTTGAATTGCACCAAGCTTTTCAACCGGGAGTTCAAAAGTAGTGTAGGGGATTTTGCGGGAGTCTAGAAAGCGGGTAACGTTGTTTGTGACCATTGTTGACCTGTATTAAGGCTGCTTTCTGAACCAGTTGAACGAAGATAGATCGGGTTGCTGAAAATCCATCCGCGCAGTTTCCCCAGATACCTGATGTAGGATTCCACCCGGTACACTCCCGGCTCTTTGGTGATATACGCACCAATCTGCTGATCCTGCCAGACTTTGATTACCTTCCCATCACAAATAAGGCGGCATTCAGCCGGCAGTGGCAGGCGCACTTGCAGCGTTACAGCCCCATCAATCACAGCCTGATCGCCCATGGAAAGAACACCCCGCCTGGTTTGACAGGTAAAGCGAAACCCGCGCGTTGAAGCTGGAAGATCATAGCCGATGAAGCAGTGCCCGTTCTGCAAAGCCTGATAAATTAATTTGCTATCCTTTTGGAGATTATTCCAGGAAAGCGGTTCCGGCGTCAGCACATGGGTATTGATGGCTTGAAAATGAAACTTATAAGGAAAAATGATTATTTTAAAAGGGCCAACTCGTTTAAGTAGAGCATGTGCGTCTGATCCACCAATAACCACGACCTGCCTGCCATCCGCCAACAGCGAATCCCAGCGCTGGATCGCCGCTGGATGTGGGCTATGGGCTACAAGTTCGGGGTTTAGACCAAAGATAATCGCATCAAACCAGGTATGGATGAGGTTTTTTATTTCACTCAAGCCATTCCATAATTCGATGCCGGTATAGTTACGAACTTGCCAATCTTCCCAGGAAATATCTTCCTCATGGAAGAGTGGCAAATCAGATTCGACCGGGTGGGCAATAAAACTTAACCCGCCCGCCTGGGCAACGCGGTCGATAAGGTATTGGGGTTGGTCAGCATCTAATGCCATTTCACGGTCGATACCCAGGACCAGCAGATGGTTTTTTTGCGGCTGGCGGGCCTGATCATGCACTTCTTCCCCGACCAGAACCAACAGTTTCCGCCCTTCTTTGCGGGAATACCCTTCAAAGCCGCGCACATGAACATTATGGTCGGTGATGATGACGCAATCCAATCCAGCTTCCAGGGCAGCTTGAGCGATCTGGGCGTGGGTGCCGGCTCCGTCAGAGTAACGGGTATGCGTATGCAAATTCACAACAAATTCATGCATTTACGGTTGACGATTTCTGAGTATAAACGGTATAATGCCTAGGTTCAAACAAATGGAGGAACAAGCTTGAGCGACTACCTGAACATCGCATTGATTATAATCTCGATCGCATTGATTGCCAGCGTTATCTTTCAAAATAAAGGCGTTGGCCTTGGCGTTTTATCAGGCGCTGATAGCAGTCAGGTCTTTTCTGCCCGGCGCGGTCTGGAAAAAACCATTTTTATCATCACTATCGGGCTGGCGGTTGTCTTTGTCCTCCTCACCCTTGCGGCGGTGGCTTTCGGATAATCGATCAGCAACCTGGTGGCAGCCTGGCTGCCAACCCTGCTTGCAGGGCGACTGCTAAAATCGGCTGGTTCGCCCTTTTCTGATTTAAACCTCATGAAAAAATTTCGCTGGCAACTACTCATTATCTTCCTGACCGGGATTGTGGTTGGGATTCTATTGTTGGGGGAGCAGCCGGATTCTTCAGGAGTTATCTCTCCGGAGCCGGTTAAAGGCGGTTTCTATACCGAGGGGTTGATAGGTTCACTCCAACGGCTCAATCCGCTTTTCGATTTCCACAATCAGGTGGATAGGGATGTAGACCGGCTGATTTACAGCAGTCTGGTTAAATTCGATGAGCGCGGAAACGCTGTATCCGATTTAGCCGCCTCCTGGGGTATTTCCGCGGATGGAACGGTATACAATTTCGAACTTAAACCGGATGTCGTCTGGCATGACGGAGAGCCGCTGACCGCCGAGGATGTCATCTTTACAGTCGAATTAATGCAGAACGGCGGGGATTACGTCCCTTCTGACCTCCAGAATTTCTGGTCAGAAATTGAAATCGTAAGCCACAGTCCAACTTCCCTGCAATTTAAACTACCAGAGCCTTTCGCGCCATTCCTGGATTATTTGTCTTTTGGTATTTTGCCGCAGCACATGCTTGCCGGTAATAGCATCGATGTAATAAAAGACATGGATTTTAATATCCAGCCTGTCGGCAGTGGGCCGTACAAGTTTGACCGTTTGATCGTCGAGGAAGGTCAAATCGCCGGTTTGGTGCTGACTGCTTTCGAAGATTATTACGGGAGCCAACCCTACATCGAGCAATTGGTGTTCCGTTATTACCCGGACTCAGCTGCTGCTTTGCGGGCGTATAGGAATGGGCAGGTGCAGGGAATCAACCGGGTCACCCCCGATATTCTTGAGGTTGCTCTGAAAGAACCAAACCTGGCGATTTACAGCGGGCGGCTTCCTGAACTTGGAATAATTTTTCTCAATCTGGATCAACCAGAAGCGACATTTTTCGCAGACGCCAACATCCGTCAGGCTTTGTATATGGCGATCAATCGCCAATACATCATCGATAAAATCTTGAATGGGCAGGGCATCCCGGCTGACGGGCCAATTTTCCCGGGTACCTGGGCATATTTTGACGGTACTCCACACGTCGAATTGAACGCCGAAAGGGCTAAACAGTTATTGGATGAAGCTGGTTACCCGGTCGATGCCGAGGATGCAACCAGGCGAACCAGCGAAGATCAGATTACCTTGCAATTTACTATGCTATACCCAGACACAGCGCAGCACGAATTAATCGCCAAGGCTATCCAGCAGGATTGGGCAGCCATTGGCGTCGTAGTCACTTTGGAAGCCGTGCCCTATGACACGCTGGTGACGGAACGTCTGGGGAACCGCGAGTATCAAGCGGCTCTGGTTGATCTTAACCTGGCACGCTATCCGGATCCGGATCCCTATCCGTTTTGGGATTCGATTCAAGCCACCGGTGGTCAAAACTATTCGCAATGGGATAATAAAATTGCCAGCGAATATCTCGAGGAAGCCCGTATTACGGTGGATTCAGGGGAGCGAGCGCGGTTTTATCGCAATTTCCAGGTTATATTCGCCGATGAACTACCCTCCCTCCCGTTGTACTATCCCGTCTACAATTATGGAGTGGACAATCAGGTTCAAGGCGTGCGGATGGGCCCGTTGTTGGATACCAGCGATCGCTACGCGACTATTTTGGAATGGTTTCTGGTAGCTCGAATGCCAACACCCACAACCACCGAGGCTGCGCCTTAAATTTCACCGTTCAAATAAAGGGTTTGAAAATGCAGGGAACGGATAATGATTTAATTTATTTGCACGCTTCGGTTCCTGAATTGGAAAAGTATCTTCTGTCAGAAGTTCTTTATTATCCGGTAACGGCTGAAAGAGGGCGTCAACTCACGGGAGATACCACCCAACTGACAATCGGAAATTTGCTGCTTAGTGTGACCCGCCTTCGAACTGCGGAGTTGGCGGCGGATGAAGCTGCCCAATTTAAAAATTTGCTTCAAGAAGTCGAGCAGGTTCGTTCCCAATGGCGTAAGAATTGGAAACAAAAGGTTGAAAGAGAAATCCCCAACCGGCTTCGTTTGTGGAAGAATTACCTGGGCGATTGGGGAGACACTTCCACTACCAGAGCCGGTGATTATCATTACAATGTGCGTTTGAGAGTGATTTTGGAACTCCTGATGGCGGAGACGGACGATTTGTTGATTCAGGAGAGAAGTCTACTGCGAACACTGGACTTGCGGCTTAAAGGCAAAGGAATCCCCGGCGATTTTATCTGGGACGATTTTCTTGCCAGCGCGTTTCCACAGGATCGCTTCTGGTATTTGTATCTGCATTTTTAATCAGGCAGCAATTAAGCATTCCGCTATGGTACTCGCGAATAAATCTGCCGTCCATTTTTGGCACTTTCGGGTATGATAGCGTATCAATCAGCAGTTTGGTATTTAACCTTCAGGATCATGTGAATAAAAGGTAGGATTGTATGTTCTTCACCAGAAAAGGGGATGATGGTTCAACCGGGTGGCTCGGTGAAGGCCGGCTGCCCAAATATGATTTGCGGATCGAAGCGTTGGGATCCATCGATGAATGCACCGCTTCCCTGGGTCTGGCACGTAGTATGATGGGAGATTCGCCTGAAAGCGCCCTTGTCCTTCAAATCCAACGGGATTTGTACCAGGTTATGGCTGAGGTTGCGGCATCGCCAGAAAATGCAGAGAAATTTAGAAAAATCGGGCCTGGTTCAGTGACAGATTTGGAGAATCAGATACAAGGAATACAGAGCAGGATTCAGATGCCAGATGAATTCATTGTTTCCGGCGATTCTCAGGCCAGCGCTGCCATTGCGCTCAGCAGAACGAGCGTACGTCGTGCCGAGCGCAGAGTGATGGAACTTCTAGACCGGGGGATGGTTATCAACCCCAATTTAGGGGTTTATCTCAATCGATTATCATCCTTACTTTTTGTTCTTGAAATATTCCTTTTGCAGCAATCCGGAAAATCCCATCCCACCCTGACTAAAGGGTCAGCGAAGTGATAGGCACCTTGATCAACGTTGCCACCATATTGGTTGGTGGCGTGCTGGGTTTGCTGCTTGGTACCAGATTGCCTGAACGCGTCCGGCAGACCGTGATTGCTGGATTGGGATTGTTCACCCTGGCGTATGGTTTCAAACTGTTTGTCGGTACCCAAAATGCATTGGTTGTATTAGGAAGCTTATTGATCGGCGTGCTCGTCGGAGAGGCGCTGCAAATTGACCGAGGCTTGCACCGGCTTGGAAGCTGGCTTGAGGCTCGCTTTATGCAGGTTAATGGCGGGGTGGAGGACAACCGGTTTGTGCGCGGGTTTGTCACCGCATCGCTGGTCTTTTGTGTTGGTCCAATGGCGATTCTCGGGTCGATTCAAGATGGGCTGACCGGGGATTATCAAACCCTCGCGGTGAAGTCGATCCTGGATGGATTTGGAGCCCTGGCATTTGCCTCAAGTCTTGGGGTGGGGGTTTTGTTTTCAGCGGGAATTGTTTTCCTTTACCAGGGTGGAATTACATTGTTAGCAGGAACCGTGCAAAGTCTTGTGACAGATGCCATGATGCTGGAAATGAGCGCTACCGGTGGAGTGCTGTTATTAGCTATCGCGATCAGCAGCCTATTGGAAATCAAACATTTGCGCACCGGAAATTTCTTACCCGCACTCATCATCGCACCTTTAATGGTGCTTCTGATGCAGTGGCTGGGGGTGTATTAATAAACAATGCGCGGTTATCCGCGCATTGTTTTTTGCTTAAGAAACCAGCAAATCTTGATTAATTTTCACCCAATTGCTTTTCGATAACTGCAAACAAGTTGCCGCTGTCGGTTTTCTCGCCATTTACCACGAAAGTCGGTGTGGAATTGATGCCCTGATCCTGTGCATCCTTTAAATCCTGCTGTACCCGCAGCTGGTATTTATTGCTGTTGAAGCAGTTGTTAAAAGCGCTCATGTCTAATCCCGCTTCCTGGGCGATTGCCTTTAACAAAGGTGAAGTGAAATCAACGCCGAAATTGGCAAAAATGTAATCGTGATATTCCCAGAACATCCCCTGATCCATGGCGCAATATGCCGCCTCAGCCGCTGTAAATGAGGTTGGACTGATGAAGCTCATCGTCACGTAGGAGAAATGAACTTTTCCAGTGGCGATGTATTTTTCATACAAATCACTTTCAGAAGATTCCCAAAAATTGCGGCAGTGAATGCAATTGAAATCGGAAAACTCGATTACTTTTACGGGAGCATTGGGGTCTCCGACCGAGGTTCCATCAACCATGGTGCGTTCGCGGGGGGTTGGGACTTTCACATTTTCGGGGCTGACAGGCAGGTTCGGGATGATCAGTATCGCGGCCAGTACCAGTGCGACGATTGTGGCAACCACGATCCAA
This sequence comes from Chloroflexota bacterium, assembly GCA_021848775.1. Lineage (GTDB taxonomy): Bacteria > Chloroflexota > Anaerolineae > Anaerolineales > Anaerolineaceae > Bellilinea. The sequence goes on along the minus strand of JAJZTR010000074.1, from coordinate 7,246 downwards.
ATCAAGCGGGTTCGGTGCTGCTGAGCTTGCTTTTGTGCGCGAAATGCGTCCCTGCGGCTAACTTTCTTCTCAGTCGGTTGGGCAGATTTGGCCATCAAAATTCTCCAGATGCAATAAGAAATAATTATTTTTATGTAAAATCATACGACATTCAACAATTTAATTTTGCCATATTCAGTCACAATTGTCCATAACAAATGCTAAGAGTTTTCTAATTCTTTTTCCGGTATAGATATACCGGGAACTCATCCCCGGAAAGATGAAAACCGGTTCGCTGGTAAAGGGCAAGAGAAGCATGATTATTATCCTGGGTATTAACAGTTATCTGCCACAATCGCTCATCTTTGCAGCGCTTGAATAAATCGAGCAAAATATTTCTACCGATGTGTTTGTTCTGGCAGCCAGGTTTGACCGCTAACCGTGCGAGGTGAGCGGTGAACATGTTAATGGTTGTTATTTGGTAACCGACTATTTCATCCCCCAGTTCTGCGACTGTGGCGATCGCAGCCTGCTCGAATGATTCCTTGACCTGCTCCGCTGAATTTTGCCAGATCGGCTCGAATGCCTGCTGATCTATGGAGGTGACCTGAACCAGATCGTCAGGCTCCATCAAGCGAATGAACAGTTCCGGGGTGGGGGTTTTGGCTGTGATTTCCGCGTGTACCTCTCGCTCTAATCCAACGATGCTTTGATGCAGCTCAAAACCACTCCGCCGCAGGATTAGCGAATACCAATCACTGAGGGCTAAAGAGGGTATGATTGCCTCTGGTCCCAATTCAGGATCGGTGAGACAGCTTGAGAATAGTTCATCCCACATCTCGATGGGGTTGACCACGGCAGAGCAGGCAAACAAGCGAACCCAGAAAATATTTCCCGGATCCGGTGGGATCGCCAGAGCAGCATGGATTTTTCGCTCTTCTTCGACCAGCCAAAAAGGATGGCTGCCCAACCATTCCACTGGAGGCCGCCAATCTAAGTGCCGATGCAGCCGCGGGCTGGAAGAAATTAAATCCAATAGTTGCGTGGAATCGTTTTTTTCAGCCCGGCGGCGGTTGTAAGAAGTGCGCATAAAGTCCTGGTATCAAAGGTTTGCTTGGCCTAATCTCAACCCGTTTTCATGCCGCGATGGACAATCTTAATCAATTTTTTCAGCAGCGATTCTTGCCAGGACAGTTTCTGCCTGGATTGAAGCGCTGCGTCCATGGCAAAAAGTGATTCCACCTGTTTGCCGCGCTTCATTTGCAGGCTTGAGATTTCCCGCATGACATAACCGCGCATGTCAGTGTTGCCCGCATCTTTGAATAAAGCTGCTGAGCGCTGATAATACTCAAGCGCTTCGTCGAATTGCCGCAGTTCTGTTAATGCGGCACCTGCATTTCCCAGTGCCATGGCTTGCTGATTTACAAGCCTGTGTTTGGCAAAAATCAAATCCGAGCCGGCGACACAATCCAAAGCGCTCTGCGGCTCACCGCTTTTCAACAGCGCGACCGATAAGTTGTTGCGTGCTTCGGCATGTTCCACCGGGTGTTGGTCAGGATCGATGTTTTGGACGACCTGCAGAAAAATGCGAGCAGCCTCTGAGTAATTTTTCTTCTCAAAAGCTGCTTTAGCAGAATTGGTAAGGATTCCAGGATTTTCGGTTATGCCCATAATTGAAGCGAACCAGCGAATCAGAATGTGATTTCCAGCAGTCCTTCAGCAACCCCTCTCAATTTTTCGACTGAAAGATTCGATAACCGCATGGCAAGCTCCAGAAATGGCTGGTTGATCGGTCTACCTATGAAATCGCGAATTTCAGGGGGGAGTTCTAGAAATTGTTGAACCGCTGCCTTATCATTGCGCCACTTGCCAATAGGTCCGCGTTTATCCAACAGGTCCTCCGTGCGGATCTCGAGTTCAGCTGCGAGTATTTCCAATTCCGGGAGCGGAATTGCTGTTTGCCCGAGTTCGTACTGCTGGATCTTCTCTCCAGGGATGAAAGTTTTATTTGCCAGTTCAGTAACAGACAGATTGAGTGCGGTACGGGCCATTCGCAACCGGGTGCCGATAATGCGCTGCCGTAATTCCACCAACTGTTTAACCTGAAACACCGGTTCAGGACCCGCCAGCGATGCCATGGTTTGATTGCCCCAGAAATGCTCAATGGGGATATCGAGATGGAATGCGAGTAATTCGAGTTGTGGCAAAGTAGGGGCAAGTTCGCCAGCTTCGATTTTTAGATAATCTTCCACGGGGATATTCATGGCTTTAGCGCATTTTTCCGGTGTGTGTGCGCGGCTGATCCGGGCATCATAAATCAGGATGCCAAGTTTTCGTCCTCTTACTCGAATTGTTTGTTGGTAGGTTGACATAACGTTCCACCCCGCTCGAGATTTTTGTAAATTGGATGAAGAACACTTTCACTAATTATAGCATTTTACGGTTTTTTGCGAATCTCGGCAAGTTGGGGTATTATCGGCGGCGCCCAGAACCTGCCATCATTGCCCCAATATTGGCTCCGAATACTTCGGGGCTCAGTTTAAATCCGGCAGCTTCAATACGCGGGTAGAAAAGTGGGCGGATTCCTGTAGGCTTTAATTCTCCGATGACAACGCCATTTTCGTTAACACCAGTTTGTTGAAATTTAAAGATATCCGTCATGACCACGGTGTCACCTTCCATGCCGCAAATCTCGGTAATGGAAGTGATTTTCCGCGACCCATCTTTCAACCGTGACTGTTGAATAATCAAGTCAATAGCGGAGGCGGCTTGCTCGCGGACGACCTTCAGCGGTAAATCCATCCCAGCCATCAGCACCATGGTTTCAAGGCGGGACAGTGCATCGCGTGGTGAGTTGGCATGCAAGGTTGTTAATGAACCATCATGACCGGTATTCATCGCTTGAAGCATATCCAGCGCTTCACCGCCGCGAACTTCACCAACAACGATCCGGTCAGGGCGCATGCGCAGGGAATTCCGAACCAAATCGCGGATCGTAACCGAGCCTTTGCCGTCCGTGTTGGCTACCTTGGTTTCCATACGCACTACGTGGTCTTGCTGGAGCTTTAACTCAGCCGCATCTTCAATGGTAATGATCCGTTCATCTGACGGGATATAACCGGAAAGGATGTTTAAGAATGTTGTTTTACCTGATCCTGTTCCGCCAGAAATGATTATGTTCAATCGAGAAAGAACGCAAATTTTGACAAACTCGGCCATCCCTTCTGTAATGGTTCCGAGATCAATGAGCTCTTCCATTTTGAGTTTGTCTTTTTGAAATTTCCGGATCGTTATCGACGGTCCGTCAATGGCGACCGGGGGGATAACCGCATTAACACGCGAGCCGTCTGGTAAGCGGGCATCAACGGTAGGGCTATCAGCATCGATGCGGCGGCCCAGGGGCATGATAATTTTGTCAATGATATGCAATACTGCATCGTCGTTGGGGAACTCCACTTTTGTTTTGGTGATTTTCCCTCTTTTCTCGACATAAATTTTCTTCGGGCCGTTGACCATTACTTCGGAAATTTCGGGATCATCCAGGAAGGGTTGCAATGGACCAAAGCCCAACAATTCATCCAGGATATCATGGGTTACTTGATCTTTGAGAGTCTTGGGAAAGTTGTATTTAAGATCAGAAAATGCCTGATTAATTAATTGAATGACGATACCGTGGCGATCATCTTCGGTTCGCGGGTCACTTTCCAGTTCACGGGAAATCACCTGCAAGATATGGGCTTTAAGATTTTCAATATTGATCGAACGGGGTTGGGAAGGGATTGGGGCAGCCATGGTAATTATTCCCCTGTAAGCAGTTCTTCCTCTGGAGACACCCAAAGGATTTGATGAAGATTGACGGCAATAAAATTGGTATGGTAGATCAGTTGGGTACCGTTCACATCATAAATTCTGGCATCGGTAACGGCCAAAAAATGATCCGAGGTAACCAGGGCGTCTTTAAGCCGATCTCCCGGCCGGACATGCATCAAACCAACAATTCGGTTGGTTGCTGTTTGTAGAATCACTTTTACGGGTGATTTTGTCACCACTTTGGTATATATTTTGCCCTTATCTTCGAATGGGTCAAACATGCTTCTTTACGATCCTTTCTCACTCTGAGGAATATTTTCGGAAAGAGGCATCATGTAACCCAATCCGGATCTGGTTACGATATGAAGGGGGTTATGCGGATCATCCTCTAATTTTTGACGCAGACGGGCAATGGAAACCCATAGAATTTCTTTGTCCTCACGGTAAGAATCCCCCCAAACCGCGGTGAGCAGTTCCTCCGCGGAAAGGATTCGCCCGGCGTTTTGCGCAAACTGAATGAGCAGCCGGTATTCGGTAGCTGAAAGGTATACGGGTTTTTCGTCCCGCCATACTTCTGCCCGGGCAAAATCGATGCGTAAGTTCAAGTGTGAGAAATGGCGTTTATGAATATTTTGTTGATTGGTCTTTGCCCGCCGGAGAACTGCCCGAACGCGTGCCACAAGTTCGGTAGCAGAAAATGGTTTTAACACATAATCATCCGCGCCAACATTAAGTCCGTGAACGCGGTCTTGTTCTTCGCCGCGGGCAGTAAGCATAATCACCGGCACATCAGAAAATTGACGGATTCGTTCGCAGGTTGCAAAGCCATCCAGGTGGGGCATGGCAACATCCAGGATAACCAGGTCTGGCACCCGGGAAGTAATCATCTCCAATGCCACATCCCCATCCGCGGCAGCGGTGACTTCATAACCTTCGGTTTCAAGGTTCACTTTGAGTAAATGACGGTATAACTGCTCATCATCTACGACCAAAATTCGAGCGTTCATTTCAATTCCTTTCTGAAGGGTGTGACTGTTGAATAATTACGGTTGGGTTGGTAAAAAAATGCGGAAACTGCTGCCTTCGCCAACACGCGAAGTTAATTGTAATTTCCCGCCATGGGCTTGTACTATTTGTTTGCAAATGAATAACCCCAACCCTGAGCCGTGGGCCACCGAAATCTGATCCGGAATCCGGAAAAACCGATCAAAAATCTTACTTTGATACTTCTCCGGGATTCCAGCGCCTTTGTCAATGACTTCCAGCGTTATCCCATCCGGCACTACAGAAATCCTGATGATCACCGGAGAGCCGGGTGCATATTTGATGGCGTTGTTCACCAGGTTTTCCAGCACTTGTGCCAGCCGCCCTGGATCAGCATGGATGGGTCCTAGCGTGTCAGGCATCTCAATCTGAAATACCTGGTCTTGATTGTGCAGCTGAGCGCGGATAATCACATCCTTTACCAGCGCATCCAGCCGGACAACCTGGAAATCCATCATAATCATGCCAGATTGCAGCTTGGCAGAATCTAGCAGATTGTTGAGGAGGTCCTCCAACCGGTCCGTTTCCTGGTCGATGATCGTCAAAAATTCCTGCCGGGCTTTGTCATCCCAGTTAGCATCTGTGCGAAGCAATGTGGTGGAGTATCCTTTTATGTACCCTAACGGAGTGCGTAATTCGTGGCTTAGGGTTGAAATGAAGTCTTCCTGCACTTGAAATGTGCGATATTGAAATTCAAGGCGGCTGTTTTCCTTTATTAGTTTATCCCGCGCAACCAGCACAGCCAGATGGTCGGTCAGAAATTCTGCAAACACGGTCTGGTCGGGAGTAAATGGCGGACTGCCAAAGCGAATAAAAATGATGGCTCCGAGCACTTCGGATTTTTCTAACAGGGGTAACCCCAGGGTGTGCGGGCGGCGCAGACGATCTGTTTCGATCGAATCCACTGGTTCTTGAAGGATTACCCGCCGCGTTTCGACCACCTGGCTGCCGATGATCTCTCCCCAGGCGACGTCTGCTTCGGCGGACCTTCCCCTGCCAGTGGCTTTTGCGAATGCAACCTCCAGGTTAAGAGTCAATGGATCGACCAGGAATAATACGACATTATCGAAAATGAAATACGGGCGAATTACCGGCACCAGCGCATCCATTGCGCTGTGAACATCTTTGCTTTCGCCGATTATCTTATTGACCTTATACAAGAACGCGATATCGATTGGCGGGAATATGGTTACCTGAGCTGAATTTGTGGTCATTCTGCTTGACCCCTTACTACCCGTTTCAATTTAAACGAAAATTGGCTGCCTTTGCCCAGTTCCGAGATCACCTGAATGGATGAATTATGAGCTTCCATAATTTTTTGGGCAAGCGATAATCCCAGACCCGTCCCACCATATTTTCGGGTGGAGGAACTATCCAACTGGTGAAATGGTTCAAAAATCTCGCGTATACGGTTGGGGGGGATCCCGATGCCTGTATCGCTGACCTGCAGCTTGATATGATCTCCGTCCGGTATCAATTCAATTGCAACGGATCCGCCTGAAGGGGTAAATTTAACCGCGTTATCGATGAACTGGTAGACGACCCAGCCAATTTTTTCGCGATCTGCGTAAACCATTTCAGCCTTGGGTAACGGTAAAAATTCCAGATTAACCATCTGGTCAGCAGCCTTGGCGTTCATCTGATTGACGACATCTGCGCACAACTCATCCAAACTAAGAGCATCCAGGACAATGGTCAATTGCGCCCGTTCTGAGGTGGAAAATAAAATCAAATCCTCAATCAAACGACCCAGGCGGTCTGTTGACCGCTGGATTGTCTCAAGAGCGGTGGCTTGCTCGGGTGTTAGAACACCAAGATCGCCAGTTCGTAACAACTCTATGTAACCTTTGAGGTGTGTGAGGGGAGTGCGCAACTCGTGCGAGATGTTTGCCAGAAAATTGCTCTTAAGTTGATTTAACTCTGATAGGCGTTCCAGCGCTTTTTCCAGCTCGCTTGTTCGTTCCTGAACGCGACGCTCGAGCAGCTGGTTGTTTTCAGTCAATGCTGCCCGAAGCTGCAATACCTGTTCAGTGATCGCCTGGTCGAGTGCAGCCCGATCAAGGATTCCCAGATCCACCAATATTTGGCCCAGAAGCGGGGTCGTTGGTTGGGATTTGCGAATTGCGGCTTGCTGCTGTAAGGCGTACGTCAATTGGTCGGGGGTGATTAAATTTTGTTCGACGAGGTAATCACCCAGGCGGGGAACCAGGATTTCAGGTGTGAGAGGTTGCTTGACTTCTGCCATGGGAATTTAACCACCAATAACCCATTCACCGGCAAACATTACCCGCTCAGGTTTAATGCTGTGCAAGGTTGAAGGTTCGATCTGGAAAGGATTAATAGGGAGAACGATCAAATCAGCGTTATAGCCCGGTGCCAGGCGTCCAAGGCGATCGCCCCAGCCGAGATCGGA
>JAJZTR010000073.1 GCA_021848775.1 Chloroflexota bacterium | reverse complement strand
CCTGTGGCTGGCGCCCCCCGAAGGTTCCTCCAGCATGCACAACCTGAACTACACCATGCGCGACGCGTTATACACCGCCGGAATGTTGAATGCGTTCCAGCGGCAATCCAAACACCTGACCCTGGCAAACCTGGCGCAGCTGGTCAATGTGCTGCCGTTGATTGTGACGGACGAATATCAATCCTATGCTACACCGATCTACTACCCGTTCGAAATGTATCGCCACATGGAACCGGTGGCGCTGGATGCGGCTTTGGACTCCCCCTTTTTCAACAGCCAGCCGCTCGGCAATATCGAAGCGGGAGAGAAAGTGCCATTCATTGATGTATCGGCCACCTGTTCGCGCAGCCAGCAGCGCGTGGTACTGGGCATTATCAACCGCCACCCCACCCGGCGGGTGGACCTTTCAGTCAGATTGTACGGTTTCGCTGAATTGCGTCCAAGCCGGGGGTGGCTGCTGCGACACAACGATCCGGCGGCTGAGAACAGCTTTGCCAACCCGGAAAATGTCAAAGCCAAAGAAGTCGACCTGCGGCAAATCGGTAAGCGTAAACGCTTTACCTTAGACTTGCCCCCTTGTTCGGTGTCAGTGGTTACGCTGGAATGATCCAAGATTATTCATACCGATGGCACCGGAGAATTCAACGGCGATTCTGTGGTTGTGGAAATTACAATCCCCTTCTTTAACAAGAAGGGGATTTTTTAGTGAACTTTGGGCTTATTGACAGGCTTCGAAAGCCGGCAACGCGAATTAAATATGAATCATGTTACATAACCGGCCACGGCTGGTATGGACTCTTGCCAACATTAAGTGAAAGAAGAGGATTACAGTCTGTCTGAATTGGTGCTGCACTCGATCAATGACGCCGCGACAGAAATCTCCTCTTGAAACTAATTTGTTGGAACCTTCACAAAGAATTCCTTTCATCTTCATCAGTTCTTCAAATCCAATCGTTATTATCAGGTCATAAGTTGAAAGCAGCTTATCAAACCAAATTAGTCAAGGAGACTTAATAATGAAAAAACTTATATTGAGTATGAGTGTTTTAGTTGTAGTGGTTCTGGCCTTTTCCCTCGGGACGACCAGCACAGTATCAGCTCAGGCTGGAACCCCTCAGGGTGCAGCCGCAGGGAACGCAAGTGGTTATGGCATGGGTGGACGTGGAGCCCGTGGCGGCATGGCTGTCGGCCAGGCTGGCGTTGCTCACACCCAGGACGGCATTTTGCATGATGCCATGATCGAAGTGTACGCCGAAGAACTCGGCATCTCCGTCGATGACCTGAATGTCAAGCTGGCGTCCGGTGAGACCCTCGCCGACATCGCCTTCGCAGCCGGCCTGAGCGCCGAAGAGTTCACGGTTCTGCGTACAGATGCCCGGACTGCTGCGGTCGCTCAGGCAGTAGCCGATGGGTCCTTGACCCAGGAGCAGGCTGACTGGATGGCTCAGCGCAGCGGCGGCGCGATGCGGGGCGGTTTTGGTGCCCGTGGCGCCGGACTTGGCTTGAATGCCAACCTCGACTGCCCCTACGGCACTGCGGTTCAACCGTAACAAACACATAGAACGAGTAACGAGCGCTCAATCATGAGCGCTCGTTATGCTTGTCTAAATGGGATATTCCCTTGGTCAGCGGCCGATCGATTGCGAACCATTTATTGACCTACAATATTGATTTCGCGTTATGATTGGTGCAAATCTTGTGTTTCACAACCTAAAGGATAAGCTTCTACATTAAGCCGAGGAATCATTTTAGTACGCTTCCGAGCACACCACCAGAATGGATTTTTCTGCCGGTGAAACATTAGTCAGGGAACAGGGTCTTAGGATAAGCAAGAAATGTCAAAGAAAATACTGGTTGTCGATGACGAACCCCAAATCCTCAAAGTTTTAATCGCCTATCTGGATAAGGCTGGTTATCAGGTTTTCCCTGCTTCAGATGGCATATCCGCCTTGTCCGTTTTCCAAAAGGAAAATCCGGATTTTCTCATCCTGGATCTGAATTTACCCGGCATGGATGGGTTGGAAGTATGCAAGGCCATTCGCCGGGATTCGAATATTCCCATATTGATGTTGACCGCGCGAGTTGAAGAAGCAGACCGTTTGATCGGGTTGGAACTGGGAGCTGATGACTACGTGATAAAGCCCTTCAGCCCGCGCGAAGTCGTTGCCAGGGTAAAAACCATCCTGCGGCGGGCCGCGGCTGAGACTTCGAAGCCGGAAATAATCACCGTCGGCGACCTGGTCATCGATCTGGAACAGCACTCCGTTCAACGCGCCGGTGTTTCGATCGACCTGACCCCAACCGAATTCGATATCCTCGTCACCCTGGCAAAGCAGCCCAAACGCGTATTTTCACGCCTGCAAATCATGGAGTTGGCTCAAGGGGATGCCTTTGAAGGTTATGAACGAACCATTGACGCCCATATCAAGAATCTTCGGCTTAAACTGGAGCCCAATCCCAAACAGCCGGTCTATATACAGACTGTTTTCGGGATTGGCTATAAGCTGGAAGTAACCAAAAATGCGTAACAGTTTAATTTTCAAACTTATGGGGGCATTCTTGCTGGTCATCGCCATCGGCGCGCTGGTAGTATCCGTCCTTACCTCCCAGGCCACACAAGACGCATTCAACCTTTATACCACTCGCAGCGGCCAGGTCTGGGCCGGGCGGCTGACAGAATACCTTGCTGAATATTATTCACAAACAAACGGTTGGGCTGGCGTGGATGCTTTTCTCGAGTCGGGCCTGACCGCAGAATTGATGCCTGGTGCTGCCAATAACCCGGCAAACGAGAGTCAGGGACATGGACTTGGATCAGGCAGGCAATTTTTCGGGGCTAATTCGTTCTTAGCCGGGCAGCGTCTGGTACTAACGGATGCAGCCGGTTTGGTGATCAGTGACAGTGAAAACGAATTAGTCGGTAAGAATTTGTCCAAAGATGAGATTCAGGCAGGGGCAGCGATCATCGTCAATGATGCCAGGGTTGGGACTCTTTTTGTCACTCCCGAAGATTTCACCAATTCGGATACCCTGGCCGGTGAATTCATCAACTCGGTCAATCGAGCTATTATCAGTTCAACCATTATTTCTTCCCTGATCGCTTTACTTATAGGTGCATTGTTATTATTTCAGATTATCAGACCCATACGGCAATTAAAAAATGCCGCGGAGGCAATTTCCTCCGGCGATCTGAATCAGCGCGTCGCTATTCGATCGCAGGATGAATTGGGCCAGCTAGGCACGACCTTCAATCAAATGGCTGAACACCTGACCAGCCTGGAAAACCAGCGGCGCAACCTGGTGGCAGATATCGCCCACGAACTGCGAACACCTTTGACTGCGATCCAGGTGACTTTGGAAGGGGTCCAGGACGGGGTAATCCCAATGGATGAGGAGCAAATCGCAGCCCTCTACGCAGAAACCACGCTGCTCAACCGGTTGGTGGGAGACCTCAAATTGCTCTCCCTGGCAGAAGCCGGCCAGCTCAGCCTGAATAAAACGAGCACGGATCTTCACGCGCTATTCTTGCAGCTTGTTGAACGCTCAAAATCACAGGCAGAGGGCAAGGCTATTCGATTGGAAACGTCGATTCCTCAAGAACTTCCGAAACTTATGGTGGATGCCGACCGGATTACCCAGGTTGTGACCAACCTGATCGGCAATGCCATTTACTATACCCCGACCGGCGGGACCATATCCATGCATGTTTCCGCCAGGGATGACCAAAACCTGCTCGAGGTATCGGTGAGTGATACCGGCCCGGGCATCGATCCTGAGGATCTGCCTTATATTTTCGACCGCTTCTACCGGACGGATAAATCCCGTTCGCGGAACAGCGGCGGGTCGGGACTGGGTCTGGCGATCGCCAAACAACTGATCGAGGCTCACGGCGGGAGGATCTGGGCAGAAAGCCCGGTGGTGATGGCTGGCGTGTCAGAACAATACGGGACAAGAATTGCGTTTACTTTGCCATATGCCCATTTACCACGATAAGAATTTAATAATCTTTCTAGAAATAATTTCTGGTTATTGACAATCCAATAAGATCATGCTAATATATCCGTAACAATTATAGTTTTTACGGATATACTACATGGAACCTCAAATCTCAAAAAATCAACCTCTAACCCCCGCGGTGTTTCACATTCTGCTGGCACTGGCGGACAGCGAAAAACACGGCTACCGCATCATGCATGCGGTGAAAGCCAATTCTCATGGTGAGTTTGAAATCGGTCCGGGCACCTTGTATGGCACAATCAAACGCATGCTGGCGGATGATTTGATCGCGGAATCAGATGAGCGCCCTGACCCCGAGCTGGACGATCAGCGGCGACGCTATTACCGCCTGACTGACCGCGGCCGCCAGGTGCTCCATGCCGATCTGGTCCGGATGGAAGAATTGGTGCGGCAGGCCAAATCCCTGCGCATCAGCCCGCCAACCATCGCTGAGGTGAAACTATGCGCGTAATCCCCCTCCCGGCCAAATGGATGGTGCTGCCCGTGTATAAACGCCTTATCTCCTTTTATCCAACAACATTCCGGCAGCGTTTTGAGGAAGAGATGCTCCTTGTATTCCAGGACAAATTAGCCGAAGAACCAGAATCACTTTCAACATTACAGAAGTTGAAGACCCTGAGAGCCCTCGTTGCTGACCTGGTGCCGTCCATTGTTCAAGAACATACCTCTGAGTGGAGGAACAGCATGAATATTACAAAATTTTTCCAGGGGTTTAGTCTCGCTGCCCTGGCTGTCTGGCTGACGTTATGGGCCTGGTATTTTGGCAAATGGTTTTTATTATTGCCCCTCGCCGATCCTGTCAGCTGGCTGCCAGGAGGAGAATTATGGGGCATTGCAAACAGCATTTATGCTGGTTTCATGTTCCTTGTCCCACTTTTGACGTTGTTAACCTTCCTTGTACCGGCGATTAAGGTGCAAATCAAGCCTGAGACCGGTGACGCGGTGGTGGTTCGCCTGACGAAAATGGGAAAATCACAGGTTCTGGTTGTCTGGGGATGCCTTGGATTAACGGTAACCCTTTGGGGAATGGTCATAACATCGCGGCTTGGCTGGTGGTGAGAAGCAAGTTTCTGCCCAATACTTGGCAGATGGGCATCATCCAGTGAAGTATTATCGCCAGAATTCTACACACGGCATGTTTTCCGGCTTTTACCCCTCTTTCGAAATCTGCCACAGGTACAGCGAGGCGACAGACCCATAAGGTGAGTAGTGCTTGCGATATTCGTCAAATTGGCTGCGCTTCAGTTCGGAAAGCCCGTACAAATTCATTATCCCCCGCCGGATGGCCAGGTCGTGCCAGCTGACGATATCCGGCCGCTGCATGGAAAAGATCATCAGCATTTCGGCGGTCCATACGCCAACACCGGGCAGCCCGGATAATTTTTGGATAACCTCATCATCGGAAAGTTGATTCAATTCGGGCAGAATCAATTCTTTGGAAACAACAGCCTGGGCAATGGATTTGATATACCCGGCTTTGCGCAGCGACATGCCGCACTGCTGAATATCCTCCACCGCAGTTGCGGCAATAGCCTCCGGCAGGACGGGACCGAATCGCTCAACCACCCGGTTCCAGACCGTAGCAGCGGCTTTATTCGAGATCTGCTGGTGGACGATACTGCTGATCAGCGCTGTGAACATATCCGGGATAACCGGTCGTTCGATCCTGCCAATGCGTTCGATTGCCTGCCCCAACCGCCGGTCCTGCCCGCATAAATACGCAATCTCGGCCTGCCCGTATTGAAAAACAATCATCTCAGGCAGTCTTACCACGCCAGGAAAGGATCGCCTGGGTGTGAATGGGGTAATGAGAATAGGTATCCAGCCGCAGCCTGCGGCGGAATCGGCTCTCCGAGGTAAAGTGCTCCTCGGGGACAGCCTTCAGGTATTCGAGCAGCTTGCGATGCGTTTCATCCGTTTGTTTGCGGACCTCTTCCAGCGTCAGGCTGCGCCATTTTTCGGTCATGAGGGCGTTGAAGGCATCAATACCGCCATAAAGCACAGAATAACGCTGCGGACGGATGCCTTGCAGGACCTCGGGCAAATGCTTCAAAGTCTCCTCTTCCCACCAGCTGACATGGGCAATAATGTCCTTCACCGACCAGGCGCCAGTAACTCCCTGTTTCACAATTTCAGCGTCAGATAAACCGGAAAAGGAGCCTTGAAAATCCTTCCAGGCTTGTTCCAACTTATCAATTACCTGTATTTTTTTCATCCTCATCCTCTAATCGATAAACGTTCCTGTTCGAGCCGGAAGATTCTGCGCAGTATCGCGACTGTGGCCGCATAGGTTGAATCCATGCCGAAATAAGACAGCGTCCCCGCGCCAAGGTTTTTCCCTTTGCTCAGCGGGGTATCCGATGCGTAGTGTAAAATCCCCAGCTCAAATGACAAGTTATATAAATTGACGATTTCATTGACAGGATGGCGTTTTGGGCGGGCCATTTCGTACACCGCCGAAAGGTACGGACCGGCTTCCATCTCGATATCGGTATAGCCTTCGCGGTAGATCACGTCCATGATGCGCGGATTTTGCAGGAAAGTTCCGTACACGCTGACCGCTTTTTGGTTATCCAGCACCGTGCCAAACTGCAAATACGGCGCGACCTCTTCCGCTTTGAAACAGTTTTGAAAGAGGTAGGTGTTTTGAGAATGCTCATCCTGGACAACATTTGGAATGACCACATCGCCCAACCGGCCGTTGAGGGTGGCGGCTTTGCCCATGATAAACACTCCAAGAATGGGTTGTGCATGTTCGGCGATTTTAACCAGCAGGTTGTACGCCCCCATCCCGAGCGGGTAGTCGATATTCAAGATCAACGCATCTGACTTTTCAAGCCAGGAATAATCATGCTCGCTTAGCCGCGGATCCAGCCATTCCGGATTGAGCTTATTCAACTCAATTCGCTGTGCTTCAACATCAAAATAATGCTCTGATGCCACACGCTGGATCCCAACCTCAGCCTCCGTCTTTACCTGCCCGCGAACAAGGTGGCGTCCTTCGCTGGATTGCTGGTATTTCTTCATTACGTAATACCAGAAATTCTCCTGACTCGAAGGCACCTGTCGTGAGGTTATGCTTTCCCATTCGTCCTTAAGGTCCCTGTTTTCCTTACGATCCAGGAACTGCTCCAATTCCGGCTGGTGCTGCAGGGCAAAGCCGGTCAGCAAGTTCGGCAGGCTGTGGGTGTTGCTGGAGATAAAATAGACCGGTCGGTCATTGAGGTCCGGGCATACCTTTTCAATATTGTCCCACCACAGGCGCGTTGCCAGGCGGTAATCGGCTAACGAACCGCTCAACAGGCGCACCCCGATGCGGCTGCGCTTGTGGGCAATCCGCTGCAGGTTAGCGCTGAAGTCGCGGCCCCAGATGGTGCGCAGCCTTTCCAAATCTTCCACGCTGACTTCGAGCACCTCAGCCAGTGCCTGAAAGGCGTCCGCATCCTCCTCCACTGCGCGCCAGGTCAGGCCAGCCGGCCAGCGCTGCAGCAAAAGGTGCAATTTGTTCCATTCGATCTGGTAGGCAACCAGCGTCGGGATCATGTCATCCAGATCGGAGCGGCTGGCGATGTAGCAGGCCAGAGTATCCTTGCGATTGAAAAAACAGCGGCGGCGGCGGGCTCTGGCTGATACATCCTGCCATTTCTCGATCGCGTTATAGCCGTGCTGGCGGAAGACTGTCACGCTCTGTCCCAGAATGACCGAGCGCACGTCCGGCATGCAGTCGGGCAGCCGCAAAATGCTGTAAATGAATGCAGAGGTATCCAGCGTACTCTTACGCGCGTCGGGGTGCAACGCTGAACTGGTGGCTGCATGCGTTTCTTCCAACGCGCTGATTTGAAATTCAGCGGTTGTTCGCAGCAGCGAATAAATCGTCCGCAAATACAGAGAGATTTCGTCTGAGGCTGTGCTGGGAACTGTTCTTTCCATGGTTGATCTTCCATTCCCCAAAAGTTTATCTGATTGTAACATGAGGAAAACAGGCGTTTAGAATCAGCTTGTAGGGTGCGTTCCGCTTTTGAACGCACCACATCCCCCAATAAATTATAAGTTGCCCTATAATTTTTCCATGCCAAATTACCGACGCCTGTATGGTGGAATTGCATATTATTTCACAGTTGTGACCTACAATCGTTTGCCGATCCTGACCGGCAATCAATCAAGAATGGCACTTCACGATGCCTGGAATATCGTCGAAAAAAGATTTCCATTTAGAACGAATGCAATTTGCTTATTACCTGATCATATCCATGCAATATGGACACTGCCTGAAGAAGATCAAAACTACTCTTTAAGGTGGAAGGAAATCAAAAGGCAATTTACGAAAAGATATTTATTGGAAATCGGAGATGGAGAACAGCGTAATCTGTCAAGACAAGAAAGAGGAGAAGCCGCTATCTGGCAGAGACGTTTTTGGGAGCATACTATTTGGAATGATGATGATCTCGCCAAACATGTTGATTATATTCATTTCAACCCAGTGAAACACGGACTGGTTAAACAGGTAAAAGATTGGCGATGGTCAAGTTTCCATCGTTATGTAAGGGAAGGGTTTTATGATTTAGGTTGGGGGTAGGGCAGCGAACTTGAGATGGAAAAGTCGACCGAGGATTAACCTATTAATATGGTGCGTTTAAGTTATATAAACGGTAAATATAAAAAAGGTGCGTTCAAGTACGGAACGCACCCTACGATATATTTTTTAAAATTTCCATGATTTCCACAGCCACCCTGTAAGCCGAAGCCGCCACCGTTTCGGATGCTGGCTGATCGAACTCCAGCGAGCCGGGCTGTGCGCCAATCAACGCGATGCGGCACCGCAGTTCATCCCGCAGGAATCCAGCCAGCATCGCAGGGGCCGGTGCGTGGGTAAATGCACTCATGCCTTCCAAAGAGTCATAGTCCACCCAGGCGACGTTGCCAACCTCTTTTTGCATATCCACCGCGTCAATCATGACCACCAGATCCGGGTTAAACCGGCGCAGAGTACCGCTGAAATTCTCAGGGGCTGTCCCGGCATTCAGGATTAGTATGTTTTCAGACCGGGGCAATGATGCCGACAACCGCTCGACAACCAACGGCCCAAATGAATCATCCGCCTTGAACTCGTTACCAATTCCCATGAATGCAACCCGGGGAAGTTTCTGGGCTCCGGCATCGCCGTCATTCTTTACAAGGCTCTTCAGTTCCTGGCTTAGCTGCCTGCTCCATGAAGAGGGCAATATCTTCTTCCTTCCCGTAATACACTTCAAAAGGCTGCTTCTGAGTTGCCGCCATTTCCCAATCTTCACTGGACATACCCATGCACTTGAAACGGCAGCTCTGCACACATTGTGCGCAGTAGGTACAGCGGTCTGCGTGATAACGCATAACAAAGCGTTTATTCACCTTGTCAATGACGATCAATTCGATGGCGTTGGAGGGGCAGTCCTTGATGCATAACTGGCAGCCGGCGCACTGTGCTGGATCCCACACCAGTTTCCCACGCAAACGCGATGGAACTTCTGTTTTTACATATGGATAAAGTTCAGTTACCGGTTTCTTGAAAAGCGACCGGATCAAATCCCCGATCATGGTGCCTACTGACATCACGGCCTCCTTAGAAAGCAAATACCAGGTACCGGCTAAGTACGATCACCATTAATTGTACAATAGCCAAAAACGCTCCTGTGCGCCACCACAAACCAACCGTCTGGTCGATGCGCAGACGGGCAAAAGCAGTTTGCAGCAAGGCCAGCACCAGCAAGAGTCCCAGGGTTTTGAGTAAAAATTCAAGCGGGTTGGCTAAACCGCCAAGGTAAAATGCCGACACCATGGTTAACCCAATCACAAGTTCAACATCCTTGCCGATACGGAAGAGCGCATAACCGCGGCCGGAATATTCGGTCATGGCACCGGCGACGATTTCGGTCTCAGCTTCAGGGGCATCAAAGGGCGGCAGCTCAAGCTTACCCATCAAGCCGATTAATGCCACACAGAATCCGATGGGCTGGACAACGATCATCCACAAATTCTGCCCGGTGTAATTGTTGATCTCACTGATCTGCCACGAACCAGCCGCAATGGCTGGACCGAGCAGGCTAAGCAGGAATGGCGCTTCGTAGGAGAACAACTGGGTCAGGGTGCGGGTGGCGCCGACGAGAGAAAACTGGCTGACGGTATTGGCTCCCGCAAGACCCA
The DNA here is from genome assembly GCA_021848775.1 of Chloroflexota bacterium. Lineage (GTDB taxonomy): Bacteria > Chloroflexota > Anaerolineae > Anaerolineales > Anaerolineaceae > Bellilinea. Next base: position 3,401 of record JAJZTR010000073.1, on the reverse strand, counting down.
TGGTTAGGGTCAGAACCGACAAAGCGTACAAAGCAACAATCAGATCGCCGCGAAAACTGGAGGCGGGTTGAAAACCAAACATGGGCACGTACAACCCGGCAGTTAAAGCGGCCGCCAGGGCAACCACCGGCAGCGCCAAAAACAAACCCTTATGAACACCGTGCGGCATGATCTCTTCTTTGGCAAGTAATTTGATCGTATCCGCCAGCGGTTGAATGAAGCGCGGACCGATCCGGTTCTGAAAACGCGCCACCAGTTTGCGGTCAGCCCACTGGTAGACTAATCCGCTGACCATCAGAAACAAACCACCAGGGAAGAAAAGCAATAGAATGATTGGGTGAAGGGAAAGGTTCATCGGTAATATTGAATCCCGTATTGGCGTAATTTCTCCCAGGACCAAATCCCGGGATCATCAACCTTACCTTTAATCCGTATACTGCGGTCATTGCAGGAGAAACATGGATCAATCCCAGACAGAAGCATGGGCATATCCGCCAATTTTAGTCCGACGGCGAGCGAGAGGACGGTGGACCAGTTGCACAGGCTGGGTGTACGTACCTTAACGCGCTCAGGTTTATCGCTGCCGTTGCTGGCAACATAATAGAACAGTTCGCCGCGAGGTGCCTCCACCCGGCTGACCGCCTCCCCTTCCGGGATGCGGCGGGGAATCCGAGTGGTCAAATCACCAGCTGGTAAACTATCCACGATCTCGCGGATTACCCGGATTGCCTCGAATGTCTCGTTGATGCGTACAATAAAACGCGCATGCAAATCTCCAGCAGTGTGGGTCTGGATGTTAATTGGGAACTGGCTGTAAGTTAGATACGGAGCATCCACCCGGATGTCCCGAGGAATACCAGATGCCCTGGCGGTAGGCCCGATAGCACCCAGGTGTTCGGCTCGCTCTCTGGTCATTGTGCCAATGTCGCGGGTGCGGCCCATGAAAGTTTCATCGCCCATGATCACATCCATGTAGAACTTGTTGCGTTCTGCCAAATAATCCAGCCCTTTGCGGATTTCTTCAACCAATTCCGGTGTGATGTCGAACTTAACGCCTCCCAGGACATTGGCTGAGTAGTGGACCTTGTTGCCTGAGATTTTCTCGAGTAAATCCATGACCGTTTCACGATCACGCCAGGAGTACATAAACAACGAGTCAAATCCACCCTCATGGGCTGCTACCCCCAGCCACAGCATGTGACTGTGTATGCGTTCCATTTCAGCAATCATCTGGCGGATAGCACTGGCCCGAGGCGGGGCTTCGACTCCAGCCAGTTTTTCAACGGCAAGCGTATAAGCTGTGGCGTGAATATGAGAACAGATGCCGCAGATGTGTTCCATCAGATACAAATTTTGCGTCCAGGTGCGTGCTTCGGCGCCTTTTTCGATGCCTCGATGGACGTAACCCAGCCTCACAGATGCTCCAGTCACAATTTCGCCGTCCACCCAGAATTCAAAATTGGCTGGTTCTTTCAGTGCCGGGTGCTGAGGGCCGATGGGAATAATAAATTTGTTCGTATCTGGGCTCATGGGTTATGCTCCTCCCTGGGGGGTGCCATTAAAACCGGTAAACGACTTGCGCAGCGGATACACACCCTCCGGCCAGTCGTCTGCCAGGATCAGATGCCCGGTCATGCGCAAGCCGATAACTTCGACGCCCAACATTTCTTCCAATTCCCATTCATACAACATGGCTGGAGGCAGCAGCCCGCTGATGGTGGGCACAACCGCTTTGCTGTATGGCAGCATCAGGCGCAGGGTGATTACCGCAGCCCCGCTGGCAAATACGTATTGCACCTCCACCGCACCTTCCTCCTGCGGCTGACCTTCGGGTGCCTGAGGTGCCGGCCTGTCCAACCCAACAATGGCTGTGAGATAACCCCAGTTTTCATCCACCAAGGTTCGCACCGCTGACAACAAATTATCCGGATGGATATCGATCACACTATGATCGGGATAAGGCTGAACCAATTTTGCGGTGAAGGGTTTGAGCACTGCGGTTGCTGCCCCAAGCGCGCCAACTGTACTAGTCATTTCTTTCCTCCATGGTACTGCCGGTATGGACCATCCCCTCGAAACCTTCACCCGACCATTGCACAGGTTCAGGGCGCTTACCAGATTTCATTGCCTCTAACAGCACAGCCACCCCGTAGATAATGCCTTCCGGGCGCGGCGGACAGCCGGGCACGAAGACATCCACCGGCAGCAGCTCATTGATGCCGCCTACGATGTTGTAGCATCCATGAAAAACCCCGCCAGACAACCCGCACGATCCAACCGCGATCACAAATTTTGGTTCGGGCATTTGCTCGTACGTTCGCAAGAGAGCGTCGCGCGCCTGCATGGTGACAGGGCCGGTACAGATCAAGACGTCGGCATGGCGCGGGCTGCCCTGCAGCTTGATGCCAAAGCGTTCCACATCATACCGCGGCGTCAGGGTTGCCAGAATTTGGATGTCGCAGCCGTTGCACGACCCGCTGTTGAAATGGATCGCCCAGGGCGAATTGATACGCGCCCAGTTTTTTATTTGGATCAGGATATTTTGCCAGGATGAGTTAATTTTCTGTTCAACCATTATTCCGCCATTAACCTAATAAAAGGATGACCAACACCAATGCCAACCCGAGTAAGTACGGCATGATTTGCATCGTGAGATCACCCAAACCAAGGACCAATGTTCCTAAATGCAGTATGGCAAAGAAAAATGCGATCAGGAAGAACGGCCGGTAACCAGGCACTCCTTTTTCGGTGGAAGCTTCCTCACCGCCAGCATAGGGGGCCCCTTTCATTTCCGAAGGTTTGCCAGGGCCAGCCAGGGCTTTACCAAATTCAGCAATTAGAAAGGCAAGCGGCACATAGATCAAGAAAGCGACCGGAGGGGAAAGTAAGATATCCATCAGCATGCCTCCATTATCCGCCGAACAACATCAGTAAGCTTTGTGCGGCTGGAATGGTAATCCAGTTGACCAGCGACGGCCAGAAACCGAGGATCACCACCCCCAGGGTCAACAGCACCAGAGGAACTGTCATCAAGAATGGAACCGGCTTGCCATTTTCGACGATTTCCGCCGGCGTGTTGCGGTACAAGCGGTTGACTATGGGGGCGTAATACCCGAGTGATAACACGCTGTTGAGACCGGCGAAGATTACCAGCGTCATAATTAATCCATCTTTGGTTTGGAACCCGCCCACGAAAATTTGCCATTTTGACATAAAACCCGCCAGGGGGGGCAAACCTCCCAGGGCAAGCACAGCCACACTGAAGGCAAAGGCTGCCAGGGGATATTTACGCGAAGCCCCGTTGAGATCATCCAAAACCAGCGAGTCGTGATTGCCATTTGCCTGGTGCAGGCAGTACAAGAAAGCACCGGCCGCCAAAAAGGCCAGGCCTTTCATCATAG
>JAJZTR010000072.1 GCA_021848775.1 Chloroflexota bacterium | reverse complement strand
TGGCAGCCGTTCTTTCTGCTGCCGACGCATGTATTGCAATCTTAAAACCGATCGAATTATACAGAACCACTTACCCAAACAAAGTGTTTGATTATATGGCAGCTGGGAAACCGGTTATTCTGGCTATAGGTGGTGTTATCAGCAATTTGGTCACGGACGAAGGCGCGGGCATCGTAATCCCCCCGGGTGATCCGCCGGCGCTAGCGCAGGCTATACGAGTGATTGCCGATGATCAGGAAATGGCACAAAAAATGGGTGAAGCTGGTCGGAATGCTGTTGAACAGCGGTACAATCGAAAGAATTTCTCGCAGCAATTTGCCCGCCTCTTAGAAGACATGGTCAGGTGAACAATGGCCGAATTAATTTTAGTCGTCGAAGATGAGTTGTCGCTACAAGAAACCCTCGCTTACAATTTGAATAAGCAGGGGTATGTGGTCGAGACGGTTGGCGATGGAATTGCCGCCTTGGAGAAGGCCCGGCAATTGCACCCTGATTTAATCGTCCTTGACGTTATGCTGCCAGGATTGGATGGGTTCGAAGTGTGCCGAATCCTGCGCCAGGAAATGACCACACCAGTGTTGATGCTCACAGCCAGAGATGACGAAATTGATCGAGTTGTCGGGCTGGAGGTAGGGGCGGACGACTATATTACCAAACCCTTCAGCATGCGCGAACTTATGGCACGGGTAAAAGCCATGCTTCGCAGAGTACGCTTAGTGCGTGAGGAAACTGCTGCAACCGGGGCGCTCGGAAATGCAGATCATCAGTTGATATATGATGATTTGGTAATCGATATCTCGCGCCGTGAAGTCCGAAAACATGACAAAGTATTAGCACTCAAACCAAAGGAATTCGAACTATTACAATTCATGGCACAACACCGGGGGCAGGTATTAACCCGCGAGCTCATTCTTGAGAAAGTCTGGAGTTGGGAATACATCGGTGACAGCCGTACGGTTGATGTTCATGTCCGTTGGCTTCGTGAGAAAATTGAAGATGATCCCGCTCAACCGCAGCGGATTGTTACGGTTCGCGGAGCCGGTTACCGATTCGAGGGTTGATTAATGAGGCGTTCACTTGTCTGGCGAATTGCGTTCCCTTTTATTTTATTAGTCCTGCTCTCTGTAGGCGGAATTAGTCTATATTTTAGTGATTATATTGAGCAGCAGTATTTTTCGAACCTTCATGATAATTTAGCCACATCCGCCCAACTTCTCGCATTCGACGCAAGCAGCCAATTGTCTGAGGGAAAATCGTATTCCGATCTCGAACCGCTCTTCGCGATATATTCGGACCAAACCAATGACCGGATAACTTTTATTCGGAATGATGGTGTGGTCACGATTGATTCCCAGAGCGACCCGCGGACGATGGATAATCACCTTACCCGGCCTGAGATTAAACAGGCGCTTAGTGGCAAGGTGGGATTCCAGATACGATTCAGTGATACCTTGAAGCGTCGTTTTTATTATCTGGCGGTGCCTGTTAATGCAGAGGGAAAAATAATTGGCGTCGTTCGTCTGGCCCGTGAGCTGACCGAGATCGAAGGTGCAATCCGTACCATGCGCAATCAGATATTAAGCATCGGGCTTGCGACTATGCTGGTATCCATCCTAATGGCTTATCTGGTCGCCAGGGGAACTTTGCACCCGCTACAGAACCTCGCAACCAAGGTCCGGCAGTTAAAAGAAGGTGATGCCAGCACCGAATTATCATCGAACCGGCGGGATGAAATTGGCCAGCTAACGCGTTCGTTCTCTGAGATGGCTGATCAATTAAGAGCCCAGGTGATCGATTTTCGCGAAGAACGCAGCAAGCTGGAGGCGGTGTTACGCCACATGACAGATGCTGTCCTATTGGTGGATTCCGCCGGGAAAGTTACTTTGATGAATCCCGCTGCGGGACGGCTATTCAATATTTCCCCGGATCAGGCTGTGGACAGGTCGCTGGTTGAGGTAGTCCGCCAGTATCAATTTGTGGAGCTCTGGCGCTCGTCTCTTGAAACGAAAAGGCAACAAATTTCTACCCTGGAAACCAGCCCGGACCGGTATTTTGTCCAGGGAATTGCCACGCCTTTGGAAGGAAGCATTCCCGGCAGCACGCTTTTAGTATTTCAGGATCTCACCCGCATGCGCCGTTTGGAGACAGTACGACGTGACTTTGTGTCCAATGTTTCACACGAATTACGAACCCCGCTGGCTTCGCTCAAAGCATTAACCGAGACTCTACAGACCGGTGCCCTTGAAGATCCTCCTGCTGCGCGGCGTTTCCTGAACCGCATGGAAATTGAAATTGACAATCTCACGCAAATTGTGCAAGAGTTATTAGACCTTTCACGGATCGAATCCGGGCGGGTAGCCTTTGACCTGCGTCCGGTGGAGCCGAAATTCCTTTTGGTGGGGGCAGTCGAGCGCATGAGACTCCAGGCCGAACGAGGTGGATTGGTGATAGAGATCGAAGATCGGGGGCAATTGCCGGATGTCATCGCGGACGCCGATCGGATTGAAGCTGTACTGATCAATTTACTTCACAATGCCATTAAATTCACTCCCCCAGGTGGAAAAATTACTGGATCTGTCCAAAGAACAGAAAATGAGATTGTGTTTTCTATAAAGGATACTGGTGTTGGTATTCAGGCACAAGACATCACCCGTATTTTCGAGCGGTTTTACAAAGCTGACCAGTCACGATCCGGGGGTGGAACTGGGTTAGGGTTATCCATCGCCCGCCATACCGTTGAAGCTCACGGCGGGCGTATCTGGGTGGAAAGTGTTCCTTCTCAGGGAAGCACATTCTACTTTTCCTTGCCTCTAGCCTGAACTGATGCTAAACTAACTGCAGAATTTCATTGGTGGGGACCAATTGTTAAGAACTGCATCGAAGAATAGCTCGGCAATGAATCAGGTGGTTTCTGGACGAAATTCATCCGATTGAACCGGCGTTTATTTATTTCTACAACCACAGCAGGGGGGAACAGGCAACCGCCAGTTATTCGCGCGGGCTTATGGTGATAAATGCCAGGTTCTACTTGTAAACCGGTTTTGAAATTTCGGGATTGAGACAGAATGCTTCGAATTTAGAAAAGTAAGCCAAGTAACTGTTTATTATCCAGCAAAGGAGCAGGTATGGATCCGTCGGTCACAATACTCTCCCAATGGCAGTTTGCCATCACATCCATTTACCATTTCTTCTTCGTCCCATTGACCCTGGGGTTGGCGATCGTTGTTGCGCTAATGGAAACAATGTATGTTGCCTCCGGACAGGAACGATACAAACTGATGACCAAATTTTGGGGCAAGCTTTTCGCCATCAACTTTGCAATGGGAGTAGTAACCGGGCTTGTCCAGGAATTTCAATTTGGCATGAACTGGGCGGAGTATTCTCGATATGTGGGGGATGTCTTCGGCGCACCGCTGGCAATCGAAGCTCTTCTCGCATTTTTCCTGGAGTCAACCTTCCTGGGTTTGTGGTTATTCGGTTGGGACAAATTATCCAAAGGCGTCCACCTGACTGCGATCTGGCTGGTCGCAATTGGTTCGACCCTGTCTGCCTTTTGGATTCTGGTGGCGAATTCATTTATGCAATCTCCAGTCGGTTATGTCGAGGAAAACGGCCGGCTGGTGATGGATAATTTTGGGGCATTGTTATCAAATCCCTATGTCTGGGGGCAGTTTTCTCACACAATTTTCTCAGGCGTCACGACCGCGGCGTTTTTTGTGATGGGGATCAGCGCTTACCATATTCTTCGGTGCCATCAGGCCGTTTTGTTCAAACGCTCGTTCCAAATTGCCGCTCTTATTGGCGTAGTCGGTTCCCTCCTGGTCGGGCTGGTCGGGCACAATCAGGCGCAGAAGATGGTGGAATACCAGCCTATGAAAATTGCAGCAGCTGAAGGTTTGCTCGAATCCGAAGATCCGGCATCGTTTTCTCTGTTCACGATCGTCAACCAGAAAACCATGACCGAAGTAGTATCCATCCGCATTCCATATGCGCTTAGCCTGTTAGCCTATAATCGCCCTGAGGGGGAAGTAAAGGGTGTAAACGAATTACAGGCAGGGTTCGAGGCCCAGCATGGCCCGGGAAATTATGTGCCTTCCATTTTTATGACCTATTGGGCATTTCGGATTATGGCTGGAGTGGGGACGTTGCTGCTGCTTGCAGCTGCATATGCCCTGTATCGGTCCATGCGGGGACAACTCACAGAAAAAACTTGGCTGCTGGGGCTTTTCCCGTTTGCAATATTCCTGCCGTATCTCGCCAATACCAGCGGCTGGATTCTTACCGAAATGGGTCGGCAACCCTGGGTGGTTTATAACCTGATGCTGACGGCTGAAGCAGCATCGCCTAATATTACCCCGGGGATGGTTGTTGCCAGCCTGGTGAGCTTTACCCTGGTCTACGGGTTATTAATGGGAGCTGATATTTACCTGCTGTCAAAATATGCTCGTGCTGGTGTGGAACCAGCAAACGGTAATGATGCAGACGAAGAAGAAGCCTACTGGGAATAGGAGCTAAAAATGGATCTGAACACTTTGTGGTTTATTCTCATAGGGATCTTGTTTATTGGTTACTTCATCCTGGAAGGTTTTGATTTCGGTGTCGGGATCTGGCTGCCATTCCTCGGAAAGTCAGATACCCAGCGGCGGATGATCATTAACACCATTGGTCCGCACTGGGACGGGAATGAGGTATGGTTGATTACCGCTGGCGGGGCGATGTTTGCCGCGTTTCCAGGCTGGTATGCCACCTTATTTAGCGGTTTTTACCTTCCTCTATTAATCTTATTGGTGGCGTTGATCGTTCGGGGGATTGCCCTCGAATTTCGCAGTAAAGATGAAAATCCACGCTGGCGAAGGTTTTGGGACTGGGCTATCTGTATTGGCAGTCTATTGCCATCCTTCCTGTGGGGCGTCGCCTTTGCCAATTTTGTAGAAGGTGTCCCTATCGATGCCACTGGAAATTACGTTGGATCTTTCTGGGATTTGATTAATGTCTATTCGGTCCTCGGCGGGTTGGTTACGCTGACCGGTTTTATGCTGCAAGGCGCCCTGTTTCTCACCCTGAAAATTAGCGAACCAATTCAATCAAAAGCGAGGAAAACTGCCGGCAATATATGGGTCGCCACTGTCATCGTGCTGTTGGCGGCGATTGTCGCGACCTATTTCTACACCGATATTTTGACAAAACTGGGCGTAAACCCCGGACCAATTCCGATCTTCGCGGTGATTGCTGCGCTGGCAGCAGGATGGTTCATTCGTCAAAAACAGGATGGGTGGGCATTTATCGTTAATACTCTGGCAGTTGTATTATCCACTGCTACGATATTTATCATCCTTTACCCGCGGGTTATGGTGTCCTCACTCGACCCAACTTTCAGCCTTACTATCTTCAACAGTGCATCCAATCCCAATACCCTCAGGATTATGTCGATTGTTGCCTTGATTTTTGTACCGCTCGTCCTTCTTTACCAGGGCTGGAGTTACTGGGTTTTCCGCAAGCGAATCACAGCTGATCCGGGCGATTTACACTACTAATTTACATTTAGATTGATAAACCTAAAACCTTGACCAAAAGGTTGCTTTACCGTTCGCAATACATGGCTTAAAATGAAGATCATTTTGATTCCAGGAGGTTTTAGATGCACCACTGCCATGATAAAGAGGTTGTCAAAACAGATAAGGCTCCCAAGGCCATCGGACCGTATTCAGTTGGAGTCAAGTCCGGGCATTTTATATTTACAGCAGGACAGGCGGGGATAAATCCTGATACCGGTGAAATCGTGCCCGGGGGGATCGAAGCCGAAACCCGGCAGGTGTTCAAAAATTTACAAGCGGTTTTGGATGCAGCCGGCTCCGCATTGGATCAGGTTGTGAAAACAACTGTTTTCCTCCAGGATATGAGCGATTTCGCAGTTATGAATGCCATCTACGCGGAACATTTTTCCGGCAATTACCCGGCACGGACTACAGTGCAGGCAGCCAGGCTGCCGAAAAACGCCCTGGTCGAAATCGAGATGATTGCGATCGCCCCGTGTGAAAACCAGCACGACTGATTGACCCTGAAATGATGGATTTTGAAATATCCACCCAAAGTCTGGTCTGTGTTAATTACAAGCCCGCCCTTACAAAGGGAAAGGAATGACAAATTCTGAACTCGTGTCAATCATTGTGCCTTGCTACAATGAGGAAAAAACCATCGGATTGTTACTGGATGCTATTCGCCGCCAAACCTATCCCCTTTCTCAAATGGAGGTAATCCTGGCGGATGGCAAGTCTTCTGACCAAACCCTGGCCAGGGTAGCCGAATTTCAACAATCAGGCACAGGACTGGATGTTATTGTTATCCAGAATCCGCGCCGAATCATTCCGGCAGGGCTAAACCTGGCTATTCAAGCGGCGCATGGAGAATATATTGTCCGTCTGGATGCTCATTCGGTTCCGGATGAGAACTACGTTGAACGGTGTGTAGCAAACCTGAAAGATGGAAAGGGCGATAACGTCGGCGGACTTTGGCTCATCCAACCGGGAGAACCAGGTTGGATTGCCCAATCCATTGCATTAGCTGCCGGGCATCCCCTGGGCGTTGGAGACGCCCGTTACCGTTATTCCAATGTTCCAGGCGAAGTTGATACCGTACCCTTTGGATCGTTTCACCGAGATTTATTTGATCGAGTTGGGTTGTTCGATGAAACCCTGGCAGCAAATGAAGATTACGAACTCAATGCGCGTATTCGAGCAATTAATGGTAAGATTTTTTTTGATCCATCCATTCGCACAAAGTATTATTCCCGTCCGACTTTGGGAGCGCTAGCACGACAATATTGGCGATATGGATATTGGAAATGGCGGATGTTGAAACGCTACCCGGGAACCCTGCGGTGGCGCCAGGCGCTTCCGCCCATGTTGGTGCTGGGGACAGGTTTGTTGCTAATCCTTTCCATCTGGTTCACCGAAGCCTGGGTGGTTTTATTAACAGGCATCGGATTATACTTACTTCTATTAATAGGGGCTTCAGTATCTTATGCTCGAAATTATAAAGACTGGCGGTTCCTGGTGGGGATACCCTTGTCGATCGCGACGATGCATTATTCCTGGGGTAGCGGTTTTTTATGGAGTATCATCCACTCTCGTGGATAGTATATAAATTATGAGTAATCCTGAAACCGGCAAAACATATGTTCGCCCATCCTGGCGGCTGAGGCCAACAGAGCGACGCGGGACCTTGTTCTTCGGCGATTTGACGATGGCCATTCTTGGCCTGCTCCTGGCAATCTATTTTTGGGCGCAAGGCGATGCATGGCTGACTTTTTCCTGGACTTTTTTGGATGAAAGAGTTCCAGCCTGGTTTTATTTTATGCCGGTCATCTGGCTGGTGTTGTTGATCGAATCCTATGATATGCGGCGCTCTACGGCTCGCCTGGAGTCGCTGAAACAGTTGTCCCTGGCGGCAGCAGTCGGTTTGGGTCTCTATTTGCTGGTATTCTTTCTGGCTCCGACCGATACCAGCGCTTTGCCGCGGCGCGCGGTTGTCTATTTTATTGGCTTCACATTCATTCTGACCCTTCTCTGGCGTTTTCTCTACATTGGGCTTTTTAACGCGCCGCAGTTTTTGCGACGGGTATTGATTGTTGGGGCCGGGCGGTCTGGCAGGGAACTGACAAAAATAATTAAAGAGACCTGGCCTCCGCCTTTTTACACAGTGGGGCTGGTTGATGATGACCCTGAAAAACAAGGCCAGGATTTATCCGGGTTTAAGGTTTTAGGGACCAGTGAAGATCTTTTTGATTTAGTGGTTAAATATCAAATAACCGATCTTGTTTTTGCAATATCCGGTGAAATGTCCCCGGATACCTTCGAAAAAGTACTCGAAGCAGAAGAACGCGGCGTGGAAGTAACCACCATGCCTGTAGTGTATGAGGAATTACTCGGGCGTGTGCCTATATTTTTACTGCGCTCCGATTGGGTTCTGCGATCATTCGTGGATCAGTCGCATGTTGGCGGATTTCAGGAATTGTCAAAAAGGTTGGTTGATATAATAGGTGGACTTATCGGTGTTTTGATTTTTTGCTTATCTTTCCCTATTATTGGGACAATGATCATTGTGACATCCGGCGCGCCTATATTCTATACTCAGACCAGATTGGGTAGAAACGGACGCCCATATTCGATCATCAAGTATCGCAGCATGCACAGAGATGCTGAAAAAGACGGCATAGCTCGGTCAGCCGATGAAAATGACGAACGTGCAACCTTTGTGGGACGGATATTGCGAAAAACGCACCTCGATGAATTACCACAATTTATTAATATATTGGTCGGTGATATGAGCCTGGTTGGTCCGCGTGCTGAGCGGCCGGAAATTGTGCTTGAATTACAGCAGCATATCCCTTTTTACCGGGCGCGATTGTTTGTCAAACCTGGTCTCTCGGGTTGGGCGCAAGTCAATTTCGGTTATGCCAATGATTATGAAACCAACGCCATTAAACTTGAGTATGATCTATACTATATCAAGCATCGCAACATCCTGTTAGATCTCAATATCATGATCCGGACAGTGGGGACCGTGATCGGCTTTAAGGGCCGTTAATCCATGCGTCGAAAATTCAATGTTCGGAACCGTTACATCCTTTTAGGCGATCTCATCCTAATTTTCGTTGCCGTATTAGGCACTTTTGTCTTGCGGTTTGAATTAGGACCGCTTTTTTATGAGTACCTGCCTTTTGCTTACTGGATGATCCTGGTATCACTTGTTGTCAAACCAACAGTCTATTATTTTTTCGGTCTTTACCGCCGCCTATGGCTTTACGCCAGCATTAAGGAATTAATGTTAATCGCGTCTGCAGTGAGTGCTGCTTCCGTTGCGTTAGCTCTCTCTATGCTGCTTCTTTACACCTTAAATGTTGTCGATGCTTATCTCCGTTCCGTGTTTGTCATTGACTGGTTACTGTCATTGGTGACCGTCGGAGGATTGCGGTTGGTTATCCGGTTAATTGCCGAAATCAGTCAAAGCCCGACATCAGGGCAGCCGGGTACCTCGCGAACCAAAAGGGTGCTCATTGTTGGCGCAGGGGATGCCGGAGCAATGGTTGTGCGTGAATTACAGAAAAACCCGCAGCTTAATCTAATCCCTGTGGGTTTCCTGGATGACAACCCGACCAAACTAAAGCAGACAATTCATGGGGTACCCATTGTTGGCACCATTCCCGACCTGACTCGTGTGCTGGACCGCCTGCATGTCAATGAGGTCATCATCGCCATACCCAGCGCTCCCGGTCGAATTGTGCGTATGGTGGCAGATGTTTCGCGTTTGAAGGGGGTTCCCTTCCGCACAATGCCAGGTATTTATGAACTGCTTGGCGGCAAGGTGAGTGTCAGCCGTTTGCGTGATGTGGATATTTCGGATTTACTGCGCCGCCAGCCCACACGCATCCGCGATGAAAAAGTTGGCTCGATTCTTACTGGGAATATCGTTTTAGTTACCGGCGCCGGCGGTTCCATTGGACGTGAATTATGCCGTCAGATAGCCCGCTGGGAGCCGGAACAGCTCATCATGGTAGGGCACGGCGAAAACAGTATTTTCGAAGCACTACTGGAACTCAATGAAGCCTTTCCAAACCTGATTATTCACCCGGTCATCGCGGACTTGCGGGATCGAACCCGCCTGGAAAATGTTTTTGCCCAGCATAAACCTCAGGTGGTTTATCACACCGCTGCCCATAAACACGTTCCCCTGATGGAACTAAATGTTGAGGAAGCTGTGACAAACAATATCCTGGGCACCAAAAATCTCGTCGAGGTGTCCATCGAACGCAATATCGAACGGCTGATTATGATATCAACCGACAAAGCCATTCGCCCGGTTAATATTATGGGTGCGACCAAACGCATTGCGGAAATGCTGGTCCTCGAGGCAGGCCGTCGTTCCAGAAAATCCTACTCGGTGGTCAGGTTTGGAAATGTCCTTGGCAGCCGGGGAAGCGTGGTGCCAATTTTCAACAAGCAAATCGCCCGCGGTGGTCCAATCACCATCACTCACCCGGATATGAAACGTTACTTTATGACCATCCCGGAAGCGGTTTATCTGGTATTGCAAGCGGCTGGCATGGGCCAGGGGGGCGAAACTTTTGTCCTCAATATGGGTCAACAGGTGCGCATTCTGGATTTGGCGGAGGATTTGATCCGCCTTTCCGGGCTGGAACCTGGACGGGATATCGAGATTGTGTTCACCGGTGTCCGACCTGGTGAAAAATTGAGTGAAGATTTATGGGACGAGGGATTCCAATTTAAATCCACCGAACATCCTGATATCTTCAGATTAGATACCACGGAACCGCTGTTGGGTGACAGGTTGAACAAAATGGTCGATGAAGTAATAGAGTTGTCACGCAGCGGAAAAAGCAGCGAGATCATTGATCTGCTCGACAATTTTATACCCGGCGCTGCGGTGCGGGCAACTCCGCCGCCGGAAATTACGTCGATCATTTAATGGCCATCCTCGACTCGCAATCATGGCAAAGTTTCCTTTCGGACCATCCCGAAGCGCATGTGCTCCAATCCGCTGCCTGGGGTGAGCTGAAAGCAGCCTTTGGTTGGAAGCCTGTGCGGCTTCAAACAGGCGATTGCGGAGCGCAAATTCTCTTTCGTCAACTCCCATTTGGATGGACGGTTGCTTACATCCCCAAAGGACCCGTTGGCGAAGGCTGGCAGACCTTATGGCCTGAGATCGATACGACCTGCAGGCAGCACCGCGCAATTTTTCTTAAGTTGGAACCGGATGGTTGGGAGGACCGGTCGAAAGACTGGGCGAATCTATTTAAGGACTTTGTACCGTCAAGTCCAATTCAGCCGCGCCGCACAGTCGAAGTCAGTCTGGATGGGAGTGAGGAAGAATGGCTGGCACGGATGAAACAGAAAACCCGTTATAACATCCGTCTGGCAGAAAAGAAAGAAGTGTATATTCGCGAGTCGCAAGATGTCGCTGCTTTTTACCGCCTCATTCAAACAACGGGGGAACGGGATAAATTCGGAGTGCACAATCAGGCGTATTACCAGCGGGCGTATGATTTATTTTCTCCACAAGGAGCTTGCGCCTTGTTGGTGGCAGAATATGCCGGCAAACCGTTGGCAGGTTTGATGGTTTTCGCTCAGGGTTCACGAGCCTGGTATTTCTATGGCGCATCGAGCGACCTGGAGAGAAACCGGATGCCAGCTTACCTGCTGCAATTTCATGCGATGCGTTGGGCTGCTGCCCGCGGCTGTACGGTTTATGACCTTTGGGGAATTCCGGACGTGGACGAAGAAGAACTCGAGCAGTTATTCGCGGATCGTGGAGATGGTCTGTGGGGCGTGTACCGCTTTAAACGAGGGTATGGCGGAGAAATTCGCCGATCCGTCGGCGCCTGGGACAAAGTCTATCAACCTGCGCTCTATCGCCTATACCAACTATACCGCCGGCGCGGCGAAGAGTAGTGATCATCATGGCTTATTGCTTTCAATGCGGCACCGAACTCAATGAAAAATCGCTGGAGAATAATCTGCGATTAATCTGCCCTGAATGCGGGTGGGTATATTACCCGCAGTTGAAAGTGAGTGCCGCGGGTTTGATCGAGATGGAGGGCAGCCTGTTGCTGGTTCGCCGCAACACCCAGCCCTGGTTAGGCGCATGGTATTTACCAGCTGGATATGTTGAAGCTGATGAAGACCCGGCTATTGCAGCGGCTCGTGAAGTTCGTGAGGAAACCGGATTAATTATCCACCCCACGGTTTTGTTCGGTTCCTATTATTTCGATGACGACCCGCGTGGCAAGGGTTTGCTTCTGGTCTATCACTGTGACGTTCTGGAGGGGAATATCACCATTAACGACGAAGTGGACGCCGTTGGATTTTTCCATCCGGCAAGCCTGCCCAAGCAATTGACCGGCGCTGGTCATGACCGTGCCATAAAAGAATGGGCCTCCCGCCAGGAAGTATGGCAAGGTCAATGGCGGCAGGGGATAAAGCATTGAACGGCTGGAATTCTGAAATTTCCAATTTGTCCGGCGCCCATATCCTTCAGACTTGGGAGTGGGGGCAATTCAAGGCTATCTATGGGTGGCGTCCGATTCCCAGGGTTTGGCGCGATCAGGATAATAAGATCTTTGCTGCTGGCATGGTTTTGGAACGCTCGATTCGCCTCGCGGGATTTCCACCGCCATTGAAGGTTCTGTATGTCCCGCGTGGACCGCTGGTCAACTGGGAGCAAACCCGCCAGCGAGCAACCGTCCTTGATGATTTGCAGACTCTTGCCAGAAAAGAAAACGCAATTTTTATTAAGATCGACCCGGAAGTAATTCTCGGTACAGGGTTACCAGCCTCTTCAGAGGATCAGCAAGTTGCCCAGGGACAAGCGGTTACCACTGAGTTGTCACAGCGCGGCTGGCGGTTTTCTCAGGATCAAATTCAATTCAAAAACACAGTTAGCATCGATCTCAGCGGCAGCGAGGATGATTGGTTGGCGCGTATGAAGCAGAAAACGCGCTACAATCTACGGCTGGCAGAAAAGAAAGGTGTTGATATTCGGCGGGGGACCGTGGAGGATTTGCCGGAAGTGTACCGAATGTACGCCGAGACATCGGTGCGCGATGGGTTTGTCATCCGTTCTGAAGACTATTACCAGAATGCCTGGGGGTCATTTATTAAAGCCGGCATGGCTGAGGTATTGATCGCCGAGGTTGAAGGTCAGGCGGTGGCCGGTTTGATCCTGTTCTTTTTTGCCGGGAAAGCCTGGTATCTGTATGGGATGTCGCGGATGGCACACCGGGAAAAAATGCCCAATTACTTATTGCAATGGGAGGCAATGCGCGCAGCCAGGAAACATGGATGCCTGCAGTATGACCTTTGGGGCGCGCCAGACAATTTCAGTGAAGCAGATCCAATGTGGGGGGTATTCCGCTTCAAAGAGGGCCTGGGCGGTGAGGTGGTCCGCTTTATCGGCGCCTGGGATTACCCTGCCAGACCTTTCTATTACCAGCTATACACCAATATTTTGCCCCGGATATTGAATCTCATGCGTCAGCGCGGAAAAGCTCAGGTGCGCCGGGAGGTTTCTTTATGATTCCACGGATTCTGCTCGCGCAGTTACCCACGCCGCTTGAACCCCTGCCCCGTCTCTCAGCGGTTTTGAAGGGTCCCCGGTTGTGGGTTAAACGTGATGATCAAACCGGAGTAGGGTTCGGTGGGAATAAAACTCGAAAACTTGAGTATGTTCTGGCTGAAGCACAGGCTAACGGGGCACGGACATTAATTACAGTCGGCGGTATTCAATCCAATCATTGCCGGCAGACAGCTGCTCTGGCTGCCCGTTTGGGCATGGAGTGCATCCTGGTTTTATCCGGAGAACCTTCAGCGAATCCAAATGGCAATGTTCTGTTGGACCAGCTTTTTGGTGCCCAGATAATTTGGACAACCCGTCCCGAAAGGGAACAGACCTTCCAGGCAGTATTTGAACAGGCCTGGGCAGACGGCAAAAGACCTTACTTGATTCCACTTGGGGCTTCCACACCTACCGGCGCAATTGGCTATTACACCGCCTTCCAGGAGTTTTTATCCCAGCAGGTGCCGGTTGATTGGATCGTTGTGGCTTCTTCATCTGCCGGGACGCAGGCAGGACTAGTGTTAGGCGCAAAGCAATCCGGGT
>JAJZTR010000071.1 GCA_021848775.1 Chloroflexota bacterium | reverse complement strand
GGTATATCATAGGCGGTGCTGCCTGCTTCCTGATTGCGCTGTTCAGCCTGTCCTCCCGTGCTCTCATCAACATAGAAGCTGGTCCTCCGGGAAAACTGGCCCCCCGCCTTGAATCCCGAATAGCAGATTAATCAAATCAACCGGACTTGACGCCCGGCTGATTCTTCGCTATCGTTTAAGCATGTGAGGTTTGCCATGCATATATCAGATACTTTTTTTAAAAAGATCAAAAACGGCCAGATCGAAGAAGTCAAAGCCGCGTTGGTCGATGACCCCACCCTGGCTAACGCCCGCGAACCCGACGGTCACAGCGCAGTGTTGATCGCGATGTATTACCAGCAGCCTGCCATTGCCCGGTTACTGGTAAAATACGGCGCCGAGCTCGACCTCTTCGAGGCGGTCGCTGTCGGGGAAATGGAAACCGTCCGCCGCCTGATCCAGGAACAGCCGGATCAGGTCAATGCGGTCGCTCCGGATGGGTTTCAACCATTGGGATTGGCTGCCTTTTTTGGACACCTGGAAATCGCCAGACTCTTGATAGCAGCAGGCGCTGAAGTTGATTCGGCTTCGCACAACCCATTGAAGGTGATGCCGCTGCACTCGGCTGCAGCAGGAAACTGGGTGGAGATCGTCCAGCTGCTGATTGCACTCGGCGCGCCGGTCAATGCACGCCAGTCCGAAGGATTCGCTCCGCTGCACAGCGCCGCCCAAAACGGTTCCGTCGAAATTATTCGGGCCTTGCTGGCTGCCGGCGCAGATGTCAACGCGCGGGAAGTTGAAGGTAAAACCCCTTTAACCTATGCGGTGAATGAAAACCACCAGGAAGCGGTTGACCTGTTGCTAGAAAATGGGGCGAAGCTTTGAATTTCATCAGGGAAATGGAATGGGAGAAGTAAAAATGACTGTTCGCCGCGTGATCACCTTTGTATCGTTGATTGTCCTCCTGACACTGCCTGCCTGCAACCTGCCGCGTCCAAATGCCACGGAAGTGGCGACGGGTGATCCAATTGGCACTGCTGCCGCGCAAACCGTTGCAGCCCTTTCCACCGAGCTGCAATCCAAAGTCACCAATACTCCGGAACCCTCCAACACACCTGAAGCGCAGGTTGCCACCGCCACCCGGCAGCCTGAACCCGGCACCGCGACCGCCACAACCTCGGTGAAACCATGCGACCGGGGCGAGTTCGTCAGCGATGTCACAGTGGATGATGGCACAACCTTCAAGCCCGGTGAAACCTTCACCAAGACCTGGCGGCTAAAAAACACCGGATCCTGCACCTGGACCACATCCTACCGGGTGGTTTTCGATTCGGGCAATGCCCTGGGCGCACCCGCCAGTTTTAACCTGCCTGCCAGTGTAGCCCCCGACGGCATCATCGACATTTCGGTCCAAATGAAAGCACCCGAAATTGAAAAGGAATATGAGAGTTACTGGAAACTGCAAAATGCTTCAGGTATCACCTTCGGTCTGGGTGAAAGCGGCGACAAGAAATTCTGGGTGAAAATCAAGGTTGCCGCGGCGTCGCTGCCGTTTGCAGTGACCAAAGTGGTGCTCAGCACGGCAAATGCCAACGTGACCGCCGGCTGTCCGTATAATTTCCCATTGACCGCTCAGATCACATCGACAGCCGCCGGCAAGGTGACGTATTTCTGGGAACGTTCCGATGGGGCAAAATCGGGGATGCAGGAAGTGGTTTTCGACGGAGAAGGAACAAAAACGGTGAATTTCAGCTGGTCTTTTCCCGCCAGTTTTGATGGAAGCGTGAAGATTTACATCGACAATCCCAACCACCAATATTTTTCCACATTAAATATTAAGTTGACCTGTAATTAAATCCTGGCGGTTCTTGCGGGTCGGGTTGAGCGGTGAGCATCAACCAATCGGAATGAACAACCGCCCAGGCGGACCCCAACACCGATTCTGCATTTTGTCCTGATTGCGCGTACCTCCAAAATGAACGCAGCAAGGGGGTATTACGCACAGCGCTCATGGGACGTTTACCCGTATCCTGTACCTGTTAACATTTCCTTCAGCCGTGGTCCGTACTTCTAGGGCTATAATTAACGCGATGGCAAAACAGGAAAGGTCAATCCGGGTTGAAGCGGTGGTCTTGCGTCATGCTGATTGGGGCGAGGCTGACCGTATTTTGGGATTGTACACCCGTGAGGCTGGAAAACTGCGTGCCATCGTCAAGGGTGCCCGCAAATTGCGTTCGCGTAAGGCCGGTCACCTCGAGCCGTTCACCCGGGTGCAGTTGATGCTGGCGCGCGGGCGTGATTTGTGGATCGTTACTCAGGTAGAAACCGTGAACGCTTACCTGCCGCTGCGCGAAGATTTGCAGCGCATCGCTCAGGCCAGCTATGTGGTCGAGCTGCTCGACCGCTTCACCTACGAAGAAGGAGCCAGCCCCTTGATGTACGGCCTGCTGGTGGATACCCTGGCAAGGCTGGCCGAGGTGGAAGATCCTTTTATGGCTGTGCGGTACTATGAACTCCACTTGCTGGATGTGCTGGGATTTCGACCGGAATTGGTCAATTGCGTGCGCTGCGGTGAAGTGATTCAGCCGCAGGACCAGTTTTATTCGGCTTTGCTGGGCGGCGTTTTGTGCCCCAATTGCGGTTCGTTTGACCCCGCGGCGCGGCCAATTTCAATGCAGGCTCTCAAATATTTGCGCCACATCCTGCGCAGTACTTTCACCAACACCGCCAAAGCCCAGATTCCTGCCTCCGTTCGATTAGAGATGGAAGCTGTCCTGCAGTATTTCCTGACCTACCATTTGGAGCGCAGCCTGAATTCGCCCGCGTTCATTCGTGAAGTGCGCCGGCTGGACAACAGCTACAACTGACCTTTGCGGCTGAACATCCACGGCTTCCCCGGTTTGGCTGGATGAAAGGAATAAAATAGCATCGTCAAGGTTGGTACGTTTAATATTAACAACCTCTTCTCATGCTTTAATTTCAAGGGGCGGGTCGATGCCATTCGGGATGGTGATACTACTCTCACCGCCACTTACACATTCGATGACCCCGCAGATTACACCCTGCGCACTTTCATGGGCAAGCTGGTCCTCGAAAAAGATGAAAACCGGCGAAATAAAGTTGCTGAATCTGGTTGAGCCTGGCACTGACTGCACAACAAACCGGCGCCTGGATCCACCGGCGCGCCAATCTGACCGGTGAAGGCAGCGATCACGACCAGGCCTGGGTGAAATTGGATTTGTAAGCTTCCCGGCTAAATATCAGCCGGACGAATATCTAAATCATCGGCGCGAATGCTGAGACCCGCAAAGGAAGCAAAGTCGAGGTGCTCTGCTTTAAGGTCCAGCTTCGCCTTCAGCCGCCAGAACATCCCCAGGTAGCTGTCGGTGATGCGTTTATTCCAATCCAGGTCAAGCAAACCCGCTGTCGACCGGATAATTTCAGCGTCGGGTCCTTCGATTTCAGAGAAGTTACCATAAGGCAGTTCGTCCAGTACGATCTCCAATTGCCCCAGGCGGTAGGTGGTGCGCCATTTTTCATACTTCACCACCACCCGATACCCCAGTGTTTCCAGAATTCGCTGCGCCGCCGCGAAATCCCCCACGGTAGTCTCGATTTCCTGACGCACATTGACCGTTTGACCTGCCGCCGACGGGCCTTTGTAAGTTAACACCGAATGGACATCCTGGCGCAGCCGCAGCACGCGCCGGTCGGTGGTTAAACTGCCATCGGGCAAATCAAACCGCAAATTGGTCTCACGCACCCGCTCCTGAACGCGGATCCCGCCCGCAGCCTTAATCTTTTCTTCAAGCTTTGGCAGGTTGGCGAGATAAAATTTGACCTCGATCTCTTGATCGTTTTCGTTCATAAAAAATGCTTCCTTCCGCGCTGGAGAACCAGAAATACGATGGCTAATACTAACACACTGGCGCCAAGTAAAAAGGGCCAGTTCGCCAGCGCGTTGGGCGAACTGGCAAAAAACGCGCGGTCGATCCACAGCCATGCCAGCCACAGGACGATAAATATTTGTGTGAAGAGCGGCGCCCACTTTGCGCGGATCCAAATGGCGATGCTGGCTGCCATTGCCAGAGTTCCCAGGAATAAACCGGTGACAGCCATGTACAGGGGACCGGGGTCGGCGCCGATAGCCTGAAGCGTATTCCAGCGCAGGATGGATCCGCCCATTCGCAGCCAGCCTGCGGTCGACAAAATAAGCAGGCTGAGTGCCAGCAGTTTGAGCCATAATGGGCGAGGCGGGCGGGCGGGGCTGCTTGAATTCAACGGAGCATGATCTCCCATAGATGAACGTGAGCGGGCTCCAGATCGCGAATGTTGAGGATTTCGATTTGAAGCGCAGTGACCTGGCGTTCTTGCATGAAATCGATGTCCACGGTTTGCGGAACCGGGCTTTCACCGCTATCAACGGTGAAGTTGCGCGGCAAAGCTTCGCCCTCACCATAGGTTAACACGGTTACCCGGGAAGGTACGCCGCCAATCCGCAGGCGAAGACCTTTCATACTGCGTGCCTCGGCGAAAGAAAGGTTGATTTTAAACGGATTCGCTTCGTAGGTGCGTATCAGGCTATATAAATCGCCGTCGAAGGCCTGATCAATGCTGCCCATGTCCAGATGCGAAAATGCGACCCGGGCGGTGGAACCATCGGGCATGGAGATGGTTTCCTCTTGCAGCACCCGGCGTTTTTCCCGTTCTGCCGCAAAGATGGCTTCCGCGCCATCCACATAGGTCAGGCGGGTGAAATAAAATCCGGGCTGACCGTTGGGGTAATTCACCGTGTGGTCAGTTTCCACCGCCTGGAACTTCCGGCTCTCCTTAACCAGCTCCATCTCTTCGGGCAGCAGGACAAAGACCTCATTTGGCCCAATCGGAATGTACTGCTGCAGGTGATCCTCCACGCTGCCCAGGCTGAAGGGCAGGGGATCTGCAAAAAAGAAACGCGCAATCACATCACTGCCGTTAGCCCAGGAAGGCGATAGCAGAATTTCTGCATTGGGATATTGATCCAGATATTCGCGTATCTCGGAAAAAAGGTGCTCGCCGCCGTATTGCATGCCCCCCAGACCATAATCATCGAACCAGGTGGGGCCGTTAACCAGCGCGTCACGCAGCATGGCCAATCCCGCGGCACTCATCGCCGCAAAAATCAACAGGGAAGTGCCAAGGAAAACCCGCTCGCGGGGAATACGATTATGAAAACGCGCGGACAGCCATTCGAGCGCAGTGGAAAACCCTATCCCGCCTAATAATGCCGCCGGAACCACCATGAAGAGCAGGCGCGTGATACCAAGACCTGCCAAGGCGCTGCCCACCGGAGCCGCCAGCAAGGATGCCAGCACAATCCGGTAATCGGGCTTGCGGATGCGCATCAGCGATATTACCAGCCCCAGCAGAACAAACGGCAGTCCAGGCAGCCAGAGGTAGCTGTAGCCCTTCATAATGTGACGCACCAGCCCATCCGGCGTCGGATCATACCAGTATCCCGGATTCAATCCTCCCAGGTAATACTGCGCGAAAAGCTTTATTTTTTCAGCGGTGGTGTAATCCTGCACCCAGTAAGAGTCAAGAATTTGCAGATGGCGCAGCGTTTCTCCAGGGTGATTGACCTGAAAGCGCAAATAGGGAATCGCCAATATCAATGCCAGGCCGAGTCCGCGCAGGATGGTTTTGCGCTGCTGCCAGTGGTACCGCAGGTCGGAGAACAGCAGCAAAATACTCGTGACCAATATGACGATCTGCCCCGGGCTGTAACTGTAGAAGGTTAGAGCGGCAAAAGCCACACTTGCGTACAGATACCCCGTTTTTCCCCGGCGGTACATCAAATAGCAGTAGAGGAAAACCGCGAAAAAACTGACCGCCAGGACGGTTTCAAAAGCAGTGCGGGAATGCAGGAACCAGGCCGGGGTCAGCGTCAACAGCAGCGCACCAGCCCAGGCTGCGCGGCTGTTAAACCCATTTTTTAGCATCAAGCCCACGCCTAACACCGCCAGCATGGAGATGAGCACAGATACCGCCCGTGTGACAAAGACGCTCTTGCCGAAAAGCAGGGTTGGGATGACTTGAAGATAAACTGACAGGCTGAGATTGTACTGACCGCCGTTCTTGAAAAACGTGGGCAGGAACTCCCCGGTTTCTCCGCGAAATTGATCGCGTATCAGATCGGCAGCCATGACCGGCTGAATGGCTTCATCGGTGAAGAAAAAGATTGGAAATTGGGCCAGACCGGTCAGTCGCGTGATCAAGTAGACCACCAACACCCCTGCCAGGAGCAGCAGCGGCACGTTGGACTTGAATTTAGCCCAGGAAAGACCTCGCCGGGAGTGATTAACCTGCAGCTGGACTGATTCCTGCAACAGCGTGGTTTGGATGGGCGCCGGATTCTCTAACAGCAGGGTATGTTGATCCAGCCTCGAACCATCCGGGGCGCGTGAATCCAGCGTTACCCGCAGACGAGTCCCGGGAGCGAGCTCCAGGTTGATTTGGAGTTGTGATTCCTGCATACCGTCCGGTTCAGGCGTGACTGACGGGGAGGATGAAGATTTTTCGAAGGATTCGTCCTCGTCCATGGTATACATCCCATCTTTACGAGGGATTATAGCATGTAGCTGTTCAGCCTTCGCGCAAAGTCCGCGTGATTAACGACCGGGATGCCCACGTGAAAAAGAATTCTTGACAGCGGGGAAAAGATGAATATACTGGCATTATCACAGATGAAGGATGTTAATTACGGTCGGGGGAATCATTGAAGCGTCTTAGACAAATGAAAGACTGGATCTGGAATATTCTTACCATTTTAGCCCTTGCCGGTAATTTAGCGCTGGTTATTACGATCATCGTCATATTTAACAATCCATCAAGCAGCCTGAACCCTTTACCTCCGCCGCAGCTTCCTGAAGTGCTGATCCCGCCGACCGCGACTGCTACTGGCGTACGATTGCCCAACACCTGGACGCCAACTCCCTTGCTCGAAACACCGACGCCAAAACCAACCGCAACCGCGTCAGCGACAGCTTCCTTAACACCCACTCCTACTGTTCCCACACCTACCCCAACGGAAACCGTAACCCAAACACTCACGTCAACTTTGCGGCCTACACGTACCCGAACCCCGTCCGCGATCCCGACTGAAAAGCCGCCCAAACCGACAAACCCCCCCGTACCACCGACGAACACCCCCATGCCACCGACGGAACCACCAGCGCCCACTGAGGCTCCAACGCTAACCGAGGTGCCAGGCTAACGCTTTGAGGTTGGTTGCCTGCCGGCGCATTTCCAATCCAACGGCGGGCAATTTCATCTTCAACTTATGGTAGGATTAAGCGTCACTGCGGCTAATCCCGGTGACAGATGAATGACATCTTAATTCATGGATAAAACCCGATGAGCAACTTGATCGACCGCGAAACTTTTGATCATCTGGTAGGTCTGGCTGCATTGGAACTGGACCAAAACCAGGCAGAATATCTGCTGCGGGAATTGAACAATCAATTAAAGGCCATACGAGAATTGACCGCCATCCCGCTGGATGAAACGGTTCCAGCGAGTCTGCATGGTATTCCCTACACAACCGCAACCAGTACCGAACCGCGCGAAGACACCTGGCTGCCGCATCCGAACCCGGCCGAAATTATTGCGCAGGCGCCGGAAACCCGTGAGGGTTACATTGTTGTTCCTGATATTCCCCACACCACGCTGGAATAAATGATAATGGAATTATGTGACCTTCCCGCCTATGAATTAAGCCTGCTGCTGCGGAAAAAGCAAACTTCGTCCGAGGAAATTACCCTGTCTTGTTTGCAGCGGATCGACGCGGTTGATGGACGACCGGGCCGTCTGGATGCCGGCGAATTGACGCCCGAAGATGAGCACAAGGTTCATGCCTTTATCACCGTCACCCGCGAACATGCCTTGAGCCAGGCCCGTGCCGTCGATCAAAAATTGGCGGCGGGCGAAGACCCTGGTCCCCTGGCCGGTATCCCCTTTACTGCCAAAGACATCTTTAGTGTGCGCGGCACGCTTTCGACTGCCGGATCGCGCATTTTAGCCAATTACACGGCTCCGTACACCGCCACGCCGGTGGCACGCATGGAAGCTGCCGGTGCGATCATGCTCGGCAAGGTCAATCTGGACGAATTTACTTATGGATCGTCCAACGAATCCTCTGCTTTCCAGCCGGCACCGCGCAACCCGTGGAACCCGGCTCACGTGCCGGGAGGTTCTTCGGGCGGAAGCACGGCTTCGGTGGCTGCCGGCGAGGCAATCCTTTCCTTGGGAACGGATACGGCCGGCTCGATCCGCCAACCGGCTGCTTTTTGCGGGGTGGTGGGAGTAAAACCAACCTATGGACGTGTTTCACGCTACGGTCTGATCGCGTTCGGCTCTTCGCTGGATTGCCCCGGCCCGGTGGCGCGCAACACTGTGGATGCCGCTCTGATGCTTCAGGCGATTGCCGGTGCCGATCCACGCGACTCCACCGCTGCCACCGTGCCGGTCCCCGACTATCTGGCGCAGCTCGAGGAAGGAGTCAAGGGACTGCGCATCGGGTTGTCACCGGATTATTTCCGGATTGCTTTCCCGGATTCACAAACCGGCGAATACCAGGAGCAGCTTTTGCCTAGCGAAATCGAGACCTCAGTGCTGCGGGCTGCCGAAATTCTGTCGGGTCTTGGTGCCGAAATTGTGGAAGACGTGCCCATGGCGAACACCCGCTATGGCATCCCTGCTTATTTTGTCATCAGCCGGGTGGAGGCTGCTTCCAACCTGCACCGCTATGATGGGGTTAAGTACGGTTACCGCTCCCCTGAACCGGGCAGTGACCTGACCAGTCTTTACCGCCGGACACGCAACGAAGGGTTTGGATTGCAGCCAAAATTACGTATTTTAATGGGCATGTACGTCAGTGCAGCCCAGTATTCAGCCCAGTATTACCAGCGGGCGCTTCGCGTGCGCACCCTCATCCGGCGTGATTTCGAGCAGGCCTTCGACAAAAAAGGAAAGTACCGGTTGGATGCGTTGTTGACACCCACCACGCCGACCACAGCCTTCAAAATGGGCGAAGTATACGGCGATTCGGTGTTGATGCAGTTTGCCGATCAATTGACCGTTCCGGCAAATCATGCCGGTATCCCGGGTATCTCGCTGCCAGGCGGCTTGGATTCCAACCGGCTGCCGGTAGGCATTCAGCTGCTCGGCCCGGATTTCAGTGAAGATGTGCTGCTGCGCATCGGCCGGGCGTACGAACTGGCGACCGCCAGCGAGGATTGGCGCAAAGTCAAACCGATGGTCCTGCGGTAAGTCAGCAGGAAAATTTTTTTCCAGGCTTTTGATTTCTGGTTAGAGAGTGTCTGCTATGAATGATTACGAGGTCGTCATCGGGCTGGAGACGCATATCCAGCTAAACACCACCACCAAAATCTTTTGCTCCTGCAAAGCCGACTCCTGGTTCGACCCGCCCAACACCAATATTTGTCCGGTGTGCACCGGTATGCCGGGGGTGCTGCCGGTGCTCAACAAAGCCGCCGTGGAAAAAGGTGTGCTGCTGGCCTCGGCTATGCATGCTGAACTGCGCCCCCTTTCCTACTTTGACCGCAAGAATTACTTCTACCCCGACCTGCCCAAAGGGTACCAGATCTCGCAGTACGACCAGTCGCTGGCGTTCGGCGGTTACCTGGATCTGCCCGTACCGGCAGCTAACGGACAGCCCGCTTATATCCGCAAGGTGTCCATTCACAAATTGCACCTGGAGGAAGACGCCGGCAAGACCAAGAACGCCGGCCAAGAGCGCCTGATTGATTTCAACCGCTGCGGTGTGCCGCTGGTCGAAATGGTCACCGGTCCGGACCTGCGTTCAGCCGATGAGGCAGCTCAATACCTGATGCGGCTGCGCCAGCTGCTGCGCTGGCTGGGGGTTTCGGAAGCGGATATGGAAAAAGGTCATCTGCGCTGCGATGCCAATGTGTCCATCCGCCCGCGCGGAGCAGATTACCTCAACCCCAAAACCGAAATCAAGAATGTCAATTCCATCGAAAATGTGCGCAGCGCCATCGAAAAGGAAATCGAACGCCAGATCCGCGAAGTGGAAGCCGGGCGGCGCATCGAAGCCTGGACGCTGGAGTGGGACGAAGAAGCCGGGGTGCTGCGCAAGATGCGTTCCAAAGAAACCGAGGCTGATTACCGCTATTTCCGCGAACCCGATTTGCTGCCCATCCGGCTGGATGACGCCTGGAAAGCGCAAATTCTGAGGAAAATGCCTGAATTACCGCTCGAGCGGCGCCAGCGGTTTATGGCAACCTACGAGTTGCCGGAGTACGACGCGGATATTTTAACCAGCGAACGCAACCTCTCGGATTATTTCGAAAACGCGGTGCAAGCCTACGGTGGCAGCCCAAAGCGTGTATCGAACTATCTGATGAATGATGTGCTGCGAATGTTAAACGAGAGCGGGATAACCGCCGAACGGCTTAAACTGACACCCGCCTACCTGGCCGAAATCCTGAAAATGGCCGATGACAATACCATCAACACCTCTACCGCCAAGGGCTTGCTGCAAAAGGTGGAGGAAACCGGCAAAGCCCCCGCCGAGATCGTGGCGGCGGAAGGTCTGGGCAAGGTCAGCGATGACTCTGCCATCCGCAGCGTGTGCCTGGAAGTGCTGGCTGAAAGCCCGAAGGAAGTAGAATCCTATAAAGGCGGCAAGGTCACGCTGATGGGTTGGTTCGTCGGTCAGGTAATGAAAAAGATGCGCGGCAAGGCCGACCCGACCCTAACACGCACCATCCTGGAAGAAATCCTCGGTCAATAATTTATCGGTGCCTGCGTCGTGATGCTCTGGTTTCACCGGGTGCCGGGCGTTTGTGTCCGCGTCTCCTGGGCGTTTGACTTTCAGTGCCGATCCAGATGCCGTATTGCGGCAAGATGCGCCGGTGCAGCAGCAGGACCAACCCGGTTACAACGAAGGCAATGACAAAGATGAGCAGCGCGCTGCCGAGCTGGTTCATCAAGGCCGGCTTAAACAGCATCACCACTGCCAGGGTCAGCATGAGGATACCGGCAATCAACTTGAGGATGCGGCCATGTTTTTCTTCCAGGCGCGAGGCCTTGAGGGTGAACACAGCTACAAAGAAGATCGCCAGTTCATCCAACTGGTAAATGACCATGTAGAGCAGCAGCAGTCCCACGAAATTGAGCGTGGAAACATCCTGTGCGGCGACAATATTGCTCCACATCACCGGGAAACCGGCGGTGCAGGCAAATTCCACGATCGACACTCCAGCAGCCAGGGCGACCGTGGCTGCAGCCATGCCCCAGAATGACCGGCTGTTCATCACCCGCCGGATACCCTGCGCGATGCCCGGTTTTTTCTCATCGGCGATGGTGAAGGAAACGCCTTCTTTGTACCAGAAGTAATCTTTGATGTTGATGGCGGCGAAGAAAAGCGCGATAAGCGCCACCAGAACCTGCACCCAACCCAAAAAGCTGACAAAGCTGAGGATAGTGAAAATTCCAGCGATGAACAAGGCATAAGCGGCTGCGGTTACGGTGATGAAGATCAGGCCAATGATCAGCACTTTCTTGCGCGAGCCGGTGTGCAGGGTCAGCGCCAGCAGCATGCTGAGCACCCAGATGGAGCAGGGATTGAAACCGTCGACGAAAGCGATTAACGCGGTGCTGGCTACCAGGGATTGCTTGCCCAAGTCCACTTTGCCAATCAACGGGATGTTGATTTCGTCACCGGTGACATCCAAAGTGGGGGTCGGCTCAGGCTCAGGTTCTGGTTCCTGCCTTTGAATGTTCAATTTTGTCAACACGCCTTCGTTGGGACCGATCACGCCTTCGCCAAGGTTGACGCA
Organism: Chloroflexota bacterium; assembly: GCA_021848775.1. Taxonomy (GTDB): domain Bacteria; phylum Chloroflexota; class Anaerolineae; order Anaerolineales; family Anaerolineaceae; genus Bellilinea. The sequence continues at coordinate 1,838 of JAJZTR010000071.1, read as the reverse complement.
GGTTTCGCTGGAACACTTGACGACCAAATCTTCGATTTCCACCCCTAGCGCATCCGCCCAGCCTTCATAGTATTGATCGGCGATAAAAATTGCCGGTACACCGCGTGGTTCTACATTGTAAGCAGTGCCCATTTTTTCGAACAGCGGGCGGTTTTGCGCGATATTATAGATTTCATAAAAGCGCAATTCAACATTCGGGTAGCGGCCGGCCAGTTCTTCCAGGTAGGGCTTGGCTACTGCACAATGCGGGCAGCCCTCCCCCCAGAACATGGTGATGACAACCGGATTTGCTTCCTGAGCGCTGACGGATGCCAAGGTAGGCTGGGAGGTTAGAAATGCGCCTGCCAATGCAGCCAGGAGGGCAATGAGAATGAAGCGGACGATGATGGAGCGGTTTCCATCTATTCGGAGGGAAAGCGGTGATAGTTTTGTCATGACAAATCTCAGCTGTGGGGATGGAAGGGTAAATTCAAAGCGTTCAACTGCCCGAGGGTGGTCTAACCCCGGATGAAAAATATCTTACCATGATGATAAAGACAATGGCAGTTGATGAATTTCCTGATTTTGTAATTATATTCACAAAACAGAATAAGATGAGGATAGTTGCCGAAGAAAAATGATGCTGTCCATTTACCAACGAACTATGGAGTCGAAGCGTCTATTTCGAAATGAGACTCGTAGTCATCTTGCGTTCTCGTTTCTTGTCTGAGCGCCGACCGGCTGGGAGACTGGCATAATAAAATTCTTGCCCAGCTCGAACCCATATCTTCCTTCTCTCAAACCACCCCCTTGTAGTAGAATCGTCCCCATGGATTCGGAACGCAAACAAATACTATTAACCAATGATGATGGAATTGAATCGCCAGGTTTGTGGGCAGCCGCGGAAGCGCTTTCCAGCCTGGGATTTGTAACCGTGGCGGCACCCCGGCAGCAATTTTCCGGTGCTGGACGCAGCCACCCCATCCACTCGGATGGCACGATCTCACCACGCCCCCTGCAGATTGGTCACCAAATTTGGACGGCCTATGCTGTGGGCGGCTCGCCTGCGCAGGCTGTGGTCTTCGCCGTCCTCGATCTGCTGCCAAGAAAACCGGATTTGATCGTCTCTGGAATCAACTACGGCGAAAATATCGGGAGCAGCATCACCAGCTCCGGGACGGTAGGCGCGGCGCTGGAAGGGGCGGCCTTCGACATCCCCGCGATGGCGGTTTCGCTGCAGATTACGGATGGCAACTATCTGGGGTATTCTACCGAGGTGACCTTTGAAACCGCGGCGTATTTTACCCAATTATTCGCCAGGCGAGTTCTAGAAGAGGGCTTGCCTCCCGACGTGCATGTGCTAAAAATCGATGTTCCAGCCGGCGCTACGCCGCAGACGCCGTGGCGTACCGTGCGGCAGGCGATGCAACCCTATTACGTGCCGCGCACCACTCGTTCAGGTTCGCTTGAGGGACCTGGACTGATTGGTTATGATGTCGTATATGGTCCCGGAATCTCGCAGCCTGGCACCGATGCGCATGCCCTGGCAGTTGATCGTGTGGTGTCCGTCGCGCCGCTCAGCCTGGACATGACCTCCCGTATTCAGCTGGAACAGCTGGATTCATTCCTGCGGAACGAATAAAACCAGACCCATTTTAATGGGGCTGGTTTGCTTATTCCATCGGTTTTTTCGAGCGCTCCGGCAAACCGGTGACGTACACCTGGGTTCTATCAAAGCCTTGAATGCGGCCGGTTTTCTCCAGCCAGGTACATTCATCATCCTGAATAGGATGAGAGCCGGTTTGATCAACCACGGTGAGAAACGCCCCGCTCATGATGTCCTGAAAAATGTCGCCCCA
>JAJZTR010000070.1 GCA_021848775.1 Chloroflexota bacterium | reverse complement strand
ATGAACAAGCTGCGGCGGAGGGGGCAGAGGCGGTAATTTCCATCCATGTCGCTGAAACAGTATCAGCCACCATCAACGCCGTCCGTGTAGCCAGGGATATGTTTTCGAAAATTCCAGTTTGGGTGGTCGATTCCGGTCAGCTTTCGCTCGGTATCGGTTTCCAGGCCATTGCTGCTGCCCGGGGGGCGCTTTCCGGAAATTCAATCGATCAGATTCTGGATACATTGCAGGATTTACGCAAAAGAACCTATGTCTATGCTGCGATCGATACTCTGGAATATTTGCGGCGCAGCGGAAGGTTATCCCGCTATAAAGCAAAATTAGGCGCAATGGTTAAACTTAAGCCGATCCTGTCGTTTTATGACGGTAAATTGGCGATGGAAATGGCTATAACTACCTCAAGGGCTATCCATCGCATATGTGATCTCACTGCCAAGCTTGCTCCCTTGCAGCAACTCTCCTTTGTTCATGTCCTTGGGCATCCCTTGGTAAAGGAATTACAGCGGTTAACGTCACATCTGGCGCCAGAAAATGAAAACGCGATGGTGCGGGAAGTCACTCCTGCCATTGGCACGCACATCGGCCCGGGTGCGGCAGGGGTTGTGCTGGTCAGTTCGTAAATGAAAGCACTGGGACTTTTGGAAATCATAAAATTGTGATATTCTGTGCTTATGTCTTGTTCTCGATTTAAATTTTGGGCAGGTATTTTGCTGATTTTCGCCGTGACTGTTGGCGGATGCGCACCCCCGCAGGCAGCGCCAACCATAACCAGCACCGGCCTTGATCCACAGCAGACGCCAACCACCCAGCCGAACATCATCGTAATTACGCCAACTCAATCCAGCGGCCTGCTGCGGCCAACGCCCGGTACATCATTTTGTGCCGATCCAGGTGTCCAGGCGGTATTGACCGGTCTGATAACGGCTATAAAGGAGAATGACGGCGCTGCGCTTGGTTCTCTGATCGATCCGGTTGACGGATTGGACATTTATTACACGTCTGCCAGCCTGCCGGTGAATATTACCGTGGAAACCGCGCTCGATTTATTTGATAGCACCCTTTCATATACCTGGGGCGATCATCCGGGCAGCGGGCTGCCTGTTGAGGGTACTTTTTCGGTTGAAATTCTGCCATTGCTGCTGGATGGTATGGATCGCCCGCACACCCAGGCCTGCCAAAACCTGGAAACAGGAATCGGCACCGGGCCAACCACTGCTGTAATTACCTGGCCTGAAAAGCATTCAGGCATGCCGTTTATTGCCCTGTTTCGTGCGCCTGGTCCTCAGGACAACGAATTGGATTGGCGTACCTGGGCAGTCGGTTTTAGCGTGGTCAACGGCGAACCCAAAATACGCATGCTGATCCAGTATTTTTGGGAAATCTAGGGTTTCATTCTGGCGCTACTTTAAACCGAAAACAGGGCTGCATCGCAGCCCTGTTTGAAAACCAATAAAACAACCTTTAAAATGTCAATCGCCGGGGTGAGGGGGGCACCCAGGCGATTGACATTCATAATTATATGGATTATTTAATAATTTGCAAGTGATTTAACAGAATTTGACACAGTCTGCAACAAATCTGTAACAATTCTCACATAAAATTTACAGTTCCAAGATTTCTTGCTCCCGAAATTGGAAAAACCACGCGCTCCCGAAAGGAGTTTATGCCTGGGGTATCCCGCCGTAGAGACTGCGGTGTACCGCGCTCAGGGCGCGGACCTGGTCGCCAGCATGATAGGAAGATCGTACCAGCGGGCCGCTCTCGACCCATTTAAAGCCGATGCTCAACCCGTACTCCTTTAGCTCGGCAAACTCTTCCATGGTGTAGTAGCGGGCAATGGGCAGGTGCTGACGGCTGGGCTGCAGGTATTGACCGAGGGTCAGGATATCCACGCCCCAGGAGCGCTGGTCGTCCATGACGGCTTTTACTTCGTCCATGGTTTCACCCAGCCCCAGCATTATCCCCGATTTGGTCAGCACGTCGGGTTCGATTGTTTTGGCGTTGGTCAGGGTGGCGGCAGCCCATTCATAGCGGTCTTGCGGTTGAACCATTTTGAACAGCCGGGGCACGGTTTCAACATTGTGATTGAGAATCTCCGGGCGGGCATCCATGACAATGCGCAGTGCTTCACTGCTGCCCTTGAAGTCCGGGATGAGAACCTCGATCGAGCAGCCGGGGTGAATCTGGCGGATGCGGCGGATCACCATCGCAAAAATGGGGGCGCCGCCGTCTTTGCGGTCGTCGCGGTTGACCGAGGTGATGACGGCATGACGCAAATTCATGGCCTTGACAGCCTGGGCGACACGCTCAGGTTCGAGCCAGTCCATGGCCTCAGGCCGGCCGTGTTTGATGTCGCAAAAGCCACAGGTTCGCGTGCACACATCGCCCATCATCAAAAAGGTGGCAGTTCCCGCCCCCCAGCACTCACCCATATTGGGGCAGGCAGCTTCTTCACAAACGGTGTGCAGCGATTTCTTGCGCATAAGCTGCTGCAGCTGTTCGTATGTTTCACCGCTCGGTGCGCGCACCTTGATCCAGCTTGGCCGGCGCATCGGCGTGGTATCAAATTTTTCTGGATTTACCCTATCTCGGGTCGGATTTGTCGGCATAGGTTTCTCCTGCGGTCATTATACCTTCATCGCCATAATTATCAAAGATTCAGCGGCAGCAGCCGTCATGGATGAGAGTGATGGTTAATCAGCGAAAGATTAAACAGGTCTATTGGCTGGGGTAAGGACCTCGTTTTTACTTTTGGTTTTACTCGATCCCAGTATAATCCCAAGCACCAGTGACCATACTGCCGCCAGACCAATCTGGTAATCGGCAGGGAGCGCGAAGGTGATGGTGTGCGCCGGGATCCAGAACCAGATCAGCGTCCACCAGGCCCGGGTAATGCCGGCAAACCCCTTCTTTCCAAGGATCAGATTATCTTCCAGGCGGTGGAAGGCCATCATTTGCGGACCGACAAGGATATTGGTGAACAGCGAGACCGCGAAAGCCCACCCAATTCCGCTGCCCAGAAATGCCGGCAGCATGTCATGATCCAGCAGCGCCCGGGTAAATCCTTTCATACCCGCGAATCCATATTTGATGATGATTCCCAGCAGCGCCCAGGCCAGGATTTTAGCGGCCATTTGCCATCCGGTGCCGGGCAGAGAAATCCGGGATTTTTGCAGGCTGATTGAAATGATCTCGCCAAGGGTCCCTAAAACAGCGAACTGGATCGCCGCAGACAACAGAGGATCTTGGGTGACCCAGGAAATATACAATTCCATGCAATGCTCCAATGGGTGGAATGGAAAGACGCTGTATTCTATCAGTTTTCCTGCCCGTTGGCTTTTTAAGATGGTAGACGGATGTACAGTGTATAAATTTTGCTGGACGTCTGGCGGTGATACTTTATTTGACCAGCATCACCGGGCAGTTGGCATTCGACACGACCTTCTGGCTCTGGCTGCCAAGAAACGCTCCTGCCAGGCGGCTTAATCCACGTGTGCCCATGATTATTAGATCATTCTCTCTTACTTCAGCGACCTTCAACACGGCTTCTGCGACCGGACCTTCCAGTGTTTCCAGAATCCGCTTAGCAGGTAGTTCACCCACTTCTTTCAGGGCTTCGGCGAGAATATATTCAGCGTTCAGTTTTTGATTGGCAACAAACGTTTGCAGGTTGGTCTCGCCCAGATAATTAGGCACCTGGTCAAACACCGTCACGACAGTCATGTTTGCACCCAGCGTACGCGCAAGGTCACCTGCCACGCGGGCTGCCCGTTTTGCGTGTTCCGATCCGTCCACGGCAAGTAAAATGTTTTTGAACATCTTTCACCTCCCTCAACCTCATTCCTTATTTTCATTATAAAGAAAAGCTTCGATCCTTCCAATAGCCCCCGGGGAAGGTGCAAAATAAACAAAGACAGGTTCTGGAAGAATCTGTCTTTGAGATGGGAAAACAAACGATGGTTATGGTTTCTTGAAAGCGGGAATTTCGCGAGTCTGGCCATCCACAGACACCAGGTAGTAGGGCATCCAGGCCAGCCCGTAGAAGTCAAGGTAGATATCCTTTTTATAGGGTGTCACTGGGATCTCTATTTCATTGTCTACCTGGTTAGCCCAGCGCTCTTTGACCTCCGCAAGCGCGGCTTCCTTTTCAGACTCCATTTCATTAAGCTGCTTCTCCAGCAGCTCCAATTCGGCCTGCTCTTCTTTTAAATTCGCTTTTGCCTGAGAAGTCATGCGTCGTTTAGAGAGACTGCCGGAAATACTGCGTTTCCGTCCACCCAGCATGCCGATTATTAATTCGGCTCCCTTACCTAATTCTTCCATCCGGCGCTGTCCAAGCTGATCTTCCTGCGAATCAACCTCCATGGTCTGGCGTTTCACTTTCACTTCCAGGGTATCTAATTTCTTCCGGTAAGTTGCCTCGACTTTGTCTAACTCAGCCTGCAATCCTTCGCGGGCAGCTTTGCCGCACAGTTCGCGAAATTCTGCCGTGGTGACTTCCGGGCCAGCGTAGACTTTCAACGCTTCATTGGCCCGTACGCGGATGGTTCCATTGCGGTAGACCCAATCGATGAAATCGGATTGCAGGTCATTGATCTGGCGTGCCTCAGACAACCAGGCTGGCAGTGTTGTGAAACGCGCTCCAGGCAGCGGCATGCCTGTCAGGTCTTCGCGTTTGTAGGCTTGCCAGGGGAAATCATCCCAGCTGACCAGCCTGCCGCGGGCTTCGGTCGGCAGCGAGGCTACCTGGCGGGTCAATTCCAGATTATATTTTCGGGCAAGGTATACCACCTCCGCCTGGGCGAACAGCCCTGGCCGGTACAGGAAACCTCCCTGCTGTACTTTTGCCGTGGAGGGGATGCGGTTATCGGTCAATGCTTCGGAAAAAGCCAGATTGTTCGGCAGGAAGAATTCATTCACACCAGCCGGGACTACAGGCCGGGTTGTCGAGCCTGGTTCGGGGGAGGCTGTTGCTGCCGGGGCTGCACCGGCTGCCTGCCGCGGGGATACAGCCGCTGCTGCTCCTGCCGGCATGGCCGGCAGAGGGCTTTCAGGTTGGCTTCCGGACGGAATCAATTTCATCAACTGTGGAATTTGAGTCCGGGTCATTGGACCCGCCAGGTAGTTGATGGCCCAGCGTGTCTGGAAAATTTTCGGGGCCTTCTCATGGACGTTGTGCAGCAAGAAGGTGCGCTTGCCGAGTCTGGATATCAGCTTATCCGTACCTGAGCGGTCCAAACCGCCGCCAGCCGATTCAAGCCCATCCAACAAACGCTGTTTATCCTGATCGGTTTGCAGACGCCCGACGAACCAGGTGCCGGCGTTGGATAAACCTTTGTAATCCACGTCAACCGGGTTCTGGGTAGCCAGCAGCAAACCTACGCCAAAGGCGCGAGCCTGTTTCAGCATGCGCAGCATGATCGGGCGTGAAGGAGGGTTGGCGACCGGGGGCAGGTAGCCAAGAATTTCGTCGAAATAAATCAGTGCGCGTAATGCGCCAGTCCCGCGCTGGGTGCGCATCCATGACTCGATGGCAGCAAAGAGCAGCGTCACGAAGAACATGCGCTCGTTTTCACTCAGGTGCGAAAGGTAGAAAATACTGTGCCGTGGTTTACCACCGGGTGAGTAAAGCAGGTCGCCAACTTCCAGCGGAACCCCCTCACGCCATACCTCGAAACTGGGAGATGCCAGGAAGTTGTTCAGGAGCATTGCCAGTTCGAAGCGGTCATTGGCGGGGAAGAAACTGTTCACCGGGAAAGCGCCCAGCCTTTCGAAAGGCGGGTTCTGTGTTTGCAGGATCAATTCGGTCAGATCGAGCGAGGTGTTTTTGCTCCAGGCGTTTTCCAGGATGTTGGAGAGAAGTATATGCTCGCGGGATTTTAGCGGGTCGATATTGGAAAGGCCGATCAACCCCAGCAAGGCTGTGACGATGGTAGAGATTTTTTCCCGCAATATTTCGCGGTTCTCATCCCAGGGCAGACCCGGAGCAGCAAACGAAGAGAGAATGTTGACAGGAACTCCGGCGGTGGAGCCAGGTGTATAAATCCCGAAATCGACCGATTGGTTGATCAAATTGATCTGTTCGCGGCCTAAGCCCCAGCTCGCCAGCCCGTTTTTCCAATTCTCGGAAGTCTCCTGAGCTGCTTGTGCCGGGGTTTTTCCTTCACGGCGGGCAGCTTCAGGATCGATCCAGGGTTCGAAGTCCGCGGGCAGCAAATCAGGGAAATGCAGAAGCAGGTTGGTCAGATCGCCCTTTGGATCGATAATGATTGCCGGGATGCCCTCGATGGCGGCTTCCTCCAGCAGACCCACACACATGCCTGTTTTACCGGAGCCTGTCATGCCGGTGACCACCGCGTGCGTCGTCAAGTCAGCAGGATCATATTGCAATAATTCGTCGGTCAGCTTGCCGGCCTGCATATCAAATATCTTACCGAGATAAAATTGCCCATCCCTGGTCGATGTCATTGTGAGTTCTCCTAAATTTAAAGCAGCTAATTGCAAGAGTTACTATAATCTTAACATAAACCAGCGGCAGGTTGAGTTAAATAGTATAAGAAAAACATTCCGTCTCGTTTTTACAAACACCCTGTAAATTTTGGCCTTCAAAAAAGGGTTATTGAAGAAAAAAGGACTGGGTTTGTTGCACCCAGCCCACCTGAAAATATTTGTTTAATCTACTAATACAGCGAGATCACTTTAGGAAAAGATTGTTTGTCCCTTAAATCGTAGCATGCCGGGGACGCCGACCCCGGCATGCTATTTAAGGAGGAGAAGAAGAGAAGTCGCCCTTTTCTGCATTTATATTACCAGAAAGATTGTTCCATTACTTGACGCTTACCCTACGCTCAGCCTACGCTCAGCACACAATATCCAAACGAATTGGGCAAAATTGGGTAAATATCCAATCAAGGCTGAGAAATGCGATAAAAAACAATCAAGCACCACCTTTCCAGTGCAGACGGCCATCTTCAAAGGTTAATCCCAACCAAAGGCTGCTGATATAATCAACCTGCCTGAACTAAACCACAGGAGTGCATCAAATGCCTGATCTTGGAACGATTAATTATAAAGCGCGGCATCTGGAAAAGACGCAGGTCGGCCCGATCACCATTTACGTGTCGGATGCCGGACTGGCTCGAATCGAGTTTGGTTTGATGGGCGAAGTGCGAACGGGCGATTCTAAATTGGAACAGCTGGCAGCCCTGGCCCTTCAAGAATTAACCGAGTATTTTTTTGCCGGGCGGCGCTCGTTCAGCCTGCCGATAGATTGGCGCGGCATGAACGCATATCAAGAACTGGTGCTGAGAGCATGTTATGCCATCCCCTACGGACAGACACGCACTTATGGCGAATTGGCAAAACAAACCGGCAAAGGTGCGGCTGGCGCCAGAGCCGTCGGGTCGATCATGGCCCGCAACCCGATCCCGATCGTCATCCCCTGCCATCGCGTGGTTGGGACGGACGGAAAACTGCATGGCTATGGCAGCCCGGGCGGGGTCGATGATAAAGCCCGGCTGCTGGCTTTAGAAGGACAGCGCATTGTCGCTTAAGAATTGGGCTATGTTCTGGTACATGGGCGCGGTGTGGGGCGCCACTTTTTTGTGGTTAAAAATTGCCATTCGCGAAACTGAACCGATTACGCTAAACGCCATCCGGCTCTTCGTGGCGATGATTGCACTGTTCATCATTGTAAAGCTATCGAAAGCACGGGTGCCGTTTCGGGAACGCTGGCGCTCCTTCCTATTTCTGGGGATATTCAACATTGCGCTGCCGTTTGTGTTAATCACCTGGAGTGAGCATTTTATCAGCACGGGCATGGCATCGATCTTGAATTCGACCGTGCCGTTCTTTACGATTATCCTGGTACCATTTTTTGTCCCCGATGAAACCTGGTCTCTGCAGAAAATCTTTGGATTGGTGGTCGGTTTTGTCGGTGTGGTGGTGCTGGTTGCAAACAAAACCAACGGCACGTCCAGTGGGTTTCAGTGGGGTTCGATTATGGTGCTGATCGCTGCGCTGTCGTATGCGGTGGCGGCGGTGTTTGCCCGCCGGGTTACCGCCGGGCTTCACCCGGCAGCACAGGCTTTTGGGCAAAGTGTGTTCGCCAATCTGGCATTATGGTCGCTGGCTTTTATTCTCGAAGGCCCATTTACCCTGCCGCGTTTGCCGCTAACCTGGGGCGCAATTCTCTGGCTGGGTATTATGGCCACGGCCGTCGGCACCTTTTTCTATTATTCTTTATTGAATCAGATTGGGGCGACCCGCACTTCACTGACCACATACATTTTCCCCCTGGTGGGGGTGTTGCTGGGAGTCATTTTCCTTGATGAGCAAATGAGCTGGCGATTGCTGACAGGTGGTTTACTTATCATCGCCGGGGTGGCGATCGTGAACTCCAAAAAAACCGGGTTGGTGAAACCTGAGAAAGTGCAGCAATGGTGACTGATTCTGAATTTTCCGATTATCGCTCCGGCTATGTCGCGCTGGTTGGCCGGCCAAATGTTGGCAAGTCAACCTTGATGAATGCCCTGCTGGAGCAGAAGGTGGCCGCCGTCTCCCCACGCCCGCAGACGACCCGGGTACGCCAGCTGGGGATCTTAACCCTGGACAAGGCTCAAATCGTGCTCATGGATACCCCCGGCATGCATCTACCCGTCCATAAGCTGGGTGAGTTCATGAACCAGGTTGCGGAAGACAGCCTAAAAGATGCGGATGTGATCGTCTGGCTGGTGGATGGGAGCGCACCCCCTGCCGAAGAGGACCGGCGCATTGCGGCGCGCATTAAGGCCTTGAAATTTTCTCCGCATATTTTCCTGACGCTCAATAAAATGGATCTGGTGAACGCAGAACTGCTGGCTGAAAGAACGACAGCCTTCCAGACTCTTCTTCCACGGGCTGAACCAATCGCCATTTCGGCCGTTACCCGGCAGAACTGCGACGTTCTATTGGATAAGTTGTTAGCGCTTCTGCCTGAAGGCGGGCCGTTTTTTAGCGAAGATCAGATCACCGACTTTTACGAACGCGACATCGCCGCGGAATTGATCCGTGAAGCCGCGCTATTGCACCTGCACGATGAAATTCCGCATGGCGTAGCTGTCCGCGTTGACGAATTTAGCGAACGCAGCGACACCAGCGCTTTTATCCACGCGACCATTATGGTTGATCGCGAGACTCACAAGGGGATCGTGATCGGTAAGGGGGGAGAGATGCTCAAACGCATTGGTTCCACCGCTCGTGTTGAAATTGAGGCAATGAGCGGGCGGAAAGTGTTTCTCGAATTGCGGGTTAAAGTCAATCCGAACTGGCGTAACAAGCCCGATGCTTTGCGTTGGCTGGGTTATTCGCGCGACAGGGATTAACTGATGCATTGGGGGTGGTATGCGGGGGTGTTCGCGGTTGCAGCAGCCGATTGGCTGGCAGTCGGATTGAATCGTCCAAGGTGGCGGATCGTAACCAAACCCGGCGTGCTGCTGCTGCTCATTGCCGGATTTACCCTGGCATCCGGTTGGCGCGGTGACGGGGCGTGGTTTGGTGTTGGATTAATCTTTTCCCTCGCAGGAGATATTTTCCTCATGATGCCGCCAAGCTTCTTCATGTTCAGCCTGGCTGCTTTTTTAATTGCCCACATCGCTTATATTATCGGTTTAAACCAATCCCTCATTGTTCCTGGCTGGGAATTGATTATCACTGTGGTGGGGTTTATTGTTCTGGGGGGGCTTTTTTACCGACGGGTGAGGTCTGCGATATTATGCCAGCCGAAAGGGCATTGGATCCGCTTTCCCGTTTTGGTCTATCTCGTTATTATCAGCCTGATGGTCTTTTCCAGCATGCTGTGCTGGCTGCGACCGGATTGGCCATTCACAGCGGCGGGATTGGTCAGTGTCGGAGCCTTGCTATTTTATGTTTCTGACAGTGTTTTGGCGTTTACCCGGTTTTGCGGATCGATCCGCGGCGGGCGGTTGCTGGTGATTGTTTCATACCACATGGCACAAATTTTCATCGTGGCAGGGGTTCTGTTTCGGGCTTCTAAAATTTAGCGCTATCCCTTTTCCGCACCTATTCTCCAGACTTGCTGGCGAAAATGCACCCGGGCAAAAGGTATTGACGTTGGTAAAATATCAGCAGGAGTAAAAACAAAGCTCAATGGTATCTTTCTTTAATAAATATTCAGTCAAAACGCTGACACCCTACAGCTTGTTAATTACTAATTTGATTGTCTCTGTTTTATATGTTTCATTCGAATGGTTGTTCATTGTTACAAAGCCATCCTTTATGTCCGTATTACCCATTACAGAGAAGATCTGGGTATTGATTTTTGGCGCAATATTCTTATCAGCCATTACATCCATCCCATTATTAATCCTCATTTTTCTGAATGCCTTGCTAACGGGAAAGACCCATTCAGGAAAGCTGATTTCACTTGGTTTTATCCTCCCAGTTTTGACCGCCACCTTTATGGTTTTTCTTCTCATCGACAATTTCACCTATACAGTTTTTAGAATTGGGATTGTTTTCACAACAGGGTATTTACGGGGAATCTATGCACTTTGCCTGATAGTTATAGGTTTTATTCTCTTTTATGAGGTCTTTCGCTTTGGCGCCTGGATCGACAGCAAAAACAAGGTTGGGGATGTTCGAAAAAGGCGTCAGCGTAAACTGGCGGTCATCCTGGGTGCCATGTTTATTGTTTCTCTGGGCGTGCCGCTCGTCAATGGGATAAAGAACCCCAATGGTTTAGATGTAGTAGAAAAGCCCATGGTCAAGAATGCGCCGAACGTCATCCTATTCACCATCGAGAGCTTGGATGCATCGCACATGTCCGTGTATGGATATGATCGTGATACCACTCCCTTTCTGGAAGAACTTTCGAAAGACTCATTGATTGCTTTAAATGCTTTCTCCAATGCTCAGGGTACAACAGGTTCCATCACATCCATCCTTACCGGAAAGGATCCGATGGATACGCGAATCATCCTTGCTCACGATATTCTGCGTGGAGAGGATTCCTACCAGCATCTCCCGGGGATCCTCAAAACTCAGGGATACCATACCTATCAGTTGAGTTTCAATTGGTACGCGGATGCGATTGATTTAAATTTCTTGAACGCGTTTGATACCGCCAACGGGAGAAGGGAAGCAGCCAGCGGTCTACCTGAATTTGTCAGAAAATATTTGCCCTCCGATAACGGTTATTTTAATTACGAGCTAATCACCCGTCTCGGGGATCGATTGAAACACATCTTTTACATCGAAGAAATGGATAATCCCTATCTCCAGTTAACAAAATCGATGGAGCAATTTAATGACCGGGGAAAATTGCAGAGCCTGGCTACCCTGCTTGATGAGGAAGACCAACCAGCCTTCGTTCATTTTCACTGGATGGGAACCCATGGTCCGTACTATTTTCCGCAAAATCGACATTTTTCTTCTGGTAAAGATATTGATGATCAAGAAAAGTATGATATGGATTTTTATGATGACAGCATTTTGGAAATGGATAAAGCCATCGAGAGCCTGTACACTGAATTGGCATCAGGTGACCTGACCGAAAGAGAAACTGTTCTAGTCATTGCCAGCGACCACAGTGTCCAATGGACCAAGTCGCGACTGCCATTGATCTTTCATTTTCCTGATCACGAAAATTCGAAAGTAATCGAAGAAAATGCTCAAAATTTAGATATTGCTCCGACCTTATTGGATTACTTGGACATTCCGCAACCCACATGGATGGCGGGTCAATCGCTCTTCACTCAGCTGGACAAGAGCCGCCCCATCTTTACTACTGTAGTGGGGCAGGCTACGGTTAAAAAGGTATCCGGCAAAGAGGTCACCGAATCGGTAGATTGGACCTTTTCCCCCTTTGGGAAGCTTTCGGTATTGGTTTGTGATAAGTGGTATGAGATCAAATTTGAAAGCGCGGTGATTCATTGGGGGTCAGTCGATAAGTATAAGGGTAGTTGCGGAGATGAACGGCTAACAAGGAACCAGGCTGTGGATTTAATGATTGAGCATCTTCAGGACAACGGTTTTGATGCCTCTGTCCTTATTAACAAGCGATCATCGAATAAAAAATAAAAGATTCCCCTCGCTGCTTAAGCAATGATTTGTTTTATTGCGGGGTGTGCGGGTTCAGGTTTTTAACGGCCTGAAACCTTCGCCAAGAGCTTCATGCGCCTGTCCGATTACTACGAACGCGTGGGGATCCGATTCGCGGACCAGCTCCTTCAACTGGTTTACTTCTGAACGGGTGATTACAGTATAGAGGACCGGGCGGTCAGCTCCAGTGTAAGCGCCGGTCCCTTCCAAAATGGTGACCCCGCGTTCAAGAACTTCCAGGATGCTCTTTTGAACTTCCGCCGGATGGGTGGTAATGATCATGACCGTGCGGAATACCCCCGAGCCCTCGGAAGTAGCTTCAGCAGCCAAACCACTGACATAAATGACCGCCAGCCCATAAAGGGCGCGCTCCCAGTCGAAAGCAAACCCGCCGGCCAGTACAACCAGGGTATCGGTTATCAGATAAGCTTGAGAAATTGAGATACCGAGACGATGGTTGAGGATACGCCCCAGGATATCACTGCCGCCGGACGTGCCCTTCCCACGGTAAACCATGCCAAGCCCTATTCCAAGCAGGATGCCGCCGTACAGGCAGTCGAGGACCAGGTCGTCGGTGATACCCTTCCCTGGAATGAAGAATACAAGAATGTCGGTGAAAAATGAAAACAACGCCACAGATAATGCGGTGCGTTTGGCAAAACGCAGGCCGCCCAGGTACCGCCACCCTAGGACGAAAAGGGGAATATTTCCGACAAAAACCATCGCCCCGATGGGCCACTGGGTAAAGTAGTTAATAATTTGGGCAATCCCGCTGACTCCACCGCTGACGAGGAGAGCCGGGATGAGAAAAAGGCGCATCGCCAGTGCCTGAACGACCGATCCCAGGATAATGAATAAATATTCCTGGATTGTCCTCCAGGAGAAATCGGGCGGACCAAAAAAGGAAGTAAGCATATTCTTCAACGAATATTGACCTGAAGGTTGAGATGTCATGTGTCCCTCTTATTTGACGCCTGAGAAGCGCAGCAAAACCTATTAATTTCTAGAAAAAATTTCAGTAAAAGAAGCTAATCCCAGCCGCGTAACATTATAGCCGATATAGGATCGTGCTGCCCGGTTGTCTATTCCACTATAATGATATTAATTACTGCCATTTGAAAGGTTTATGCAAGGATGCCGCGCACATAATCCTTTGACATTCTTGCCGCCCAAAGTTAAAATGATAATGGCTTGAATCACATCTCAATCCAGCATAAGAGGAGAATACATTGAGCAGGTGGGAGGGCAAATACGTTATTGGTTTAACCGGAAATATTGCCACCGGCAAAAGTGTAGTCCGGCGCATGCTGGAACATTTAGGCGCCTATGGGATCGATGCAGATGCTTTAGCTCACCGCACGATCGCCCGCGGAGCACCTGGTTATCAGGCTGTGGTTGATCAGTTCGGCAAGTGGATTGTCAATTCCGATGGTGAAATTGATCGAGGAAGGTTAGGCCGGGTGGTATTTTCAGACCCACAGGCGCTTGCCAGCCTCGAGACCATTATTCACCCGCTGGTGGATCAGGTGATCGATTTTTTAGTGAAGCGGGCTCCTCAGCCGGTTATAGTTATCGAAGCGATTAAGCTTTTGGAAGCAAATTTATCAAAAAAATGCGATTCGATTTGGGTTGCTTACGCGCCAAAAGACGTGCAGTTAGCCCGATTGACCCAAAAACGTCGGATGTCGCGCGCTGAGGCCATTCAGCGGATCGAGGCCCAGCCATCTCAGCAGCAAAAGGTCAAAGCGGCTAAGGTAGTC
>JAJZTR010000069.1 GCA_021848775.1 Chloroflexota bacterium | reverse complement strand
CAGCGAATCGTGATTGCCATTTGCCTGGTGCAGGCAGTACAGGAAAGCACCGGCCGCCAAAAAGGCCAGGCCTTTCATCATAGCGTGGGTGAGAATATGGAAAAATCCACCGGCTGCGGCATATTCGGTGCCGAAAGCCATTCCCACGCCGATACCCAGCAGGATATACCCCATGTGGCTCAGGCTGGAATACGCCAACAGGCGTTTCACCTGAACCTGGCGCAGTGCCATCAGGTTACCGACCAGCATATTGATGGCAGCAAAACCGAGCAGCAGCGCGCCCCATGAGACCGTCACCGCATTCAGCGCCCCCAACACGCGCAGCAGCGCCACCAGCCCGGCTTCGATGACCACACCCGAGAGCATGGCGCTGATACCGCTGGGAGCCTGGGAATGCGCATCCGGCAGCCAGGTATGCAGCGGGACCAGTGCGCTTTTGACACCGAACCCAATGATGAACATGGCACCGGCTGCCACCAGGATGCCAGTGGGCTGTGCCAGCACTCGAATTTCATCCAGATCAAGCGTGCCGGTACCGGTAAACACCAGTGCGATTCCGAACAAAACCAGAACGGAGCCGAGCGCACTTTGTGTCAGATATTTGATCCCGGCTTCGAGCGACCCAGCTTCTTTATGATGGAAGGCAACCAGAATGTAGGAACAAATGGCCATACATTCGAACCAAACCCAAAGATTGAATAAGTCGTCAGCAGCCCCCAGGCCGATGATGGTGCCAATCATCGCGGTCAGCAGCGCAAAGTAAAATTCACGCCCATAGTCACGGGCTACAGCAGGACCGGAGAAAATGGTCACCAAAATACCCAGCCCAAGGGCGACAACGGCCAGAAGCAAAGTAATTCCATCCAACCGCAGACTGATTTGTCCCACCGAAATCAGCAAATCTTGATGGGTCTGCAGGTACTGGTTTCCTGCCAGGTAGAGAAAATAACCGTCCACCAGCAGCGTTATCAGTGCCAGCCAACGCGCTGTATCGATCCTCGGATTGCGCCGTTCGATCAGCCGAGCAATGAGATAAATGAACGGACTTGCGATTAGCGGAAATGTTATGGCCAGGAGAATTGCGTCGTTCGCGTTCATCGTTATCCAACCCCCAACGCTAAAATTGCCAGGACTACCACCATTGCGACAAGAAGTGCGGCTACGTTCCAGTTCAGCAAACCGGTCTGGGTCGTACGCAGCCTCTCCGCTGCAATTTGAATCCCACCGACCACCGTCCGGTTGACCTCCTCGAAGCCAAAACTATTCATGGCCGCGTTGGTCAAACCTGCCAGGGCTTTGCCGACCCCGCTCAGTTTATCCCGCTGCCACCAGGCGGCCAACCCGAGGAAGATGACTGCCATAGCGACCAATGTGACCGGGGCTGTAAGCACATCGGTCAGGATTTCCGTTGTCGAATGCGCCTCGATACCATGTGCCGGAAGGCTCTCAGACAACAGTTTTGCAAACGAACCTGCCAGCAGCCAGGTCGTCAGTGTGCCAAACGCAAGTGGAGCCAGCGAGATTTTCATCGCCAGGCCGGCATCATGCGCTTGCAGCTCTGAACGCGGCTTGCCGTAAAAGACCAGCCACACCATCCGGAAAGTGTAGAAGGCAGTCATGCCGGAAACAAGCAGCATCGCGATCAGCATCCACAATGGATTGCCGTGCTCCAGACCTGCTTCCAGAATCAACTCTTTGCTCCAGAACCCGTTTAAGATGGGCAAACCGGCCAATGCCAGACCGCCAACCACAAAAACAAGCCTGACGAACGGCATGCGTTTGCCAAGGCCGCCCAACAGGCGCATGTCGCGTGTGCCGGCGGAATGAATCACCGCACCCGCACCCAGGAAGAGTAAAGCTTTGAATACCGAGTGGCTGAGCAAATGAAATTGGGAAGCGAAAACTCCGCCAGCACCCACTGCGTAGACCATGTACCCCAGCTGGCTGACGGTGGAGTAAGCCAGCACGCGTTTCAAGTCAGTGGCGACCACCGCCATCAGTGCTGCCAGCAGTGCTGACAACATCCCCACCAGCATGACCGCTTCCCGCCAGCCCGGTACCCCTTCGAAAGCCGGGTAAAAACGGGCCAGCAGGTAGACCCCGGCATTCACCATCGTGGCTGCATGGATCAAGGCGCTGACCGGGGTAGGCGCTTCCATTGCGTCCGGAAGCCAGGTCTGGAAGGGAAACTGCGCAGATTTGGCCGCAGCCGCCGCCAGACAGCCATAAGCCATCCAGGCAAGCGCACCGGCGGGCAACATGGCCGGATTCGTAATAAATGCCTGAATATCATAACTGCCGGTGTAAGCAAACAGCACCAGGGCGCCAATCAACAGGCCAAGGCCGCCGAACTGGGTGATGATCAAGGCTTTTATGCCACCAGCTACGGCTTTGGGATCATCGTTATGAAATGCGATCAAGGAATAGGAAGTCAGGGCAGTGATTTCCCAGAACACAAACATCAGCAAAAGGTTGGTGGTCAGTACCAGCCCGACCATGGCGCCAATAAAAAACAAAATAAAGGCATAGTAACGGCCCAGGGAAGCCTCACCGCGCATATAGTCCACGGAGAAGATTACCGCCAGCGAGCCAATCACGGTGGCGACAGCGGCCAGGAACACCCCTAACCCGTCCGGCGAGAAGGTGAAATCGCCAAATGCTCCCCCGATGGGCACACTGACGAAGATCTGTTTGGTTCCATATGGGATTAGTAAAAGGGCAGCGATACCAGCTGCCACGGAGAAAACCACTGCCAGTCCATGCTGCAAATTCGCCCGGGTATCGCCAGCTGCCCAAACCAGCAGCGCGCCCAACCAGGGTAAGCCTATCGCCAGGAGAATGAAGATCTCTGCCACAGTCATCTCCTCAGTGAGGTCAACCTGGTCAAATCCAGGGTACCAATGACGCGGCGTACCTGCACCGCCAGCGACATACCGATCACCGCTACTATGGTGTCCGCGATGATAACCGTGATGGCCAGGCTTTGCCCCATATCTTCCTTACCGGTCAGGCGGCCAGCCAGCACCAAACCCAGCATGGCCCCCTTGACCAAAATTTGCAGCGCGATGATCACTTTTATAAGGTTGCGAGTGGTCAACAGAGCGTAAATTCCTATGCCTATCAAGCCCAATATGGTGATGAGTACAATCGTCGGGATGGAAACTGTCATGTTCCACGCTCCTTTGTGGGCAGAACCTTCTCTTTTCTTTCCTCCTGCAGCAAGCCAAGCACGCCCAGGACGCCGCAAAAAATCATAAGAAGTTGTAACAAAGTGTCCAATTTCCGGTTCTCCCAGAAAATTTCGCGGAATGTACCCTGCATCGAGCCAGCTGTAATAGGGTCGATTTCTGGCCATATCATGTAGAAAAGTATCAAGCCAGCAATGGCCAGCAGCACCCAGGCCAATGGCCTGGGTACCATTCGCCTTGCATCAAAATTTTCCTCGCCGGTCAAGTTAATAGCGAACACGAATAAAATCGTCACCAACCCGGCTCCCACGCTAAGTTCGATGACCGCTATTTCCGGCGCCCCCAGTAAATACATTTCCAATGCGACCAATGCGCTGGTAGCCGCCAACCAGAGGGCGGATACCAATAACCGTGAAGCTCGAACGGCCAGGATCGCGCACACAATGGTTACAACCGCAATCAGAACATGGACCATACTCACCTCCAGAGGAGATTAAGGTTCGGCTGGATCTCAACGTATAAGCGGTGCTATCAGTAAACTGAACAGGTGCCATCGCCTTACCAGACACACATCGCGAATGGCGAGATTAATGCTAACCTCGCTTGTGCAATATTTCACGTGACAGGTTTCCTGATAAGTCAGGCTAACCTTCCTAATCTAATAAAGCCAACTTGATCGATGGGGTAATCAGCCCTCTCCCGCAGCCGGTGAAAAATGATCCAGGCGGTCTACCGGAATAATTGCCGTTCGAGAGGTTTTTTGAGGAATATAGTAAATTAGAACCCTTCACTATGCCTGGAGCGGCAAATTAAGGGGAGCATTTCATCCTATTTCACGAACTTTTACTCGTCATTACAGGTAGCTTACAACCTAATTCACGGGATGATCCGTGGCACAAAGCATCATTCCTTGATGGTAAAAATCGTCCCGGCGCTGCGGCCTTCCACTTCAGGGAAGTAATAGGTATAAGCCCTGGCCGGAATTACCTGGAATTCACCTGCCAGCAGTGGTTGCAGCTGGTAAGTCAGGGTGTAGGTGCCGGCAGGCAGATAGCTGGCGATCCATTGAATATGATCGTCGTAAATTGTGGGTGAATTGAACCACCACCATCCCCAACCGTTTGAGAACGGATCAAGCGAGTCAATTTGCGGCTCATTGGTTGTCTCTTCGAAGATAAATGAAGTCGTATTGAGCTGCAGGTTGATGATTTCCGCCCCGGCGGGAATGGCATCCTCCACCACCACATAATACAGGTCGGTTGGATTGGCAATGGTAACCCGACCTATAACCACCGGATTCTTAGCCTGAAGATTGACTGAATCGACTGCCGGGCAATCCTGCGCCTTGCAGTTTGCTCCCGCAAGTATGTAATCACGACTGACGGTCAAACCGCGTTCAACCGGCTGGGCGTCTTCCACCGGCTGCCCGACCTCCAGAAAAGCGCGGTAATAAAGGCGTCCGGCTCCCTTGCCGCGGATAAAGCGCAGTCCATTGCTGTTGACCTCATCCAGCTCACTCAACGGAACCTGTGCCCGAACCAGCGACCAGGGTTCAGAGGCGGCAGCGCTGCCAGAGGCTACCGGCGCGCCGTTCAGTACCGCAGAATAATCAAACGCGCCTTTTAATTCGCTGGTTGCTTGGATGTATCGGGTCAATGCATTCAATACCCAGGCAGTATCATAGCTCGAGGTCCACCCGCCAGATGCTCTTCGATGGGAAACAAGGTAGCGCACTGAATCCGCCAGTAATGGTGAAGCCGGGTCCTGGGTTGACAGCGCGAACACAACAACGGCTGTATTGAAATTGGAGGTCGAATAATTCTGCCAGGAATTATTCTCATCCTGCCAGTTCACCCCGGTCGATGAACGGATTGCCAGACCCTGCAAGTCGGACATCAAGGTCTTTGACATTTGCTCATCAAAATTTTGGAGAACAAGCGCCAACAATGCCTTTGCCCACGGGCTTAGCCGCTCGCGAACTTCGTATAATTCCTGCGGAAATGCGCCGTGCATCCCCGCTTGATCCAGGGCGTAATATACCAGAGCCAGCCGGTCAAGCTGCCAATTTTGTGCGGCCTTTTCAGGGGATCCCTGGTTGTCCAGTAGATAGATTCGGGCTTTGGATATCATGGTGGGGTCCACCATGAAACCTGCCTGGCTGGCCCAGGTGAGTCCCAACAGTGCATAGCTGGAAAGATACAAATCGCTCTTACTTTCGCTGCCCCAGCCAAACCCTCCATTGCTGTTTTGCAGACTTTGCAGCCGGTTCAAATCATCTCGTATGGCTTTTTGATATTTTGCCATCAGCTCAGGCTGCCCGGTTCCACTTTCTTTGAGCAGGTTGTAGCCTGCAAGGTTTGCCATCAAGTGAGACAAAATTGGCTCTGTGAAATCGGAGGGGTAGCTTTCCATGACTTCCAATCCGCTGATAACAGTGCCTGCCAGCGAACTATTCATCTCAATCCGTAGTTCGCCGCCGGTAGGCTCATAGGATTTTGGCAAACTGACGACTTCGAGATTCTCGCCTGCCTCAGTCATCAGACCACTGGTGGCAAACGTTTGCGGAGCTGCATAGCGCAGGATCGGAATATCACCCGTCGCCGGTGTTGAAGAATCCCGCAAAGCGCCGCTGCGCGCACTGAAAACCAGTCTGGCAGCACCGGCATCTTGCACATCTACCCACCAGTTCACGCGTTTTCGTCCTCCAGAAGGCACCTGGACCGCCAAAGCTGTTTCCCCCTCAGACAGGGAGACACCAACCGCCTGCAATTCGACCGACACATCCAGTGTTTGCGAGGTGTTGTTATTTACCACAGCGCCCAACTGTACGCGGTCACCGGCTACCATAAATCGCGGCGTGACCGGGCGAATGATGAGATCCTTGGTCACCAACAGCTCGGTGGTCGCTTCTCCGACGCGCGTATCGCGCGATAAACCGCGGACTGTGACCACCCAGGTAGTGAGGTTGTCTGGCATGGGAACTTCGATCACGGACCTGCCTGCAGCGTCGGTTTCAAACGAACCCGACCAGTAGGCTGTGTCACGGAAGTCCTCCCGCAGGTCTACCACCGGGGCAGCCCCCCCTCCACCACCGCCGCCGGCACCCGGCTCCACCGTAACAAAACGGTGCGTGTATGCTGTGAG
Source organism: Chloroflexota bacterium (assembly GCA_021848775.1). Taxonomy (GTDB): domain Bacteria; phylum Chloroflexota; class Anaerolineae; order Anaerolineales; family Anaerolineaceae; genus Bellilinea. The sequence goes on along the minus strand of JAJZTR010000069.1, from coordinate 7,630 downwards.
CGGTGTGCTGGTCCAAATCCCCAGAGGATGCGCGCCGTAGAAAGCGCTGACAATATCTTCAGAATTTGGACCGGCCAGAGCAAAAATGGCTTTATCGACCACCGCCAGCGAAAATTCACCCTGGACGGGATTACCCGTTGAATCTTTGACTTGAATATTTATACGGGCATCTTCGCCAGGTTCGAGGGGGGGATCTTCGATCTCCAACTCGACATCCAGCACATAGGTCTGAGCGTCCACCTCCAATTCGAGAATTCCCATGCGGAAATCCGGTCGACCTGAATTGTTGCGCCCAAAGAGGAGTACCGAGACGAAGACATTTGGCGCATCTTCTGGCGAAATCTCAAGGTCAATGGTAGCGCTGGACGTTGTGATTTCAACCACTTGCGAGCGCAGGACGCCCCAACGCTCAACCGTCACCAGGGCTGTGGCTCCACTTTCGAAGGGGTTGGGGATAAAGATTTTGGCGGTATCCCCAGGCTGATATTCCTCCAGGTCGCTTTGAATGCGGATATGCTGGTCGGGCAAATCAGGCCACGGAACACTCCCGCTTCCACCCGCCCACAGCAAAACCTGCGACCTGGCCTGCCCGCCCTGCACATCAAGCCGGTAAGCGCCCGGTTCCTCCACGCTGAATTCTATCCTGGCGATGCCATCAGAATCAGTACGGAGATTTACACTGCCAATTTCGGTCAACTGCTCTTTAAAAATCACCTCGCCGGTCTGAACATTGCTCCAATCCTGTACCCATTCAATCCGCTGAAAAATTGCTGTCAGATCCTTTTCTGCAACAGGTTCAGCCTGCCAATCGCTGGTTTGAATAGCAAACCCAATCGTATCCCCCGCCCTGGCAATCCAACTTTCCGGTTTTATCCCAATATAAAAATCATCCGGGTGGATCATGCTTGAACCACGGCTGGTGACCGTTTGCCCGCTTTCATCCACCAACTCAGCCTGCAGGGTTAGTGTATGAGACTCAGCTGAATCCAACCATTCGGTCAGGGCAGCGTCGGTAAAATCCAACGAAAGCTTACCGTCACTATCAGTCACGCCTTCACCGCTCGTCAGGTACTTGTGGCCGAAATTACCAAAGGGCCAGTACCAGGAGGGTTGAAGCCAACGGGTGTCCACCAGGCCGGTGGTATATCCACCTGGGATATAAAAATAATTATCGTCGGTATAGAGGGTCCAGCGCACGCTGACGCTGGCTGCCGCGCCGCCAAAATAGTAATTAGCCTGGATTGTGGTCCGAATGTCATCACCGGCACGATAATCGCTTTGTTCAAAATTGACCTGCGCATCCAGCTCAGGTTTGCGGTACTCAGCCACCTGAAATTCCAGCCGCGCAAAATGATCTTCCATTTGAATGGCGTAATATCCGGGTTTGGCATCATCGGGAAGCTTGAATTCGCCGGATGTGGTTCCGTAAGGTGATAGTTCCAACCGAACGGAATCAAGCAAAGGCAATTCTCCAGTATAGGGGTCGTATTCGCCGCCAACCAATGAGAAGGTGGCGGATTCGAATGACACCGGGGAGTAACGGGCATCGTCCATGGTTCGCAGGACGGACCGGAAATAGACTGTTTGACCGGGGCGGTAAATCGGCCGGTCGGTGTAGATATAGCCTATCATATCCGTCTGATACGAGTTCGCTGGTACCCCCATACTCCAGGGGGATATTCCGCTGTTCCACCGCGAATATCCTACCCCAAAATTTGTAGTCCCGGGTGTTCCCGCAATAACCACCAGCTCTCGATAATCATCTGGCTTTCGCTGGAGCGGTATACGGACTGTTCCATCCGATGCTGTCGTCCCGACCGCAGCCGGCTCACCGGCACTGGTATAAATCTGAATGGGGGCGTTCGATAACGGTTCGCCGGTCAGCAGATTGGTGACCCAAAGAAATACTTCATCCCGATTCTCTTTGATCGTTACCTGAATATTGGAGGATATCAGGCTAAAATTGACATCCTTATTTCGAGTCGGCAAATCCGGTGAGGCGATCCGGTACAGATATAACCCTCCCACAAGATCGTCATCTCCCGGCACCAGGTCGACATCGATTCCCCGGCTTGCATTAAGCGGCAACGTTAAGGACTGCTCCCATTGTTCGAACGGGGGAAAGAGCTCAACGCTCGGCGAATCGTATTTGAACATCACGTCCAAAAACTGCTGCAAAGTCAATTCGGCCCTGGAAATGTTCAGGGTCGATAAATTAGTGGCATAAGCCGGCAAGCTGGAATCGCCAGGCTCGGCAAACAGAAGGTAGCTGCCATACTGCACGATGGGGATATTTAGTGAGGGTTCAGAATCAGCCACCAGGAAATTGGCGGTGAATGTGTCTCCCAGAGCATCTCCCCAGCGATCCCGCAGGTCAGCATCCAGAGTCAAGCGATAGTTGGTTGCATCCAGAAAAGAACCGGTAAGATAAAGAGATTTTCGATCATTTGATGAACCGATGGCAAAATTACCCGGGCGCGGTTCAACTTGTACCAGTTGGCTGAGGTCCTGACCTTCAGCCAGCGGCGTTGTAAAGCCAACATTGATCGATCCGAGACCAACCCAAACTTTTAACGGCTGACCATCCGCTGGTTTGGTGGAGCTCACAGCAAACTCCCCAACCGATCGATATTGGGTTTGGGTCGTAATGAGCAGACCAGTCCCACCGCGCGATTTTGCCTGATTTGACAACCGCAGAGAATATGCGTTCCCCCGTGGAAATAACAGGGCGGGTTTAAAGGTGACAACCGTATCGTTATTCGACCAGTAAAATTCGCCGGTGACCACATTCCCAACAGCGTCCCGCAACAGAAAGTTTTCTTCGACCGAAGAAGTATCCATGGGTTGGTTGAAAGTTAACCTGAATTCCTCGTCCAACATGATGGTGGTCGATGCTGCAGGCAGCACTTCGAGCAAGGCTGGCGACGCTGTGGTGAATCCCCAGTCCGCAGAGTCCCCGACCTCCAGTGAGGCTCCACCCAGGCTGGTCAGGTCAGGATTGATCTCCACGCTGTAGTGAACTCCTCCGCCCATTGCCGGATCAGGCTCGAACACATACGTGCTTGTATTCAACCAGTAGCCCTTTCCATCCACCGCCGGTTCGAGGGTAAAAGCGTGCGGAGCTTTTGACTCACCCAATTCCGCCACCGGTTGGTTGAAGGTCACCGCAACAGTCGATGAGGGATTCGCGTCAATGGTCCCCGGCTGCGGTAGTCTTTCGACCGGGTGCAGGGCTCCCAGGGTTTGAAAACTAAAGCTGGTGCTGCGCAGCAGATTTAATCCTTCGCTGCTAAGCGCCGTATCCGCGACGGTGATCGTCAACTGAGTTTTGGGAGATAACGGCAGGTCCGGCACAAATTGGACGGTGGTATCCCCCTCCCACTTAAATCGACCGGGGATTGCTGGATCAACTTTGACCGCCGCCTCAACCGAGCCGCGATCCATCGGCTGGTCAAAGGTCAGCGATATTTCACCTGTCAGGGGGATACTGGCGGATTCGAGCGGCCAGGTTTCCACGACAACCGGCGGGAGAAGTTCATTGGATACCGACTTGGGCACAGGTAGTGGTGTAGCATCATCCGGACCAGGTGCGGGAGTGGATACGAAAGGAAGATTACAGGCTACACTGACCGCCAACAGAATTGAAAAAACCGTCAGCAATTTGCGGTATCTATTTTTGGGGTTGGTTGAAGGGATCATGGCCAGAACTCCTGAATTTCGACAAAATCTTGACCGGCCTAATAACCATTAGTATTTAACCACACTTTTAGTTCTCTGCGCAATAACACAGCATTTGTAAAGACTCAGGTTTTGATTTCTGGAAGATTCTGCTACTTAAGGGTATACTCACGCCCGATCGTTGGGTACTTATTAATGGCGGCCTGCTGACGGAATGTTAGATAAAATCTATGATTTAGACAAAAAAATATCTGAAAATTTTCGCATGGACGATGGCGGATCACCCTGGTGGAAATTGGTCACGTTTTTCGCCCATTCCGGCGATTCCTGGTTCTGGTTGATTGGCCTGCTGGCAATCTGGGCCTTTTTTAGCGCGTGGCGAGATCTGGCTGCTTTTATCATAGCTGCCATCCTTGGATTAGCCGCGATGGTGATGCTCGTCAAGTTCACTGTGCGGCGCAGTCGGCCTCCGGGAGAATGGGGAAGCATCTACCGCAACACTGATCCGCACTCTTTTCCATCAGGACACGCTGCCCGTGCCAGCATGCTGGCTGTGATCGCTATTCTCAGCGGGCCGCTGTGGGTGGGTATCGTAATGGCGATCTGGGCAATTCTGGTAAGCCTGTCGCGCATATTGACCGGCATGCATTATTTTTCGGATGTACTGGCGGGAATATTGCTGGGGATCGCCATCGGGCAGCTCGGTGTTCTGACCCGGCCGGTACTGTCAGCTTTACTGCCCATGATATTCTAGATCAGGCTGTCCAGCCGGTCCGATTGCCACCCTAATTCGATATTTATGCCCTGATCTGCCGCCTGAAAATATACTACAATGGACATGGTTCACTACCAGAGGCGGCAGAGGGCGTTTTCATGAGGAAAACTGGTTCGATTGTTTGCATAGTGCTAACATTGGCGTTGGCTGCCTGTTCACCGGCGAATTCAAGTGGCAGCCCGGTCAAAGTTGCCCTGGACAACCAGACCAGCATGGATATTTGCGAAGTATATGTCTCAGCGGAGGCCAGCAATGAATGGGGAGAAAACCTGCTGGCGGATCAAGCACCTCTGGCATCCGGTGAAAGCCGGACATTTGAAATGACTCCGGGAACTTACGATTTGCTGGTGCGCAACTGTGAAGGCGTGACAGTGCTTTCAATAGCAAAATTTTCCTCGGATATTGCCTTAACCATCGGCGGCAGCGGCACCGTACCCTTGCAGGTCGAAAACGCCTCCACGGCTGAAATTTGCTTTATTTATATTGTCTCGCAGAACAACGAAGGCTGGGGCGAGGACCAGCTTGGGAGCGTTGAAAGCATCCTGCCTGGTGAAGGACGCATCTTTTTTCTCGATCCGAATGCCTACCGGCTCAGGGCTGAGGATTGCGATCATAACCCCCTGCAGGAAACCGGGGCCTTCGATTTGACCAGTGGATCGACCTGGATCGTTGGAAATTCGTAGAAACCGCACGCAGCCGCGCGTTGACGAAAGTAAATGGCTGGGGTATGCTTAATCTCGGGAGTGGTTGAGTTCCGGTGGGCTCCCCGGTCTTCAAAACCGGTGGCGGGTCGCGTTGCGGGCCGCGGTGGGTTCGACTCCCATCCATTCCCGCCTTATTGGAAAATACAGGTTACAGGAATAATTTAACATGGATGATACTGGTTTTACCCTGGAGCGGGCTGAGGCTGCGGTTCGCCGCGTCCTTGCCATCGAGGATACGACCCTTGGAAGTGAACGCTCGGGTTACCTGGTGCGTTATCGCGGGCGGCTGTTTTCGGAAGACATTGCCGCGGCCTATGACCAGCTGGCAGTCGCTTTAAAACCATTGGGGATGACACCTATGTTCCGCATGGATGAGAACCGGCACAGCGTCATCCTGGTGACCGGAATAGCCAATCCAAAACCTTCCAACCCGAAGGTCAATTTGATTTTTTTCATCTTGACCCTGATTTCTGTCTGGTTCACCGGCGGGATGATGAGTGTCGAATCCCTTTCGGAAAACTGGCTGGATAATCTGTTTCAGTTTCTGATTAAGGGTTGGCCGTTCACTCTGAGCATGATCGCCATTTTGGGGGCACACGAGTTCGGGCATTACCTGGCTGGCAGATACCACAAGGTGCAGGTCACCCTGCCGTATTTTCTCCCGCTGCCATATCCATTCAGCCCGTTCGGCACCCTGGGTGCTTTCATAAATATGAAGGAGTTGCCTAAAAACCGGCGGGTATTGCTGGATATCGGCATCGCCGGACCGCTGGCGGGGTTGGTTGTCGCCATTCCGGTGCTGCTCATCGGGCTGTCCATGTCCGGGTTGCAGACGCTGCCAGCCGCCGCAAGCGCGAGCGGGCTTGGTCAGATGCAGTTGGAGGGGAATTCAATCCTCTATCTGTTGGCAAAATTTACAATCTTTGGACAATTGCTCCCTGCCCCTGTCGACATGCATGGCGTGTCTCAACTCGAGTACTGGCTGCGCTACTTTTTCACTGGACAGCCGCTGCCCTACGGCGGGCTGGATGTGGTACTGGATCCAGTGGCCTGGGCGGGTTGGGGTGGCATTCTTATCACCGCCCTTAACTTGATCCCGGCCGGTCAGCTGGACGGCGGGCATATGATCTATACTCTTTTTGGCCAGAAAACCGCAAAACGATTATTGCCCTTCATTCTGGCGGCGCTGGTGCTGCTCGGTTTCGTCTGGACCGGGTGGTGGTTCTGGGCTGCGCTGATTTTCATGCTTGGACGGGTCTATGCTGAACCGCTGGATACCATCACGCCGTTGGACAGCCGGCGCAAGGCGCTGGCAATCCTGGCATTGATTATCTTCCTGCTGGTCTTTACGCCAGTTCCGATGACCTATATGTTGTAATTTCAGTGCCGTCCAACAGCCGGTACCGTCCCATGCAAGCGACGGTCAGGCATATATGGGCGGGCAGCACTCCCAGCCAGTCCCCCACCTTGAGCCTCTGAATTCCCTCCGGCGGCAGATGGAGGATGCCGTGTTCCTGCGAGAGACGGGCAGCATAGGCTTGCGGGACGGGTTCTGACCATTCCCCATTTTCAGACAAGAAAACAACCAGGCCAAAATGGGCGATTCCATCCTGAATTATGGTGTCTTTCGAAAGATGCACCGCTCCGCCATAGACCACGACCTCGCCGCGCTCGGGATGAAGCGCCACCACCGGGCAGGCAAGCACAGCGGCAATCTGCCGCGGGGTGCAAACCCCCAGGTGCAGCATTTGTCCGTCATAGAACACAAAGTTTCCCGGCCGGATTTCATCGACACGACCAAGGTCTGAACACACGGTACAACCTGGCGTATCGCCAACTGAAATCTCAATCGGTCCAAACCCGGCTGCAGCAAGCTCGGACTGCAGCTTGATCATGCGCGAAACACTGGTCTGGTAGCGCTGGCAGATGTCTTCACGGGAGGTTGAGGAATAGGTATACCCGGCGTGAGTCAGCAGGCCGCGCAAAGTGAAGTTGCTGCCGGTTGTTATCGTTTCAGCCAGAAGTTTGATTTCAGGTAACCGGTTCCAGACTAAACCTGTTCTACCGCTGCCGCTATCGACTTTTATCCACAGGTCTACTGGAAACTGCAAACCGCTTGCCAATTGGTGGACGCTCTCGACAGATTCGACCAGCAACCCCAGCCGAACCTGGCTTGCCAGGTTGTTGATGGTGCGCAATTGGCGCACGTTGACTGGAAAAGCGATCAGAATATCTTTCCAGCCGTGACGGGCAAAATAATCGGCCATATCGACCGATGAGACGGTTATAGCCTTTACACCAGCTTCGTTAAACCACTCGCCGACAGCAGCTGACTGATGAGTTTTAAAATGAGGACGAAAGCGCACATTTTGCTGGCGCGCTTTATCTGCCATGAATGCGATATTTTCTCTTGCAATCCTGGGATTGACCAGCAACGTGGGCTTTTCCAACTCGGATAATAATGGCAATGGGA